>SIAF01000050.1 GCA_009691905.1 Planctomycetaceae bacterium | reverse complement strand
TGAACCGCCCCCGTTCGGACGAACCCGGAGCCGAAACGATCTGGAAGGGACTGCAACGAATGCACGACATGGCCCTCTGCTGGGAGACCTTTGGCCCCGGCGATGATGGATAACTCAAAGATGTGTGTAACAACGAGGGCGGCAGCCCCAGGTTCGAATCACCTCCGCCCCCAAAGCCCCGGTAGGGGCGACCGACCGTGGAAGCAACAGACAACATAACGAATCAATCGACAATTGAGGCACAACGGCGGTCGAACGATTCCCGACCTCCGGTGACATCTCTTGAGCCTCGAAGTAATGTTAATCAACTGCTATCGTGAAGCCGCTCCGCCCTCGGCCCCGCCCGCCGCCATCAGGCAATCCAGAAATCGATTCGCCAGCTTTTCGGCGACGCTGTTGGTCTTCAGTCGTTGTCGCAAATTCGCGAAATCGACCGCGTCCATCGGCTGATCCTGATTGAAGCACGAAAACACCACCTCGGTCGGCAGGTGCGTCTGCGGATCGACGTGCTGCTGCAGGCACTGCCCGCAGACCTCTTTGAGCATGCACTGCATCATCGAGTTGATGGAAGCGATGGCGACGTGCCCCGGCTTGAGATACGGCTGCAGCACGCCGTGCCGCGCTTCTGACACGGCCGACATCATCCGGTCGGAGCCGATGGCGATGATCCGATCGACGTCGCACAGGTTCACCTCGCACCGCTCGCACAGGTCGCCCTTCGCGTAAGCCAGCATCGCCTGAACGATATTGCCCACGAATGAAAGATCCTGCGGGCGTCGCGGGACGATCGGCTCACCCGAGTCGACGGCCCAGATCACCTGGTCGGTGGCGTCTTCGATCGCTTCCTGCATGAACAGATCGTCCTGGCTGCGGTAACCGGCAAAGTACAAGACCATCGAACCGCGCTCGCGGAACGCCTTGCCGATCGAGAACAGCACGGCATTTCCCAGGCCTCCGCCAACCAGCAGCACAGTCTCGCCCCCAGGCGTCTCGCTGGGGGTGCCGGTGGGACCCATTACGACCACCGGCTCGCCCGGTGCGAGCAAGGCACACAGTCGCGAGCTGACCCCCATTTCGAGCACGATCAAGCTCAGCAAATCGCGCTCTTTGTCGACCCAAGCGCCGGTTAAAGCGAGACCTTCGAGCGTCAGCCGCACCCCATCGACCACGGCCGCACGCGATTCGTAGTTCTGAAGCCTGTAGAACTGCCCCGGCTCGAACTGGCGGGCAGCGAACCTGGCTTTCACGATGACTTCGACGATTTTAGGGGTCAGTCGCCGCACCTCGACGACGCGCGGCACGAGCGCTTCATCGAGGGTTTTCGACAGTCGCTCAAATTTCTCCAATGGAGTCGGATTCGATTCGGCTTTGGCGATTTCGTCGGCGAACAGCCGCACGACCTGCCCAACCCCATGCTTGGCTGACGCCATGGCTTTCACCACGTTACCCGCATAGTCAGGGTGATTGTCGCCGTAAAACGACACGTAGCGGCCCTGATTCTCGTAAGACAGAAAGAACGCCTCGCGCGACGGCGTGTCGACCGATTGGAGCTTCCATCCGCCTTGATCGGCGACCAGCCGATGTTTTCGAAAGAAGCGTCCGTCGCGATCGAGCTGAAACGTGCCCGGCAACTCGCGCTCGTAGACGGTGTTGGGGGTCGTGCCCGCGGCGACGCATACGGCGCGCGCCGGCAGCACGACTTCGCCGCCGTCGGCGCGCCTGAGCTTCAGGGCCTCGACCGCGCCAAACCGATCGGGAACCGCTTCGGTCGGGGTCAGGCCCTCGACAAAGTCGATTCCCTCTTCAAACGCTTTGGCGACTTCTTCGTGGTTCAGCCGATAGGCGGGCGAATCAGTGAGGCGCTTGCGATAGACGATGGATACACCTCCCCACGACCGGCACAACGAGACGAGGTCGGGGGGGCGGTTTTCGCGGCGCGCACCGTCGCGTTCGGCGCGCACGGCGCGGCCATGTTCGAGAAACGTCTGCAGGATCGCGATTTCTTCGGGATCGCACATGCCCCACGCCTGCGCTTCGCCGAATTGGGCCGCGAGGTGTTCGAATTGCGCCAGCGCCTTTTCGACCTGTACCGGATAGTACGCCAGCATCTCGGTCGCCGTGTCGATCGCCGTCAGGCCCCCGCCGATCACGACGGCCGGCAATCGCACCTGCAAGCTGGCCAGCGACGACCGCTTGAATGCACCGGTCAGTTGTAGGGCCATGAGAAAATCGCTGGCGGTGCGAATCCCGCGGATCAGGTTGTTCTTCATCGAAATCACGGTCGGCTTACCGGCGCCGGCGGCCAGTGCCACGTGACGAAAGCCCAGCTCCCAGGCGTCGTCGATCTTGAGCGTGCCGCCGAAGCGCACGCCGCCGTAAAACCGGGCGTTCCGTCGGCGCAACAGGGTCAGGTACATCACCGCCAGGAAAGTCTTGTCCCAGCGGACGGTGATTCCGTACTCCGACACCCCCCCGAAGCCCATCACGAGTCGCTCGTCGAGATTCGTCTTGAGTGTCGAAAAGTCGCGAATCGGCAGGGGGCACGCGGTGCCGCGACCGACCAGATTGTCGGCAACCGGTTCGAGTTTCAAGCCATCGATGCCGACGACTCCGAAGCCTTCGTTCGCCAGGAAATGCGCCAGCGTATAACCGGCCGGTCCCAGGCCGACGACCAGCACATCGACCCCCTGGTAAGGCAGTGCATAGGGGCGGGCGTGATTGAGCGGGTTGAATCGGGTCAGCAGGCTGTAAATCTCGAAACCGAACGGCAGGTCGAGCACTTCGCTGACGACGCCGGTTTCGGCCTGTGGGATGTCGACCGGATCCTGCTTCTGAAAAATGCAGCCCTTCATGCAGTCGTTGCAGATCCGATGCCCGGTGCCGGGGCACATCGGGTTGTCGAGCATGACCATCGCCAGCGCGGCAATCACCTCGCCGCGCTTGTACAGCTCGTGCATCTCAGAGATGCGCTCTTCGAGCGGACAGCCGGTCAGCGGAATCCCCAGTGGATTGAGCTGATACACCGCACCCGCGCCGTGCAACCCGTGCGAGCACGAATCCTTCTGCCGCGGATGACAAATGATGCAGTAATCGACCTCGCGCAGCGTCTCTTTGCGGGTCATGCGTGGGTCGGTCAATCGAAATCCGTCGCGCAGGCGGCGATCGTGTTCCGGACCCGACAAGGCTTCGGGCAGGTCGCTGCGCAGCCGATCGACCTCGACCAGGTGCTCGAAATCGAGCTTGTGCGGGCGGATGAACGAGACCCAACTCTCGACCTGCTTGCGCCGCACCGGGTCGGCATTCACCTGGATGCACCACTCACCCAGGACCTGCAGAGCCTTTTGGATCCGCTCTGAAAGCGTCGCTTCCGTGCGATGCCGGCACAGGTTCGATGCGAACTCGTGTACGTCGGACTCGTTCGTTCCCGCGGCCAGCGCCTTTTCGCAATCCAGCAGCGCCAGCACGGTTTCGGCAAAGCGAATCTCGGGGTCGGGCCGCGGGGGCGCCGCCGCCACGAGGCGCAGCCGCTCGTCATCGAGTTCGCGGAACAGCGCCTCGTCAACCGCAGGCTGGTCGAAGTGCTTCAGCACGCGAGTCCGCAGAAAATCGCTTTTGAAGCGAAAAATCGGCTGCAGGTCACCGATCTCGCCGCGAAGGGTACGGGTCGCCGGCTCAACGTCAAACAGCCGCGCGATGAAGTCGCCGACAATTTCAGCGACTTCGATCAGCAGCTCGGACTGTTCGGGCTTCGTCAAGCGGTCGAACTCAATCTGCCTGAACCGCTGGTCAATTTCCGGCCGGCGGGCCGCCGCCTCCTTCCAGAATGCCTGGTGCAAATCGCCGAGTCGGCTCGGTTCATACAAGTCGGCAAATGAAAATCCCGCGATTCCAAGCGGGAAGTTGTGCTCCACGGCGACTTCGGTCACGATGCTGCTCTCCGAGTATCAATCGCGCCGTCATTGCGCCTGCGGCTGATGCGAGCGATAATTGTCGACGGGCGCCGGGGTTTTCGTCAAGGAGAGCGAAGGTGCCAGCCAATCCGTAGAGCAAGCGTCCTCGCTTGCTCCGACACACCGGCGTCCCACCCGCCAGTCCGGTCCTATTTCGCAAGTTGGGCCACAAGCGGGACGCATGTGCTACGGCGCACTGCGTCGTCCCCGGCAATCGATTACAATTTCGTTATGCCCCGCCAAATCCTCCCTCAGATCGACGCGCGCCGCTGTACGTTGTGCGGCGACTGTCTGCGGGCCTGCCCGACCGAGTGTCTCGCCATCGCCCCCCATTCTCGAATCGTCGTCGCCCCGCAATTGTGCATCAGTTGCACCGTCTGCGAAGCGGTCTGCCCCGCCGCGGCAATTGCGATGCAATCGCAGGCGTGGTAGAACCAATCCATGAGTGATGCCAGCGTGAATGAGTCTCAGGTCCGTGAGTCCCTGCGGGACGTCAATGATCCCGAAATCGGTCGCAATCTGGTCGAGCTGAGCATGGTGCGCGAGGTGCGCATCGGAAGCGACTCGGCGGTTCGAATCGACATCGAACTGCCGACTCCGGCCTATCCGAGGCGCGAGCGAATCACAGCCGCGATTGAGGCCGTTCTCAACGCGCGGCTGCCTGCAGCCGGGCCGGTCGGCGTGACGTATTCGTGGAAGGTCAAAGGGAAAGAAACCGGGGGTGCGATCGGCTTGCGAGCCAAGAACGTGATCGCCATCGGCAGCGGCAAAGGGGGCGTCGGGAAAAGCACGGTCGCTGCGGTGCTGGCGGTGGGCTTGCAGTCGTACGGTGCGAAAGTCGGCCTGATGGACGCCGACATTTACGGACCCAGTGTGCCACACCTGCTGGGGGTCAACCAACGACCCGAGATCGTCGAGCAGGCCGGTCCCGACGGCCAGGTTGTGCGCCGCATCAGCCCGATCGATGCGGACGGGCTCAAGCTGATGTCGATGGGCTTTTTGATCGCGGCCGAAGATCCGGTGATCGTCCGGGGCCCGATTCTGCACCGGACGATTCAACAGTTTTTGCAGGAAACCGCCTGGGGCGAACTCGACTACCTGATCATCGACCTGCCGCCGGGAACGGGCGATATCGCGCTGACGCTGTCGCAACTGCTGGGGCTGGCCGGGGCCGTGATCGTCTGCACGCCGCAAAAACTGGCGCTGCTCGACGCGGTCAAAGCCCTCAACATGTTTCGCAAAGTGAAAATTCCCGTGCTGGGGATCGTCGAGAACATGAGCGGCGACGCATTCGGCCGCGGCGGCGCCAGGCAGGCGGCCGCCGAGAGGGGCGTCCCCTTTCTGGGTGAAATACCAATGGAGCCGGGCATTCGCATCAACGGCGACGCCGGCCAGATTCGCGCGGCGATCGCCGAGGGGAGCCCGTCGCGTTCGTATCTGCTGCACATGTGCGAACAGGTGGCGATGCAAATCGCCCGCTCGCTGCTGGAAACCCCCTCGATGCCGACGCTGGAGATGCTGTAACAAAGCCGATGGGGAGGAGATGTTTACAGGTTTGGTCGAGGGATTGGGGATCGTCGCCCAGGTCGCTACGGAAGGTGCAGGGATTCGGCTTTCGATTGCGCCGCCAATCGATCTGCGCGACGGTTGTGCGCTGGGCGACAGCGTGGCGATCAACGGCTGCTGCCTGACCGTCGTCGAGATCGCGCCTTCCCATTGGGTATTTCAGGCCGGCCCCGAGACGCTGGCCAAGACCGGTCTGGGCAGCCTCGCACCGGGCGCACGCGTGAACCTCGAACGCTCGCTTTCGGTCAACGGTCGGCTGGGTGGGCATTTCGTTCAGGGGCACGTCGACGGCACAGGCCGCGTCGAGCAGGTGCTCGCCAGCGGTGAATGGGTTACGATCTGGTTTGGCGTTCCCGCAGCACTGGCGCGACAGATGGTGCCCAAAGGCTCGGTCGCCGTCGATGGCGTCAGCCTGACGCTGGTCGACGTCGAGCGTGAGCGATTCAGCGTGGCCCTGATCCCGCATACGCTCGACGTGACGACGCTGGGCCTGCGGCAGCCGGGGGACACCGTCAACATCGAAACTGACATTCTGGCAAAGTACGTCGAGAAACTGCTGCGTCCTGAATGACGAATGTTGCAAGCACCATGAGACCCATCGAGCGGCAAACGCGATCGCACCTGATGTCGCTCTTTCAGCACCAGGGAATTCATCCGCGCCATGACCTGGGGCAGAACTTTCTGATCGACCTGAACCTGCTCGACTACATCGTCGACCAGGCACAAGTGGGGCCGCAGGATGTGGTGCTCGAGATCGGGTCGGGGACCGGCGGGCTGACGGCGTTTCTCGCGCAATCGGCCGGCGAGGTCGTGTCGGTCGAGATCGACCCCCGCGTGCAGGAGTTCGCCAGGGCAGCCACGTCGCAGTATTCGAATGTGACGCTGCTGCGAACCGATGCGCTTCGCAACAAAAACCACCTATCCGAGATGGTGCTGGCGACGATTGCCGAAAAACTCGCCAGCCGCCCCGGCCGCACGCTCAAACTGGTGGCGAACCTGCCGTACTGCATCGCCACCCCGGTGATTTCCAATCTGGTCGCTACCGACCTGCCGTGGTCGCTGATGATCGTCACGATTCAGTGGGAGCTGGCGCAGCGCATGCGGGCAGCGCCGGGGTCTGACGATTACAGTGCGCTGTCGGTCTGGTTACAATCACAGTGTGACCTGAAAGTGCTTAAGAAGCTGGGTCCGAAGGTCTTCTGGCCCCGGCCACAGGTCGATTCGGCGATTGTCCGTGTGGCACCCGACCCTCTGCTGCGGGAATCGATCGGCGATCGGCAGTTTTTTCATGAATTCGTCCGCCGGCTGTTTTCGCAGCGTCGCAAGTCGCTGAGAAGCGTGGTGGTGGGCATGTACCGCAAACAAATGGATAAGTCTGCAGTCGATGCCGCCTTGAATCCCCTGCGACTGCCCGACGGCGCCCGGGCCGAACAGCTCGACATCCCGACACTGGTGCGGCTGTCGCAAGCGATGCAGCCGTTGGTGAAGGGATTCGATGCTGTTTCAGAGGAAGAGAGTGACGAATGAACGAAGGACGAAATCTGAAATGCAAATGTCTAAGGAAAGACAAAATTTGAAAAACAAAAAAGGGGCAATCCGTGCTTTTTGAACTTTTGAGGTTTGATTTTCCTTAGACATTTGAATTTCGACCTTCGTCATTCCCGCACATCCCTGGCTCACAGAATATTACAACCAAGTTGAATACGTCCGCCTGACAGGAGTCACACATGGAAGATCGCATCGCTTACCGCGGGATCACGTTCGACGACGTTCTGCTCGAACCGGGCTACGGCGAGATTCTGCCGGCCTCGGTCGACGTCAGCACGTGGCTCACGAGAGGCATTAAGCTTAACGTGCCGATCGTGAGCAGCCCGATGGATACCGTCACCGAAAGCGAAATGGCGATCGCCCTCGCTCAAGAGGGGGGAATCGGCATCATCCATAAAAACTTGTCGATCGACCAGCAGGCGCTGGAGGTCGATCGCGTCAAGCGGAGCGAGCACGGCGTGATCGTCGACCCGCTCACGCTGCCCCCCGATGCCACCGTCGGGCAGGCCGCCGAAATCATGGAGAAGCGGAACATCGGTGGGGTCCCGATTACCGAAAACGGGATCCTCAAAGGGATTCTGACACGCCGCGACCTGCGGTTTCTGGAGTCGAAAGAGACCCGCATTTCCGAGGTGATGACCAAAGACAAGCTGGTCACAGCCCCGGAAAACACCAGTCTGTTCGACGCCCAGCGGATCCTTCGAGAAAATAAGGTCGAGAAACTGCTGCTGGTTGACGAAGAATATCAATTGAAGGGATTAATCACGATCAAGGACATCGACAAGAATTTACGATTTCCGCAAGCCTGCAAGGATGCCCGTGGACGATTGCGGGTGGGGGCGGCGGTGGGCGTAAACGACTTTGCTCGAGTTGAGAAGCTGTTGGAAAAGGGAGTCGACGTTCTGGTTGTGGACAGTGCCCACGGCCATACGCTCAACGTCGTGGAAACAGTCAAAGAGATCAAACGCCGCTGGACGATCGACGTGATCGCCGGCAACGTGGCGACAACCGAAGGAGCGATGGCCCTGCTCAGGGCCGGTGCCGACGCCATCAAGGTGGGGATCGGCCCGGGGTCGATCTGCACCACGCGGATCATTTCGGGGGTCGGTGTCCCGCAGTTGACGGCAGTCGCCAATGCCGCGAAAGCCGTCGTCGACTCCGACGTACCGATCATTGCCGACGGAGGGATTCGTTACAGCGGCGACATTACCAAGGCCCTCGCGGCCGGCGCCCACGCCGTCATGCTGGGGGGCCTCCTGGCCGGGCTCGAAGAAAGCCCGGGAGAAATGATTCTTTACCAGGGACGCAGCTTCAAACAATATCGTGGGATGGGTTCGCTGGGGGCCATGATGCATGGCAGCAGCGAGCGTTATCGACAGAGCGTATCTGATGAAGACCCGAAGCGAGTTTCCAAACTTGTCCCCGAAGGGGTCGAAGGTCGCGTCGCTTACAAAGGTCAACTGCACAACTTCCTGTACCAGCTCATCGGCGGACTGCGAGCGGGAATGGGATACTGCGGCGTGCGGTCGATCGCGGAATTGCGCACGGAAGCCAGATTCATTCAGGTCTCGCCGGCCTCGGTGAGGGAGAACCATCCGCATGACATCGCCATCACTCAGGAAGCTCCCAATTACACGGTCGAGCATGCTGACATCCGCTGAGCTGACGTGCGCCGACGGGGCGCGGCTGACGCTGGCCGTCGTCGCGCTCGTCGCCCTCGCGACTGCCGCCGCACGCGGCGACGAAACCATTCGCGCCACGACGCACCCGACCGGCAACCGCGGGGGGCATGCCCGCTGGCAGGAGCCTCTCGCAACGGCGGCCGACAGCTCAACGGGCGCCGCCCGCCTGAACGCGACGAAACCAGCCGAACCGGCGCCGCCGGTCTTTCGACTGGCTGCGAATAAGATTCTCGGCAACCCGCCGGCAAACCGCACAACAAAGAAGACTCGTCAAGCGATTCGGCCGGCCGGGTTCGAAGAACCCTCCAGCCAGGTCGAATCGGACACACTGGGTACAGACGCAGCAGCACGCTCGGCCGACGGGTCTGACAGCACCGATAGCGGCCCGACCTACCCAACCAACTCGTTCGATCTTCCCGCGCCGAAATCGCCGGTCGTTGCACAAAACCGGGCATACGATCGACAATCGTCAGCCGGCGACGACGTGGCCGCCCGCCGCGAGCGACTACGGACACAAATCACGCGACCCTTCAAGCAAATTCGCCAGATCAACCCGTACTTCGACTACGAGCCCGATCCCGAAGTGCTCGAGAGGGACCGCTGCTACAACCTCTGCCCGCGGCCGGGCAGCCCCGATTGTCCCGATTGCGACGTGCTCGGTCCCGACGGCCCGGTCGCCGGGCGACTAAGCTGTCCCGAGTGTCCTCTGGAAATCGACCTGCGCGACACCGCGCGGGTCGTCAGCTCGATCAATGATTTTCCGACCCGCAACTTCCCGCACTTCGACTATTGCTGGGAGCCGACCAACATGTCGGCCTACCCGCTGTACTTCGAAGATTTCGCCCTCGAACGCTACGGCCACACGCGGCACTATCTGTTGCAGCCCCCCCTCTCAGTGGGCCTGTTTGCGGCTCAGTTCCTCGGCTTGCCGTACCAGATGGCGATCGACCCTCCCTGGTGTAAGCGCTACGCTCTGGGCTATTACCGTCCGGGGCAATATGTTCCGCCGAGGTACTACCAGGTTCCCTGGAACACGCGAGCCGCTGTGTTCGAATTGGGCATGGCCGCAGGCGGAGCATTCCTGTTCGCACCCAGCCTGA
The DNA here is from genome assembly GCA_009691905.1 of Planctomycetaceae bacterium. Taxonomy (GTDB): domain Bacteria; phylum Planctomycetota; class Planctomycetia; order Planctomycetales; family Planctomycetaceae; genus SIAF01. Next base: position 13,974 of record SIAF01000050.1, on the reverse strand, counting down.
CGCCGTAGCCGGCGCCGAACGGGCCATCGCCATACCGCCGGGCGCACCCTGTTGGTCTGCAAACCCTGCTGGACAGACGCGACACCGCGGTCGTAGAATGTGAATTGACCGGAGTGGACTGAGCGACCGCTGCGCGGGGTTGGCAGGCAGCGTGTCTGTTTGCCTCTTGGCGTAGAGGAAAGTCCGGGCTCCACAGGACGCAGTGGTGGGTAACACCCACCGTCCGCAAGGATCGGGACAGTGCCACAGAAAACAAACCGCCTCGCCGAAGGGGCTGACGAAGATGGCTTCGTCGGCCGTGGTGCGGTAAGGGTGAAAAGGTGCGGTAAGAGCGCACCGCGATGCGGGTGACCGCATCGGCAGGGCAAACCCCACTGGGAGCAAGACCAAGCAGGAAGGAGCCGGGAACCGTTCCCGGCGCGGGTCGGTCCGGCCCGCTATCACTTCCGGGTAGGTTGCTAGAGGCGACGGGCAACCGTCGTCCCAGAGAAATGGCCGCTCTCGACAGAACCCGGCTTACAGGTCCGCTCCGGTTTTTTCCACCTCGCCTTTGAGAACCCTGAGTTCATGCCACACGACGGCGATCAACTGCGGCAGCCCTTTGCCCGCGACCGCCGAGATGCCCAGCACGGGTCGGCCCAGTTCGGCCCCCAGCAATTCGGTGAATTCGGCCGCGCCGGGCAGTTCGGACTTCGTGACCACGACCACTTCGGGCCGTTCGAGCAGCGACGGATCGTACAGTCGCAGTTCTTCGCGAATCTGCCGGTAGTTCGCGAGCGGGTCGGTCTGATCCATGGGATCGGGTTCAACCAGGTGTACGAGAACTTTCGTCCGCTCGACGTGCTTTAAAAATTCGTGACCCAGCCCCAGGCCCGCGTGGGCGCCTTCGATCAATCCGGGAATGTCGGCCATCACGAACGAATGGTCGCGGCCGACCGAGACGATTCCCAGGTTGGGATACTTCGTCGTAAAAGGGTAATTGGCAATCTCGGGAAGGGCCCGCGACAAGCGACTGAGCAGTGTCGACTTGCCGGCATTGGGTTTTCCGACCAGCCCTACGTCGGCAATGACTTTGAGCTCGAGGCTGATCTGGCGCTCTTCACCCTTCTTGCCGGTTTCGGATTCGCGCGGGGCGCGGTTGGTCGCGGATTTGAACGCCGTGTTGCCGCGGCCCCCTTGGCCGCCCGCGGCCACGACGATTCGATCGCCCGCGTGGGTGAGGTCTTTGATCACGTCTCCTAACTTGAGATCGCGGACAATCGTGCCGCAGGGAACAAGAATCTCGATATCTTGACCGCTCTTGCCATGCCATTCGGAGCCCTGTCCGGGGCGGCCCGAGTCGGCGCGCCAGTGCTTGTGACCGGCCAGCGGGGCGAGGCTGTCGACATTCATTTCAGCGCGGACGATGACGCTGCCGCCATCGCCCCCGTCGCCTCCATTGGGACCGCCCTTGGGAGCCTTGAACTCATGCCGAAAACTCATGCAGCCGTCGCCGCCGTCGCCGCCGCGAACGTAAATCGTGATCCGATCGAGAAAGGTGCTCATTCGGGCAACTCCTCGTCTTCGAGAATGTCGGCCTCGTCAATCTCAATCGGCTGTCCATCCTCGAGCACGACCTCGGTTTCGTCAGGTTCTTCGTCGCCGTCACGTGCCGAACCGCCGCGTGAGCGGTAGTAAACCTTTATCGGCACTTCGGGAAACGGCAGTTCGTCGTGAAAGACCCCCTGCAAGTAACGTTGCCAGCCGCGGTCGATCAACTGCGGGTTATTGCACTTGAGCACGATCGTCGGCGGGGCGACGGCGACCTGCGTGCCGTAGTAGATGCGCGGGGGGCGATTGAGCCGCACGGGGGGGTGGTTGGCGGCGACCGCGGCCCGCACCACGGCGTTGATGCGCGCCGTGGGGACCCGCAACCGGGCCTGCTTGCCCAGAACCTGCGCCAGGTTGATCAATTTTTTGACGTTGACCTCGTCTTTGGCGGTGATGAAGGCCACCGGCACGAACCGCAGCGAACCGAATGAATCGAGCAGATATTGCGACCACTTTTCGGTGGTCATGTCGGCGGCCTGGCCCAGATCCCACTTGTTGATCACGAAGATGCAGGGTTTGTACTCGTCGACAATTTCGCCCACGAGTTTCTTGTCGACGCTCGAAACGGTTTCCTTGGCGTCGAAAAACATCAGCACCACGTCGGCGCGACGGATGCTGCGCAGGGCGCGGGTCAACCCATAAAACTCGATGTCGTTGGCGAGGCTTTTTTTCTTGCGAACACCCGGCGTGTCGATTGCCACGAAGGCTTTGCCGTCGAGCTCGAAGCGAACGTCGACGCTGTCGCGGGTCGTCCCCGCGATCTCGCTGACGATCATGCGCTCGGTCTGGGCCAGGGCGTTGATGAACGTGCTTTTGCCGACGTTGCGTCGCCCGACAATGGCGATTTTCAGTTCGGGGTCGGCCGCCATCATCGCCCCATCGTCGGGCTCGGCCTGTTCGCGATGCGGCAGGCACTGCAAGATCGACTTCATCAGCTTGTCGCGGTTGCGCTCTCCGAGAACGCTGGTCGTCACCAGCGGCGCGTCGAGCAGACCGTAGAAATCGCCTGTCTCCTGGTCGAGTTTGGGAGAATCACACTTGTTGACCACCAGCAGCACCGGCTTGCCCAGGGGCCGCAGCCGCTGCGCGACCTCAAGGTCGAGCGGCACCAGCCCCGCTTTGCCGTCGACGACAAACACAATCAGATCGGCCTCGTTGATGCCGGTGTCGATCTGCCGTTCGATGTCGGCCGAGAGATCGTCAGAATCAACAATCCCGATCCCACCGGTGTCGACCAGCTCGAAATAGCGATCGCCCTCGTGCATCAGATACATCACCCGATCGCGGGTCACGCCGGCGGTCGGTTCGACCACCGAAATGCGCTTGCGGGCCAGCCAGTTGAGCAGCGAGCTTTTCCCGACGTTCGGGCGACCGACAATGACGACCTTCGGGACTGGCATAACGCGATCGCACTCAAAAAAACAGTTTAGCGGTGAGGCGCAGTCGAGCCTTTGGCGTAAACGGGCTCGACTGCGTCTCACCGCTAAACGGGTTCGGCCGACAACTCGACAGCAACCGGCATTTTACGTGGTTTGCGTGTTGGTTTACAGTATGACCGCTCAGAGACCCTGTGGGAGACCCTCGATTGCCTACCGATTTCGCTCGCGAATTGACTCGCTGGGGTCCGGCGCGCACGGCGACTGCCCAGCCCACTCTGGCCGAATCGCAGACCTATTGCCGGCGGTTGGCGACGTCGCACTACGAGAATTTCCCGGTCGTCACCTGGATGCTGCCGCGCGAACTGCACCAGCATTTCTACAACATCTACGCGTATTGTCGCTGGTCGGACGACCTGGGAGACGAAGTCGGCGATGACGCCTTGTCGCTAAGACTTCTGGCCTGGTGGCGCGACGAGCTGCACGCCTGCTACGAGGGACGGACGTCGCATCCGGTCTATATCGCCCTCGCCGCGACGATTGCCGAATTCGCGATTCCGGCCGCGCCGTTCGAAGACCTGATTTCGGCCTTCGAACAGGATCAACGCGTCAAAGAGTACGAGACGTTCGAGCAATTGCGGGATTACTGCCGGCGGAGCGCCGACCCGGTCGGCAGGCTGGTGCTCGCTTTGTGCCGGCAGGCGACTGACGAGAACTTCGGCTGGTCAGACTCAATCTGCACCGGCCTGCAACTGGCCAACTTCTGGCAGGATGTGGCCCGCGACCACGCGATCGGACGCATCTACCTGCCCCGGGAAGACCGCGAACGGTTCGGGTACTCGGCCGACGACCTGCGTCAACGCGTCACGAATTCCGCATTTCTCGAGCTGATGCAGTTCGAAGTCGACCGCGCGCGCCAATCTCTGCGACCCTGGCGCGACGATCGGCGGCCTGAACTGGCCTGTTTCCCGTTCCGCGTGCAGGTCGATCTCGAACTCTTTTCCCGGGGCGGCGAAACAATTCTGGACCGGATCGCAGGCATCGGTTACCGTGTCTGGGACAGACGGCCGGTGGTGACGAAGTTCGATGTGCTGTGCGTGTTTGTAGGCGCGATGGCCAGTTCGCTGCGGCGATTGTGCGTGAGGAGAGTTTAGAAGTTCATGCCGTCCAGTCATCACACGCCTTCCCTTGCCGAATCCTCTGAGTATTGCCGAATTCTGGCGAAGCGCACGGCGCGAAACTTCTATTACTCGTTTCTGACGCTCCCCCGCGATCGCTTTCGGGCAATGTGCGCGCTGTACGCCTTTATGCGGGTCACCGACGACCTGGGAGACGACGAGATTCCGGGGGTCGATCGTGCCGCGGCACTCGCGCGATGGCGCAGCGAACTGCTGTTTGCCTGGAACAGCGGCCATTGCGAGCATCCCGTCCTGCCGGCGGTGATCAATACGTTGCGGAAATACCAGGTCCCGCTGTCGTACCTGCTCGATGTCATCGCCGGCGTCGAGATGGATCTGGGGTCGGTCGCGATCGGGACCTTCGACGAATTGTCCCGCTATTGCTACCACGTCGCCGGCGCCGTCGGGCTGGCCTGCATTCACCTGTGGGGCTTTCACGATCAGCGGGCGCTGCCGGCCGCGGTCGATTGCGGAACCGCGTTTCAATTGACGAATATCTTACGCGATCTGCGCGAAGACGCGGTGCAGGGTCGCATCTACCTGCCGCGGGAAGATCTGGCGCAATTCGGCCTGACGGCTCAGAACCTGATCGACGGTGACCGCGACGAACGCTTCCGGCAGATGATGCAATTCGAGGTGGCCCGAACCCGCGAATTCTACGGCCGCGCCCACGGTCTGTTTGAATACCTCGACCCGCCCGGCCGGCCGATTCTCGATACCATGCTGCAGATCTATGGCGGGGTCCTCGACGAGATTGAACGTCGGCAATATGACGTTTTTACCCGCCGAGTCGAATTGAGCCGCGCTCGAAAGCTGCTGATCGCCGGCCAGACGATCGTCAAGCACAAGCTGCGCCGCATCTTTCCACAACTCTGACGTCGGGCACCACGGCGCGCGGGATTTCAGGCCGCGCGCCGCGGGGGCTTTACGATCGCCGCGGCCACGATTGCAGGCGCTGTTCGATCGTCGTATCCCAGAGGATGCCGCCGATGCCAGTTCCAAGCCGACGCGACAATCGATTCCAGGTCATTGTACTGCGGTTCCCAGTGCAGAACGGCTCGGGCGCGATCGACGGCGGCGACCAGTTGCGGTGGGTCGCCCGGTCGACGCGGCCGCGCGAACACAGCGATCGACCGGCCGGTCACCGCTTCGCATGCGAGAACGACCTCTTTGACGCTCCAACCGCGGCCGGTTCCCAGGTTGCACGCCAGCGTATTTCCCGGCGTGACGAACTCAAGCGCGGCCAGGTGCGCGCGAGCCAGATCGTCGACGTGGACGTAGTCGCGAACGCAGCTTCCGTCATGGGTCGGGTAGTCGGCGCCCCACAGGTCCAAGTGCGATCGTCGGCCCAGCGCCACGCCGAGCGCCAGCGGGATCAGGTGCGTTTCGGGTTCGTGGTCTTCACCCAGGTCGCCACTGTGATGTGCGCCGGCCGCGTTGAAAAACCGCAGGATGACGTAACCCAGCCCCCATGCGGCGGCACAATCGGCCAACAGTCATTCGACAGGCCGAAAACTGCGGTGAACCCCAACGACCGGGTTATTCCTGCGAGGTCGGTTTCTTGCCGTCCGTGCTGTTCCCTAAGGCCTCATTTTCGACCCCCTTCGCATCGGTCGGTTTTTGTTTCGCTGCCGGTTTGGCGCCTTTCTTGTCCTTTGAGAGCTCACCGAACGGATCGGCGGGATCGACGACCTCGCCCCCTGCGGGTTCGTCCTGCTTACCCTTGTCCGACTTCTTACCCCCTTTGGCGGTGCCGGCCGATTTCGACTTCGCTGCTTTGCGGCCGTCTTTGTCGGCGCCGAAAACCTCGTCGGCCTGCAATGGTTTTTCCAATTTGACGGTCGCCCTCTGAGGAGTGAATTTTGTGCCGCGGGTGATGCCTTCCATCTCAATCTCCGACCCCTCGACGATCAGGTCGAGGTCGTTGGAGCTGACCGTGATCTCAAGCAGTCTGCCCTCTTCGAACATCACTTTTTGAGTCTTCGCAGCGTTCCCGAAACTCAGCGTCACCGATTCGTCATCGGCTGACACCACTTGCCCGCACAGGTGATAGACGTCGGCTGAGCCTGGGTCGGGGCGTAACTGCACGGGAGGCGCGTTGCCCAGATGGACCATAAACCTGTAACCGAATAGCGCGTTGTTAACCTTCACGACCGATTGCGACGAAACCCAGGTCTTGGCGCGCAGAAAGCTGACATCTCCCTTACCGTTCACGGCGACCTTGAGTTTGGGTGTCAGCAGCACCGGCAGTGTCTGGTCCCCCTCCTTTTCAACGGTCAGCGTGATTGATTTTCCTTTCTTCTCGATGGCCGTCACTTTGCCGATGATCTTTTCGGTTTCCGTCCCCTTTTTTCCTTTAGCGCCTTGAAGCGCCTGGGAAAGCCCGGGCCAGAAAAGACCGGGCCAGATCAGACAGCCGATCAGGCCTGCCGCGGCGGCGGTCACCGAAAATCGGCAGCTTTGACGCGGTTTACGATCGAAACGATCGTCTGACATGGCGCGACTCCTGTGTCTGAACGCGGTCGGCCCTGAAACCCTGTGGGCATCGCCGCAAGTACAAGCGACTGGGTGTCCAGCATATCCCGGTCGAATTCCCGAGCCAAGGCGGGTTTGGCGAGCGTCGCTTAGAACAGCGACCGGTGCCGGCTTTGCGGTTCGTCGGCGGGGCGAATATGATACGAAAGAATCTTCAGTAAGCGATCCCTCTGGTTTGCCGCAGCGATTCATCACCCGGAGCGTACCGAGCATGGCTCAAGGCCCACCGTCTCGCGGATCAAAACCGGCGAGCGAACCCTCTTCAGCGCCGCAACGTCCCGTTGCCGATGCGACTGTCGCGCAAGAGACGACGGGATCTGCCGCACCGCCTGCGGATTCTGCCGCCGCCGCGAACGAGTTCACCGACCGAATGCTGGGAGAACTCCGGATTTTACGAAGTCTGGGAAAGGGCGGGATGGCCGAAGTCTTTCTTGCCGAGCAGACGTCGCTCAAGCGCAATGTGGCCGTCAAGGTGTTGCGGGAAGAGCGGCTGACCGATCCGACGTATCTCAAGCGATTCAAGACCGAGGCGCTGGCGGCGGCCGCCCTCAGCCACCCGAACATCGTGCAGGTCTACATGATCGGCGAGCAGCAGGGTACCCACTTCATCGCCCAGGAGTACGTGCAGGGCTTGAATCTCCGCGAGTTTCTGTCGCGAAAGGGGCCTCCCGAGCTGGGAGTTGCCCTCAAGGTGATGAAACAGGTCGCCAGCGCTTTACAGGCCGCACACGCCGCCGGGATCGTGCATCGCGATATCAAGCCTGAAAACATCATGCTCACGCGCAAGGGTGAAGTGAAAGTCGCCGACTTCGGGCTGGCGCAACTCACGCAGGCAGGTGAGAAGGTCGATCTCACCCAGGTGGGTGTGACGATGGGTACGCCGCTGTATATGAGTCCCGAGCAGGTCAACGGTCGCAAACTCGACGCGCGGAGCGACATCTATTCATTCGGCGTGACGTGTTACCACATGCTGGCGGGAGCGCCGCCGTTTCGGGGTGAGACGGCACTTTCGGTGGCGGTGCAACACCTCAAGCAGGAGCCGGATCGCCTCGAACAGATTCGAGGCGACCTGCCGCCGATGCTGTGCCGCATCATTCACAAGATGATGGCTAAGAACGCCGACAAGCGCTACGCCACTGCATTCGACGTGCTTAAGGATTTGAGACGGGTTTCGCTGGAGGGAAACGACCGCGGCACACCTGCGGCGCTCGACGACGAGGAACCTGCGGCTGAAGAGATCACCCCATCGTCCGAGGGGGGCAGACTGCGGCGGATGGCTACCGGCCTGTGGCGGCTGCCCGATCGATCGTTTGCGGCTCAATTTTTTGTGTTTTCGCTGCTGGCGCTGCTGGTGGGAGGCGCGTCGGCCGGTGTGGGATGGCTGGCCCGCGACCCCGATCCGTTTCAGATGCAGATCCGACAGGCTGCCCCCATCCAAGTCAAAGAAACGGCGGCGGCGCAATACATGTATGCCCAGAAACTGAAGACCGATCCGGCGGCTTACCAGGCGGTCATCGACAATTTTCCCAATCCGAAAGAGCGGCTGTTTCAGAATTATGCCCGACAGGAACTGGCCCTGCTGCTTTTGACCAAGCGCCGGTACGACGAAGCCCTGAGTCTGTTCACCGATTTGGCGGCTTCGTCAGAGTCTCAGTTTCGAGCGTTTGGACAGGCAGGCGAGGCGTTCATCCTGACCCAGCACGGCGAGTACCAGAGATCGCAACGGGCGATCGACGGCCTGAAGCCGCATTACGACAAACTCGACCAGCGGATGCAGGCGCTCGTCCGCGTGACGGTCAAGCGCAATTTGAACGAACTCAAACGCGAGTTGGATGACGGATGGAAGGCACTGCTGGACCAGCCCGATTCAGAAGCGTCAGGCGGTACGGGTAGTTCATGACCGGCACCGCCTGGTCCGCCGCAGGAAGTAAATTGTTGTCGACGCGCAACGATCGAGAACATCGTGTGCCGTCCGGAAATCGACCGCATCGAGCCGGCCGGCTCGAGCGCGGGTCGAGTGCGGGTCGCGTGCGTCAAAAGCGTAATCAGCCTTTCAGACTGGGGCGCGAATTGTGGCCGTATTAAAAGTCATCAAGGGAAGCTGCCCGGGGCAACTGGTCGAGCTGTCGGGCGAGCGGATGGTCATGGGGCGTCATCCGGCGTGCCAGATCGTCCTCGACAATGCCGCCGTCAGCCGCAACCACGCCCAGATTCTCGAAAGTCACGGGACCTATTTTCTGGAGGACTTGCGAAGCCGCAACGGGACTCAGCTCAACGGCGAAAAAATCCTGGGTCGGACCGAACTCAAAGACGACGACGAAATTCGAGTGTGCGAGGTCGTGATGCGGTTCTACCAGGGGTCTCCGCCCCCCTCAGACGTATTGGCTCCCGAAGCGCAGGTCATTCTGCATGAGATTGACAACAAGTCGTCGGGACAGGCCCCGACGATGATCGACATTTCGAAGCTGATGCCGTCCCAGGCCGGACCGATGATGCCGGGCCTGGGCGCCGGATTGAAACCGCCGGTCGTTACCGACGACGACTCTGACAGTTCGTCGATCATCACGTCGCTCGATCTGTCAACCAATCGACATCCGCGAATTGCCGTGCGGCCGGAGGCCAAATTGCGCGCGGTGATGGAGATCACCCAGAACCTCGTGCGGACGCTGAAAATCAACGAAGCGCTGCCAAAAATCCTGGAAAGCCTGTTTAAGATTTTTCCCCAGGCAGATCGGGGCTTTATCGTTCTCAAGGACCCGATCACCGGCCAGCTCGTGGTCAAAGCCCAGCGAACGCGACGCGAAGACGTAGGCGATTCGGCGCGGCTGAGTATGACGATCTTGAAACAGGCCATGAACAAGGCCCGCGCGATTCTGAGCGCCGACGCCGCCTCGGACATTCGCTTCAACCTCAGCGAAAGCGTGGCCAACCTGCGAATTCGGTCGGTGATGTGCGTGCCGCTGGTCTCCAGCAGCAACGAGCCGCAAGGCGCCATTCAAATCGACACCATCGACAGCGCCCTGCAATTTTCGGAAGACGACCTGGAGGTTCTGGCGAGTGTGGCGGCCCAGGCGTCGCTGGTGCTCGAAAACGCCCAGTTGCATCTGGCCGCCATGCGCCAACGCGACCTCGAACGCGATCTCGATTTCGCGAGCCAGGTGCAAATCGACTTCCTGCCCAAAGAGCGGCCCCGGGTCGAGGGATATGAGTTTTACGATTTTTATGAAGCCGCGCAGAGCGTGGGAGGCGACTTTTTCGATTACGTCCGATTGCCCGATGGCCGCATCGTGGTCAGCGTCGGCGACGTGGCCGGCAAGGGCGTTCCGGCCGCCCTGCTGATGGCTCGTGTTTACGCCGACGCGCGATACGAACTGCTGTCGCAACCGACAGTGTCCGACGCGATGAGGCACTTGAACATGGCGGTCTGCTCGAGCGGGCTGGGGCACCGGTTTATCACGATGGCGTTTGTCGTCCTGGATCCTCGTGCGCACACGCTGGCCATTGTGAATGCCGGTCACCTGCCCCCGCTGCTTCGCACCCACAAAGGAAAGGTCGATTCAGTGGGTTCCACGACGGCGGCGCTGCCCCTGGGAATCAAGTCCGATACCGTTTACGGCCAGACCTCCGTCACGATCGGGCCGGGCGACTCGCTGGTGATGTTCACCGACGGTGTCACCGAGGCCATGAACAAAGCGACCGAACTGTATGGCGTCGCCCGCCTCACGGCGTTTCTCAAGAAGGCGCCTCCGCAGGCCGAACCGCTCGGCGAGGCCATCGTCGCCGACGTCGAAGCCTTTTGCGATGGCGAGCCGCAACGTGACGACATGTGCCTGATCTGTTTTCACCGTCAGGACTAGCGCATGAGCGTCCCGACTCCGCCTAAAGACGTCCTCGGCCCCAAAGGCCGCATTGCGCAGCGGCTCTCGACCTACGAATCGCGACCCGAGCAACTGGCCATGGCCGATGCCGTGGCCCAGGCGATCGCCACCAAAACCCATCTCGTCGTCGAAGCGGGGACCGGGGTCGGGAAGAGTTTCGCCTATCTGGTGCCGGCCATTCTCGCGGCCACCGCGAACCAGGGAGAACGCGACGACCGCGACCCCCAGACCGGTGAGAAAAAGCAGGCCGGTGAGAAGAAGCGGATGCGAGTCGTGATCTCGACGCACACGATCGCCCTGCAGGAACAGCTCACGACGCGCGACATCCCGTTTTTGAATTCGGTGTTGCCGGTCGAGTTTTCGGCTGTGCTCGTGAAGGGGCGCGGCAACTACATCAGCCTGCGTCGGCTCAAAGGAGCCTTGGAACGTGCGCACGCGACTTTCACGACCGCCGAGCAAATCGACCAGCTCAAGTCGGTCGCCGGCTGGGCAAACGTGACCACCGACGGCTCTCGGGCCGCGCTCGATTTCAAGCCCCTGGGCGAGGTCTGGGACGAGGTTCAAAGCGACCACGGCAACTGCCTGGGACGCAAGTGCCCGACCTACAACGACTGTTTCTACTTTCAGGCGCGGCGCCGCGCCTCAAACGCCGATCTGCTGATCGTCAATCACGCGCTGTTCTTTTCCGACCTGGCCCTGCGCCGCGAAGGGGCCAGCATTCTGCCCGATTACGACGTGGTTGTCTTCGACGAAGCCCACACCGTCGAACAAGTTGCCGCCGATCACCTGGGGCTGTCGATCACCAGCGGCCAGGTCGAGTACCTGCTGGGTAAGCTCTACAGCGACCGCGGCAACAAGGGGTTGCTCGTCCATCACGCTCATCAGGCCGGACAAAGGCTCGTCAGCGACCTTCGTTTCATCGCGCAGGACCTGTTCGACGAGGTGCAGCGCTGGCGAGGGTCGCATTGCCCGTCCAATGGGCGGTTCAAATCGCCTCCTGAGATCAAAACCGACCTTTGCACGCCGCTGATGGGGCTGGCCCGCTCGATCGCCACGTTTGCCCAGGCGATCGACAAAGAGGAAGACAAGATCGAACTGACAGCCGCCGGCGAGCGTTGCACGCTGCTGGCCGCGTCGCTCGAGTCGTGGCTCGCTCAAAGCGTAAAGGACGCGGTGTACTGGATCGAAGTGAGCGGCCGCAGGCACGAGCGCACGCGATTGGTCTCGGCGCCGATCGAGGTCGGACCGGTGCTGCGCGAACAACTCTTCAATGTCGTGCCGACCGTCATTCTCACCAGCGCCACGCTCGCGGTCGGCGGCCAGAACTTCGACTTCATCCGCAATCGGCTGGGTCTCGATACGTCGCTCGAAAAGAAACTGGGCAGTCCGTTCAACTATCGCGAGAACGCCACGCTGATTTTGCCCAGGTCGATGCCCGACCCGACCGCCGTCGCCGACTACGAAGCGGCCGTCTGCGACCGCATCAAAAAATATGTCGCGCAGACGCAGGGGCGGGCATTCGTGTTGTTCACCAGCTACTCGATGCTCAAAAACTGCGCCCAGCGTCTCTCGAGCTGGTTCACGCAAAACCGCTATGCCCTTTACAGTCAGGCCGAGGGAGTCCCGCGAACGATGATGCTCGAACGCTTCCGCAACGACGCGCGCGGCGTGCTGTTCGGTGCCGACAGTTTCTGGCAGGGGGTCGATGTTCCCGGCGACGCGCTGCAAAACGTGATCATCGCCAAGCTGCCGTTCAGCGTTCCCGACCACCCGCTGCTCGAAGCGCGGCTGGAAGCGATCAAGGCCCGCGGCGGGATCCCCTTCATGGAGTACCAGGTTCCCGAAGCGATCATCAAGCTGAAACAGGGCTTCGGCCGCCTGATTCGCTCGAAGACCGACACCGGTCAGGTGGCGATTCTCGACCCGCGCGTCAAAACCAAACGCTACGGCAAGCTGTTTCTCGACAGCCTGCCGGAGTGTAAGGTTGTGATTGATTAATAGTGGATGGTGGATAGCAGCCTGTTGAAAATGAGTCAGGCTGCGCCGAAACACATCAGATTTCCCAGTATTTATCTCTTCGCGTCGGTCAGCTCGCGTTTCACTGTACGCGACCTCCGTGTGGCCTTCCCCTGTCAGGACAGGGTCGGCACGCTCAAAGTGATCCGCCAAAATTGGAATGGGGCGGAGCTCAATGGCTGGCCTGGATTTTCCCCTGTCAACGCTTCACCCGTCTCCTCGCGGAAACCGGCGCATGACTCGGGGCCCGGGGGCCGAATCGGTACGCTCTCTCGTATTCGTGCGGCTCTTTCATCCGCGACTCTCCTCCGGCTTTCACCGGCGCTTTCCATGTCCCCTTTTCCTTCCCTTCCCTTTCGAGTTTTGGCGACTCCGTCGCCGAATTCCCGCCCACTGTCTTACCACAGACCAAGCCCGCGCGCTAAAGTACGTCGTGCGTCCTAGGTGGTCCCTTTGCGCATGTTGATCTGTACAAATCCGCTCTCATTGAATATCAAACAAGTGGTCTTTTACCGATTTCTTTTACTGTGACACCGCACATCCAAGGAATTATCCTTAAAATCTAGCATCTCGCTCCATCCCACCCAATTCAACTGCAGCTTGCTCACATGCTTCCCTCTGATCGACGCTCAGCGACATATTCGCTCGCGCGCCTACTGTTTCTGAAAGCAATATTTCTCTCGTTATTGCTATTAACAGCCTGGGTAGGCGTGCGGATAGCTTCCCGACACATCGCGCTTCGTACCCTGCGCGGCTTAGGCGCACACATTGAGACGGTACCAGGCCGACTGGCTGAATTCTGCAATCGATTTCATGTCACTTGGTTTAATGAGTATGATCCGGAACCAACTGCAGTATTTCTCGATGACCAAGCCTTCGGCGATGAAGAAATGAAGCATCTCAGGTCGTTCGATTTAATAACATCACTGGATCTCGACCGCACACAAGTGTCAGGCATCGGATTATCGCACATATCGGGAAAGCAGCTGACACATCTCAGCCTCGTTCGGACGCCGATCTCAGAATCCGGGCTACAGTGTCTTGAGTGCTTGACGAAACTCGAGCAATTGAATCTTCTCGGAACACAACTGACCGATCTCAATATTCAGCACCTGAAATGTTTGACAAACCTAACCCGTCTGAACCTTGGGTACACCAACATCACCGACGATGCTGTCGAACAACTCAGATCACTGACAGAGCTTCAGGTTCTCGAGCTTCCGGGCACCTTTGTCACTGACTCGGCAGCGCAGTCAGGGCCAGCGCGCACTTTGGGGGGTCTTGGCAATTTAGGAAGACTTGCGCCAGGAGGGTTGATGTTGTAAGAAGTTCTCCGTGTGGTTGTTCATTCAACGGCTCACGGAGGACGCGCGATGGTGGACGGAATTCGGATCGGGCTGG
>SIAF01000049.1 GCA_009691905.1 Planctomycetaceae bacterium | reverse complement strand
CGTTAAGCTGACAACTTCGTCCACAGCGAGTTTCCAATCGACAACTGCTCGACTCGTAAACACGTCGGCAGCATCGTTCGCTGTGTCATCGGTCTGCGCGACAATATACGTGGTAAAGTTGTAGACTGTCACGACTAGTGTAAGCTTGGCCGATCCGTTAATTAGGGGAGCTTTCCCAGCCGGTGTGTCAACTATCGCTATAATTTTCGTTCGATTCGCGGCATCAATCGGCTTCAACACGGACGACGGATCGTCACTGTAATAGACCTCGCCTGGACTCGCATCCAAGTACGTCTGTCCGATGATACTATTTTGGCTCAATGATGTAAGGTCCGAATATAACCCCAGACTAGTATCGATTGTGACATTTTGGACGAATCCAACCTGAATATGAGTTACTCCCCGCTGATTGACCCCATTTGCCGTCGGGCCCGTCAATGTGACTTCGGATGCCATAAATATGCCTTCGACTCCAAGTCCATTTATCTTACCGGAGAAAACATAGACGAAACCGTCATTATCGTTTTTAAAAAAGAAAGGTTTGCCCGGCGTGGTGGCGGCTCCTTTGGTCAATGTCACGATGTCCACACGCACTACATTCACGTTCCACTCCATCTCAAAACCCGGCCACGGAGTAAAAACTGCCTTGCCGACGTAGGCGCCACCGCCCCAATGAATCGTGGCTGTGTCGCCGATCACTTTGTTGTTGGTGCCACCGATTAGCTTGCCGTCCTTCCCTCGAGCAGTAAGCGTCCAGCTCTCTTTATATCCGCCCCCCGGCACATCGCCCGTGTAAAGATGCGTCGAATAATCAGGCACGTTCTGTGGGCCTTTTACTTCGTAAACCGTGAAGTAGACGGTATCCAGCACACGGGTCATAGAGCCTTGGGCGGCGGTCCATTTGAGCTGGATTTGTTCGCTTGCCTGCGCGGCACCTATCGTCAATCCCTCGACGTAAAAAGTCTCGGTGGGTCGACTCTGAGTGAAGATTATCTCGAGGGGATTGTTCGCGTCCGCCATTCGCGGGCTGGACTTATCGGCGTTTCCCCAGATTCTGATGGTGGGACTCGTCGTGCTGAGTGTGTATATGCCGGCAATGCCTGGATCGCCCAGGTGAACGTTCATTTGAACGAGGTCGTGCTCGCCGTTAACCTTTCCTATGTTTAGTATGTCCGCCGTGCCGTCGTAATCGTCGTCGTCGTTGTTCACCGGCACGAAGCCTCCTGGCGACTGTTCGTTTTGCTCCGGCACCTCGCTTCCGTTGATCTTCACGATGCCGAGGTCGCCTTTGATGATCGTCATGTCTTCGTCGCCGACCTGGATGCCGCCCAGTTAGGCGATGATGCGGACGTCATTGGCAGCGGAACTATTGGCCCGAGGCGTGATCATGATGTCTTTGCTCGCACCGGCCGCGAGCGTCACCGAGGTATTATTCAGTGTGGCAGCTCCCGGGGGATCGACGGACAGCTCGAACGTCCCCTTCATGGCGCCGTTGTTCGTAATCTTCGCGGAGAGTTGTTGCGCAAGCCGCTCGATCGGGGAGACATCGGGCTTAAAGGAGGTGATGTCGTCGGCCTCATCCGTCGTGTTGTTGATGTCAATCGTGACACGATCTGTGGTCATCAACGAAATGTCATCGAGGGCAAAGTCATTTCCAAAGTCGCTCGTTTCCAGATCGCGGATGGCGACCGTGACCGTCTTTGAGGATTCAGTCGATGACGGCAATTCAAATGTGTGATGGAATGGCATCCACACCGAATAATTCGATAATGTCAATGTTCCGATCGAAGCACCGTCGACTTCAATCGACAACGTCGCCGGGACTTGAGGTGTAAGTCGTGCTGCAAATAGATCGATCGTATATAGTGTGTCGGTCTGCAGAGCGACCGATTCAAACCAAACTCGATTGGACGCATTCGGCGCCGCGACGAGCATTTGGCCGGTACCGTCGTTGCGAGTGTGATCTTTGATTGGCGCGGAGCCGAAAAAGACGTTTGGATCTGTTCCAATGCCGTACTTGTTGTTGTTGTACTCCCCATTATTGCCAAAGGCGTCGGCGTCGTAGTTGAGATCGCTTCCGAACAAAGTATTTCCAAGCTCAAAGTCTCCATTCTTGATCTGATTGCCGGAGCCGACCGCGTTGGCAGCAGTCGCAGCATCCAGTGCAGTTGCGGACAGCAGCGCCCGCTCTTCCAAAACATCGACATACGCCGAAATCGGGGATGGTGCAGCCGCGCGGCGGTCGCGCAGTCGCGCTCTCGTTCTGCGGCCTCCCGACAGGAACGCCGTCCGCCACGAACGCCGAATTACGCCGCCGAGCAGATCGCAGAGTCGCATGGTGGGGTTCCAGTGAAAACTTGACGTGGCATCGTTGTCGACCAGCAACGCGACGAGGGGACTCACGTGGCGCTTAGATTCGCTTACTACAAGACCAACGTCAATGATAGAACGCATCGCGGCTGCGGGAGCGCACACAGTTTTCTCAGAAAATGTCGGGATTTCTGCAAATCGACGATAAAGCGGGTTTCAGATTGGGACCGGCGGTCAGGACTCTTTGTTGTCTGATGGCTCAGGGAATCTCACTTGGCAAATCAATGCGGCCCGAACCGAATGGGAAAAAGGGCCCCCCATCTTATGTGGGCAACGCGCCGGCAGACGCCACCCTCTGCCGCGTCATGCACCGTCACTCTCGACAGACTCGGAAATCAATTCTCATATGTTGGGCGGCCTCGTTTTGGCCCACTTTTCTCTCCCTGGGGACGCCGCGAAAGTAGGTCCGTTCTGCCGGAACGGACCACCGTCAGTCATTGGCCGCCGCCGAGACGCGCGAGGTCCTGCCCGGCAGGCAGGACCTACTAAGGCGAACGCGCGTCTCGAAGCTCTGCGCCGTATCGATTCCGCATGGTGAATACGTTCCCTTATTTCACAAACGCCGCCGCAACCGCTTCGGGCGTGAGCGGATCCATCGAAAGGTTGACGTTCCCTTTCGATGCGGCATAGACGCTCTCAAGTGCTGCCAATTCGTTGGCGGGCACGTCCCTGGTTCCGAAAATGGTCAACTCGGCCGGCGCCGCCAGGGCCGCCAGGCCCCCGATTCCTCCGTATTTCAACCCGCCGGGCAACATTCGCGGGTCATCGGCCGCCGTGACTTTCGAGAACCCGAAGCCCTGCAGGTCGACAACGCAGCGCTCGACCGTATCGCCTGCCAGTGCCCTTGCCAGCAAGACCCACGTTCCCGCCTCGCCGGTGCCGATTAGCTGCAGCGACGTGAAATCGGGGTAGCGCTTCACTCCCCCAATCACCGTCAGGACGTCGTGAACGCGTTGGGCCAGCAGCGGCTTGTTGTATCCAAAGGTGTAACCGGCATACGATTCATTCACTTTGGGTTTGGAGACCGGCTGAGTGTCGTCCTCCAGAAACTCACCCGTTTGGAAGAGGTCGGCTGAGATCACCCCCAGCCCCGCGTTGAGCATCGTCTGCACGGCTGCGGTCGGTCGGCCTTCGGCGTCGAACAGATGCCGTTTGCCCGCTCCGTCGAACCACAACACCCCCTTCCCGGTGAACCGATCCGGGACGAGGGCAACAATCGGAATCTGTTCGCCCGCCCCGCGCCGACTCGCTGAAACGCGATACATCTTGTAGCCCGCATGCTGCGATTCCATCATCGACGAGGCTGGCCCGACGTCGCTCGTGGCCGGCACACCTTTGTCGAGCATGACCCTGGCGGCCGCCCCCACGACGCGTTGATACTTCGCCAGGGTTGCTGCATCTTTGGGCAGCAAGGCCGCGAATTGAGCTTCAGAGACGCGGGTCAACTGCGCCTTGAGTTGCGGACCATCGAGAGCATCCGCAGGCAGAGGATGCGCTGCGTCGTAAACGCTCAGTTCTTTCGGAGGGACGGGGACGAAGTCACGCTCGGCCATCGGTTCAGTCAGCCCCAGTTTCAGGTGCTGGTTGAACCAGCCGTACATGATTTCGCGTGAGACCTGGTTGTAATTGTGATCGAACTGCGGCAGGCACTTGGCGCTGACCAACTCGGGCTTGCCGTACAACTCGTAGATTCGCTTCAACTCAGGAAGCCCTTTCGACTCAATCTCGAGCGTCCAGTCATTGGCGCCTGTCATTGCCAGAGGCTTGGGGGCAAACGTTGCCGTAATCGCCACGTTGTTGGTGCCGATTCTCAGGTAGCAGCAGTTCTCGCAGACGCAGCCCCCCTGCATGGCGGTCGAGACCATGACCGCGGGAAAGGCCACGCTGGGCCGCGGATCGAGAGCGCACAGCATGAAAGTCTGCGTGCCTCCCCCGCTGGCGCCGGTCACGCCGATGCGGTTGGCGTCGACCTCGGGCAGCGACAGCAGAAAATCGAGCGCGCGAATCGAATTGATCGTCTGCAAGCCCATCGAACTTTGGAGCCGCAGCGTTGAGTCCGTGTCTTTAAAAGGCTCGGTATGCGATACCTTCTTGCTGTCGGCATTGCCGATCGTGTCGTAGATGAACACCGTGCATCCCATCCGCGCCAGGGAAACCGGCAGCGCCTGCAAGGGATACTGGGCGCCCGCCAGAAACTTCTCGCCCCCCTTGTCGATCTGTTCTTTCTGAGCCTGCTCGGCGCCGATTTCGTACATCCGCCCCTCTTTCCAGTGGCCGTGCGCGAACAGCACGCCGGGAATTTTTCCCTTGATCTTTTTCGGTCGGTACAAGTTTCCCGAGACGTAATGTCCCGGCAGGCTGGCGACAAACACCTTTTCGATCGTGTAATCGTCGCGTTCGATCTTGCCGTGAATGACAGGCTTTAAGGGGGCGGTCAGGGGCATCGGCCAGAGTCCCTCGGCGACGAGCAATTGCTCGCGGAGCAGGTCTTTTTGCGCTTCCCACGCGGTGAGCGACGCCGGCGGCGTCCACGGGTGGTGTTTGTCGTTGAGATCGCGGGGCGCCTTCAGCCGAAAATCGTCGGGAAGCTTTCCCTGTTCGAGGACTCGTGGAGGCGCCGCACCAGCCGGTGAAATCAAGGCCAGAGTGCAACCGCCGAACAGACACAGACGAATAAGTGATAACGCCGGCTTGCGATTCATGGTGTTCCTCGTTGGATACCGGGGGCCGTTTCCATTAAATAGACTAAGCATGCCGCCTCCGGGATGCAATTGACGTCCCGGCGCGAAGTTCGGCAGTTTCGTGACTACTGCTCGCCTGCGGCTCGCGGCTTAAACGACCGCGCTGAGTGGTGCTGTACTGGACCTTGGATTTCCGAATGATCATCGAAGGACAACTCGCCGGGCCTGAGGGGGTTCGAGCCGGTCA
Organism: Planctomycetaceae bacterium; assembly: GCA_009691905.1. Lineage (GTDB taxonomy): Bacteria > Planctomycetota > Planctomycetia > Planctomycetales > Planctomycetaceae > SIAF01. The sequence continues at coordinate 18,563 of SIAF01000049.1, read as the reverse complement.
GTTGCAACTTGAGGGCGAGACGATCGTGGCGGTCGGGCCGGCCCTGGGAAAACCCGACTGTCGCTTCGGCGACGAGTGCCTGATTTTCGCCGGAATGGGTGATATTCACATCCATGCGCGGGATGATGTCAGTGAACTTGAGACGTACAAAGAAGACTTCACGACGGCGGCCAGGGCGGCAATTCACGGCGGTGTGGTACACGTCGCCGATATGCCCAATAACCGTGTTGCGCCGGTTGACGACGCCAGCTATCGGGCAAAACAGCAACACCTGGCGCGGCGCGGCGTGCCGATTCAAGTCACGCTGTATGCCGGAATCGGTCCGCAGACGCGCCCGCTGTCGTTTCGGGTTCCCTACAAGGTTTACATGGGGCACAGCGTCGGCGACCTGTTTTTCACATCGCTCGAGCAACTCGATCTTGTCCTCAGTCATTATCGCGGTTGCGACGTCAGTTTTCACTGCGAAGACCCGGTGTTGCTTGAGTCGCACAAAAACGCGGCCACCCACGAACAGCGGCGACCGCCGGAGTGCGAAGTCTCGGCCACCCGGTTTGCCCTGGCGATGATCGAGAAATACGCTCTTCGCGGGAAACTGTGCCATTATTCCGTGGGCGAAGGGCTTCCCTTGATTCGCGACGCACGGGCGCGGGGCCTCGCCGTCACCTGCGAAGTCACGCCGCATCATTTGTATTACAGTCTCGATGACGTCACTGACGCCAATCGGGGCTGGATGCAGATGAACCCCCCGCTGCGGTCGGTTGCCGATCGACACGCGATGCTGGCCGCGCTGCGCGACGGGACCCTCGACTACGTGGCGACCGACCATGCTCCGCACACGCTGGACGAGAAGGCCCGCGGAATGTCGGGGCAACCGCATCTGGATACGTACGGAGCGTTTGTCACCTGGCTCATTCTCGAACAGGGTTTTCGGCCCGAGCAGGTCGCCCGGTTCTGTTCGGTGAATCCCGGTGAATTTGTGAATCCGTACACGGCTCCTAAACGCTTTGGTCGACTGGAACCGGGATTCACGGCGTCGCTGACTGTGCTCAATCTCGGCCGCCCCGCCGAGATTCGTCGTGCCGACTTGCAGACCAAATGCGGCTGGTCGCCGTTTGAGGGAGTGACGTTTCCCGGCTCGGTCGAGGCGGTGTTTATCAACGGGAAGCGGGTCGAACCGATGGGAAGACACTCCGGTTAGGTTCCGCAAAATGTTCGTCGTATTGCTGATCGTGTTTGCGATTGCAGGTCTTGGGTATTGGGCGAGCATCCTTCTTCTTGTGCAGCAGCTTAAGAAGTGTCATTCCGATGCGCTGCGGCAGTTGGGAATTCGCGACGCATGGGACTTGCTCGTCAACATACCGCCGTATTGGCCCGAACAATGGAGGTTCGTGGTATTTCTATGCTCTGGGGGTTTACGCGAATTGAATGACGCTCGCGTCACGCGTCTGGTGGCAGCGGCGTTCGCTGCCTTGACAATTCTGATCGGGTCGTTGATTGGCGGGTTCGCGTTCGTGGCTCGAAATTGAGCGATGTTGCAATGGCCCGGCTGCTGCTGTAAGTTGACCGCCAACGCGTGAATTGATCGATGGATGATGACCTTGCCGGGGAACGTGCGATTATGCAACGACTCATGTTGGGACTGACGGCCGTCGGGTTGGCGGCACTGGCGGCGGGGTTGTCGGCAAACCGTGCACCTGGGAATAATTACGCGGGAAATGCGGCGGCCTTCGTGGCGGCCCCCTTGCAGGTCAAAGTCGAAGATCGCAATCCCTGGACGAGTCTCGAACTCAACAATCAGAATCGCGATTTTCAATTCGCCATCGTCACCGATCGCACCGGCGGGCATCGCCCCGGCGTGTTTGCCGAGGCGATTCGCAAGATCAATCTGCTGCAGCCCGAATTCGTGGTTTCCGTCGGCGACCTGATTGAAGGCTACAGCGAAGACAATGCCCAATGGGCTCTGGAATGGGCCGAGTTTCAGGGAAAAGTGCAACAACTGCAGATGCCGTTTTTCTACGTGCCGGGCAACCACGACATCACCAACGCCGGCATGGCCGAAAACTGGAAACGCAAGTTCGGTCGCAGCTACTACGAGTTCCGCTATCACGATGTGCTTTTCGTGGCACTGAACAGTGAAGACCCGCCCGACATCGAACCGTATCGATTCAGCCCCCAGCAGCAGCGCTGGTTTGCCGACGTATTGGCGAGAAATGCCGACGTTCGCTGGACGTTTGTGTTCATGCACAAGCCGGCCTGGGTCTGGCCCGACGAAGACGCGAACGCCACCGGCTGGGCGGGTATCGAAAAGGCCCTCGGTAATCGAAACTACACGGTGTTCGCCGGGCACGTCCACAATTACGCGCGGTTCGATCGCAACGGCCGCGATTACATCATGCTGGCGACAACCGGCGGCGCGTCGAAACTGCGCGGAAAGGCTGACGGCGAGTTCGATCAAATCGTCTGGATTACGATGAAAGGCGACGCTCCGGTCATCGCCAACATCCTGCTCGATGGGATCGAGGACAAAAACGTGCGGACGCTTCCCAACCCCAAACCCGGTCAGAAAAAAGCGAAAGAGTAGACCCGCGGAATCGCCCGAACAGTTTCGCGGTCGATCGATCCCTTTCACTACGAGAACTTGCCGACGATGTCGAATCGCTACCTGGAGGGAAAAACGGTCCTGGTGACCGGCGCCGGCCGCGGGCTTGGTCGGGCGTTTGCCGAACGGCTGGCGGCTCTGGGCTGCAAAGTCGGCGTCCACGGCATGCGCGAGAACGGCCCCGCCGAATTCGGCGAAGGAACCACGCTGACCGAAACGGCCCGGCAGATCGGCGCCGAGCACTCCGTCGCCGCACTGCGGGTCCTGGGCGACCTGACGAAAACCGCCGACGTCGCGAGAATCGTGGCCGAGGTCGCGCAGGGACTGGGGCCGATCGACATCCTGGTGCACAATGCCGGTGGCGATATCGCAGCGGCCGGAGGCAAACCCAACCCCAACGACGCCGTCATGATCAAAGAGGAAGACATTCGCTCGGTGCTCGATCGCAATCTGCTCTCGACGATTTTCACCTGCCGCGAGGTGGCACGCGGGATGATGGATCGTCGCAGCGGACGCATCGTGACCATCAGTTCGATTGCCGCGTTCAAAGGCGGCGCCACGTCATCCATTTATGCGACCGCCAAAGCCGCGGTCATCGAATACACCCGTTGCCTGGCAGTGGAACTGCGGGAATTCAACGTGAATGTGAACAGCCTGGCCCCCGGAGACACTCGCACGGGACGGTTTCTGGGGACGCGGGCGGTCGACGAAGCACGACTCGTATCAGAAGGGACGCTCGATCGCATTGCGCTGGTCGATGAAGTCGCCCGGGTCGTCGATTTCTTCGCCGGCCCGCTCGGCGCGTTCGTCACCGGCCAGGTGCTGCGCGTCGACGGCGGCAACCAGTGCTGGCCGGCGTGATCCCCGTAGAGCAAGCGTCCCGCTTGCTCCAAGCGCCGCGCGGGCTTGACCTCTTCGCGGCGTCTCTGTTCGATCAAACGCGTGCCGTAACCGGCTGCCGCCCAGTGCCGCGCTGATCGGCTTTGCTGGGAATCCGTTTCATGAACCACAGCACCAGCGGGGTGGCGATGTAAATCGTGCTGTACGTACCGGCGATCGAGCCGATGACCATGCAGAACGCGAAACCGTGAATCCCTTCGCCCCCCAGGGCGTACAGAATCAGCACGGTGACGAACACCGTAAAGGCGGTCAAAATCGTGCGGCTCAGGCACTGATTGAGGGTCAGGTTGATCATGTCTCGGGTAATTTTCGGGTTCTTACCCCGAATTTCACGCAGGCGGTCAAAAATGACAATCGTATCATTGATCGAATAGCCGACGATCGTCAGAAACGCGGCGATCATGGCCATGTTGATCTTGAAGTCGGTGAGCAACAGCAAAGGCCCCAGCGGCGTGCGGGAAACGTACGACGCCAATGCCACGCAGCCCAGCGCAACCAGCACGTCGTGGGCCAGGGCGATGACGGCGGCCAAACCAAAGATGAAGTTGTCGAAGCGGAACCAGACGTAGGCCACGATGGCCAGCAGGCTCGCCACGGTCGCGATCACCGCCGACTGCTTTGTCTCACCGGCGACCGAGGCCTCGAAGCTGGTCACCTCGTCGAAGACCGGGGTGTTTTTCATCGTTTCCTGAATGGAATTGAGCGCCTGAGCCAGGTCGTCGGTATCGACGGCCTGTACCGCTTTGAGGTTGATGGCGGTGAACAGTTTCACCTGCCCCTCGCGAGCGGTGAGGCCTGGCCCCGCGGTTCCCTCTAGCGCAAACAGCGTGTCGGGGGTGGGGTACTTCAGTTGGTCTTCGACCTTGATGGCTGCGATTCGCTCGCGAAGGTAGCGCTCGAACGTGCCGGTCGCGATCTCCACCGGCTCGGCTTTATCGTTCGAGAACGTCAGGGGGAACAGCGTCCCTCCGGCGAAACGGTCGGAGGTCGTGCCGGGCGGGGGGACTTCCGGATCGTCAGGCTTGCGATCTTTCGAGTCGGCAATCGGCTGCGGCTCGCCGATGGTGACGAATTTTCGCAGGAGCTGCCCCGGAAAGGCCGCATTGACGCGATCTTCAATCACCTCGGATTTGACGTTCTGGCCATCTTCGTTGGCGACCCGTAGCCGGAAGTAGGTTCCTTTGGCGATCTGCCCTGACGAGCTCAGCTCTTCGACCGTGATATTTTTATTGAAGGTAGCTTCGAGTCGACCTCGTACCTTTTCGGCATCCTGCGGTTCGTTGAACTGCATCGTGACCGACATGCCGCCGGTGAAGTCGATATCGAGATTCGAGTTGCCGCGCGCGACGAGGGCGACCAGACCCGCGGCAATCAAAACGACCGAGGCGACGGTGGCGATGAACTGCTTGCCCACGAAATCGAAATGCGTTTCGCCGACGATGCTGAGCATCTTGAGCTTCGTGATCAGTCGCGAGCGTTCGAGAATGTTCATGATCAGCCGGCTGACGTAAACGGCCGTGAACAGATTCATGACCAGCCCGATGAACAGTGAGACGGCAAAGCCTTTGACCGTTTCGGTGCCGATCATGTAGAGAATGACGGCCGTGATCAGGCTCGTGATATTCGAATCGAAGATGGCCGCAAACGCCTTGTCGAAACCGTTGTGAATCGCCATTCGCAGGCTGGCGCCGCGTTGCAGCTCTTCCCGCATGCGTTCGTAGATCAGCACGTTGGCGTCGACCGCCATACCGGCGCTGAGCACCAGTCCCGCCAGCCCCGGCAACGTAAATGCCGCCTTGCCAAAGGCCATGATCGAGACAATGAACAGCAAGTTCAGCAGCAGCGCGAAGTCGGCGACAAGCCCGGCAACGAAATAATAGACGGCCATGAACACGACGACGGCCACCGCCGAAACCCACAATGCCAGTTTGCCCTTGGACTGCACATCCGAACCGAGCGTCGGGCTGATCGTGAACTCGTTGATCGGCGTCTGCTTCATCGGCACGGGCAAGGCCCCGGCGTTGAGCACGCTGACGATCCCGTCGACTTCCTTCTTGGTAAAGCGCTCGCTCTGGATGATTCCAAAGGCGCCGATCGTCGACTGAATCGACGGGGCGGTAAAGATTTCGCCGTTGAGCATCACGGCCAGGCGGCGTTCGGTGCCGTCCCGCCGCGGACCGTTCTTGGTGGTCAGGTTACTGAACAGATAGGCCCCGGCCGGTTTGAAATTGAAGCCGACGGCAATGTGCCCGTTGCTGTCTTGTGTCGGATAGGCGCGCTTCAACTGCTTGCCCGTAATCTGACTTTCAGGATTTGCTTCGTAGAGAATCAGAACCTGTTTGTAACCCTCGGGTTTGCCGACGATCTGCCGGACGGCAATTTCCTGGTCCCGATCGAAATCGGTATTCGGCTTTTCGCGTCCGTCGGCCCCCTTGACGGGAGCGATCGGCCGCCAAATCGCCTGGACCACGTCGCCGATGACCACTTCCTTCGCCGGGCTGGACAGGGCCAGCTTGATCAGGGGCGCGTGGTCCTGGCGGTTGGCGACGATCGAAAATTCGAGGCTGCCCAGTTGTGTGATCTGCTGTTTCGTCTCTTCGACGACCGCCTGATCGGCGCCCGGCAGGATAATCTCGATGCGATTCTGACCCAGACGACGGACGACGATTTCCTTCGTTCCGGCCGGATTGACGCGGCGGATCACCGATTCGACCAGCCGCTGCATCAGTTCGCCGTCAACCTTGATCTGCTCGGCGTCGGCTTTGGCCTGGTCAACTTCGTAAACGAGGTTCGTTCCGCCGGCGAGGTCGATCCCGAAGCTGAGCGCATCTTTCCACCGCGAAAGGTCGAACGTCGTGCGATTGACGACTTCGATCGGTTTGTCGCCGGCGGTCTTGTCGGCTCTTTCGTCTTCCGTGGCTTCTTCGCCGACGGGGTCCTCGGCGTCTTTATCCTTTTTGGCCTTGGCATCCGACTTCTTGACGAGCCTCCATTGGCCGTCGACTCGCTCAACCTCGTGGGACGCCAGCGTTATCGAATCCAGCCTTTTGCCTGTGGCGGCAAGCGTCCGGTAAGCCTTCCCGGTCTCGGGGTCCGTTTCTTGTTTCGTGTCCGACAGCGACACCCAGTCGCCATTCAGCCGATAGCCGACGCGCTCGGTCTGGACGACTTTCACGGCAAACGGAAATAGACCCAGAAACACGCTGAGCAGCACCCAGCCCAGCCGGGCCGAAAACTCTTTGGTTCGCAAGGCACGGCAGATCGCGATTCCCAGGGCAAACGGCAAGCAGCCGAATACCAGAATCCACGGGATCATTCGAACGTAATCCAGAAGAGTGCTCATAAAATTCAATCCTGTGAAGGCCGGCCGGAGACGGCAAGCGCTCTGTATACAAAAGTGGGGGCCAGGCCGCGGCTAGCCGGCTTCCGTCGATGGGTCGGCTGAGGCCTCGGCCGACACCACGCGCTGAATGCTGGTGCGGGTTATGCGAATCCGCGTGTTGTCGTCGACCTTGAGTGTGACTTCCTCTCCGTCAGAACTGATATTGGCAACGGTCCCGATGATCCCGCCGATCGTGACCACTTTGTCATTCTTTTTGAGGGCCTTAATCATGGCTTCCCGCGCCGCCTGCTCGCGCTTCTGCGGACGAAACAGCAGGAAGTAGAAAATGACGGCAATCGCCGCAAACGGCAGGATCATGGCGAAATCGAGCCCCGGGGGCGCCGGGACCGGGTTCTGCTCGGGGGCGGCGAGTAACGACACGACCGAATGCCAATTCATACTGGTTCTCAATGAGTGCAGGTTTCGACAGACAACGCATTCATCCAGCGGACAGAGCCCGTGCTTGGTGCAACTGCGGAATCGACCCGCCGCCGGGCAACATCTCCTGAGGCAGACCCGAGCGAGCAGGGGCGGAGCCAAAATGGTCTGTGTCGATTTCCCCCAGGCTGGTCTCGGCCGGCGACCGCAACAGCTTGCCCCGTCGAACGATCCGCCGCCCCCCGAGCGGGACCGTCCGATCCGCGACACGACGGTAGTTTAGAGATTGTCATTCCATCGGGCAAGCTGAACTGCCCTGAACCGGGCCGCTTGCTCCCCGGCGATGGCTTTCCTCAAATCGGCCAGCAGCGACTGGTAGTACGCCAGGTTATGCCACGACACCAGAATCGGCCCCAGCATTTCGTTCACAAGGAACAAATGCCGCAAATACGCCCGGCTGAATTGTCGGCAGACCGGGCAGCCGCACTCGGGATCGAGCGGTCGGTCGTCGAGCTGGTAGACCCGGTTTCTCAGCCGCAGCGGCCCGGAATGCGTAAAGGCCATCGCGTTGCGGCCGTTGCGCGTCGGCAGCACGCAGTCGAAGAGGTCGATGCCGCGCAGCACGGCTTCAATCAGGTCAATCGGCCGCCCGACTCCCATCAAGTACCGCGGCCGATCAGAGGGGAGCAGCCCAACGGTCCAGTCGAGCGTGTTGTACATCTGCTCCGGTGGTTCGCCGACGCTCAGCCCCCCCACCGCGTACCCGGGAAAATCCAAAGGAAGCAACCCGGCGGCCGATCGTTCGCGCAGTTCACGGTTTGTACCCCCCTGCACGATGCCGAACAACGCCTGATCGTCGCGGCGCTGGGCATCGCGGCAACGAGCGGCCCAGCGCGACGTGCGATCGACCGCCGCGCGGAGTCGCTCAAGCGGGGCGTCGTGAGGCGGGCACTCGTCGAGGCACATGATGCAATCGGCACCGAGCTGCTCTTGAATGGCGATCGCCCGCTCGGGCGAGAGCTCCAGCAGATTGCCGTCGATATGCGAGCGGAAGACGACCTGCTGGTCGTCGAGACGGCTGAGCTTCGCCAGGCTGAACACCTGGAACCCGCCGCTATCGGTCAGAATCGGCCCGTCCCAGCCCATGAACCGGTGTAGGCCGCCCAACTGGGCGACGACGTCGGCTCCCGGTCGCAGAGCCAGATGATAGGTGTTTGCCAGCACCTGCTGGACGCCTGCCTGCCGCAACTGATCGGGGGTCAACCCCTTGACCGTGCCGCTCGTGCCGACGGGCATGAATGCCGGCGTATCGACCACGCCGTGCGGCGTATGCCAGCGACCGGTCCGCGCGGCGGTCGTCTGGTCGGTGTGCAGCTTTTCGAAACGAAACTCCGAACCACGCAGGGCCGCAGGCACCGGACAAGCTCAAATGAGGTCACTGATACGAGACGGCTCCAGTATCGGGCATCGGGGCCTGGGGGTTCAAGCCCGGCCACGACAACTCGTATTACGGTTTCGCATTGCGGCGATTGGGAAACTTGCTGCCGGCGGCGGCGACTTCGGCCGGATCCATCCCCTGGGCCCGCATCGACTCACGCTGAATGGCTTCGTAGACTTCCTGCCGGTGCACGGGAATTTCGGTCGGTGCTTGAATCCCCAGCCGGACCTTGTCGCCGCGGATATCCACCACGGTGATGATTATGTTATCACCAATGATGATGCTTTCGTCGCGTTGTCTCGACAGGACAAGCATCTTACCCACTCCTTACATCATGCAAAGGATCTATATGTTGGCTGCGGTCGTCGGTTGCCAGAACCCGGCACCTGCCGCGGTTGGGTGTTCACGTCTGCGGAATGTTTCTCGTCATGTGCCGCACCACTTTTCGCCATGCAGGCGCTTGCCGATGCGTCGATAGTCAAGATCGTCACTCGCAACCGCAGGCAAGAGGCGGTGTTGCACAAATCAACCCTCTTCAGCGGCTTGGGGTTCATCGGGAAGCGGTTGTTCCGAAAATTCGGGTTTTCCGCCGCCTGCCGCCGCACTATGGAACGAATCGTTTCAATTCGACGGGTTTCGAGCAACCGCGACTCTGGAAAAGCCCTGAGAACCGTTACAGACTCCGATTCGCGATAGACTCGGGGGAGGGGGTGCGTTGTTAATGTGGCGACCAGTCCGCACCGGAATCGGTCCCCGTCTCCAGCTCCTGGGGAAGCCTCGGGTTAACATGGCCTTGGCGCTGCGGGTGCCGTGTCAGCCGCAGCCGCGATTTCGATCCCTCATTTCCCCGTAACACGCGATGGGCGCCGTCTACGAAGAATTCGAACGCGAGCTCATCAAGCTGCAGAAAGCTTGCCGGGGCGATCCGCGCCGCGAGGTGATCCAACTGTTTCTGCTGGCGCTGGAGCGGGAAGAGCTGGTGTCGATCGGTTATCGCGAATCGCTCATGGAGCGTCGGCTGGCGGCGATGCCGATTCCGGCCGACGTGCGCGAGATCATCCGCCACGCTCTCGTCTGGATTTGGAAAGACGAAGAGATGCACACGATCTACATTCGTGGCGCGATTCTCAAGCTCGGCGGCTTGGGGCTGCGGCTGCAAGCCTTACTCGCCCAGGCCGCCGGCGGCATCGGCGGTTGGGCCGGCTCGGTCATGCAGCATTCGCGCTGGAGCCGGGCGCCTCTGTCGCGATTGATCGCCGGGGCGATCACGTTCGCCGGCGGACTGGTGGGCAAGGTGCCGGCCGACGTGCGGAAGCACTTGCAATTCGGGCCCTTCCGCAACTTCTGCTCGTTCAACATCGACGCCGAAAAGACTGCCGCAGTCTGCTGGTATCGCATTGCCGAGTTGGCCGCAGCACAACCCGACCTCGATGCCGACCTCAGCCGTGATTTTCAGCGGGTGGCACAGGATGAAGATCGCCACTGCGTGCTGTTCGGCATTCTGGAAGAAGTGCTGACCGACGACGACACATTGGCCGAGGGGGTCACCGTGACCGACCTGGTCGAGCGGATTCGCGCCGTCGGCGACGAGTTCTTGCCGCGGCCCTATCGAAGTCGATCCATCCTCGAGAATCCGATTGGCAGCGGCCAGCCTGTCTACGTCATGCAGTCGAACGATCGGGCCGACAAGCGAACGCTGTTCCGCCGTTTGCTCAAAGAGTCGCAACTGGCGCAGGCCATCCAGCGGCGGGCCGAGTTTCTCGGCCGAGCGGTCGACACGCTCAAGATCGCCATCAAGCCGACCTTTATGCTGGGCTACCATCGCAAGGATCTTTCTCCGATCACTGACGTCGAGTTGCTGCACGATCTGGCGGAATTCCTCGGCGAGCTGGGTTGCCACGAGCTGGTGATTATCGAGGGCCGCAACATCTACGACCGGTTTTTCCAAAATCGGTCGGTTCACGCCGTGGCGCGTTACTTCGGCATTGCTTCGGCTTCGTATCGGGTGGCCGATACGGCCGATGAACAGGTCGATCACCATTATCGCCGCGGCATGGCGCAGTACACGATTGCCCGTTCGTGGCGCGACGCTGATTTTCGCATTTCATTTCCCAAGATTCGCAGCCATCCCATTGAGATGGCGCTGCTGAGCCTGGGCAACGTGGAATGGGTCGGCGGCCGCTGCGACGAGTACCTGTTCCTCGAAAGGCAGGCCGATCGGGCCACGGCGATCATGATGCTGCTCGACGACTTTCCGCCGCACTTCGCAATTCTCGACGGCTTCGAAAACGCACCCGACGGCCTGATCGGAGTGATGGGTTGCCGCCGGCCCAGGCACTTGAGGCGGTTCTATGCCGGGGCTGATGCCCTGGCCGTCGATACTGTCGCGCTGCGGCAAATCGGGGTGACCCAATCTCCGCAAGGCAGCCTGTTGCGGACGGCCGGCTACTGGTTCGGCGGCTCGCCCGGCGAGATCAAGGTGATCGGCGAGACCTCGCCGATTGTCGGGTGGCAGGGACCTTACTCGACCGAACTGCGATCGCTGCTGAGCATGATGGCGTACCCGGTGTACGTCATGGGAAGCGGTCGCGGCGAGCTGTTCGTGCCTGAAATGGACGAGCAAGCCTTTCCGCCAATCGCGCGCGAAGGCTGGTTCCTCAAACTCCGACGCAGGGCGGTGCGACGTCTGCTGGGATTGCGAATACCGAACAAGTAGAGCCGCCCTCGATGCAACATATCGTGATCATTGGTGCAGGCGTGGGAGGGCTGACCGCTGCCATCCGGCTCGGGCAGCGCGGTTGCCGCGTGACGGTCGTCGAAGCGCGCGATCAGCCCGGCGGCCTGGCGGCGCGCTTCGAGATCGAAGGCTTTCGGTTCGATGCCGGCCCTTACATCCTGCTTGACCGGATGGGGCTGGAATGGGCGTTCCGCCAGGTGGCGATCGATGTCGAGCAGTTGTCGCTGCAGCGCATTGCCGACGTCTACGAAACCGACGTGGCCGGCCAGCCCTTCCGCATGTTCGCCTCGCTGGACGAAACCGCCGCGGGAATCGAGAGCCGCTGGCCGGGAAACGGCATGCTTTATCGGCAGTTCATCGCGCAAATGCAGTCCCGGTACGCGCGCCTGCAACCGTTGCAATGCTCGGCACATCCGCGGCTGGGCGAATTGCTGCAATCCGGCGCCTGGCGGGACGTTGGGTTTCTGCTGCGTTCGCTCGGCTCGGTACTGGCCCGCTCGGGGTTGCCGGCGCCCCTCGCGGCGGCCCTGGGGATTTGGACGCATGTGGCCGGCCAGACGATGGCGAAAGCGCCGTCGCCGCTTGCCTTGGTGCCGGCAGTCATTCATAGCGTGGGAGCGTACTATCCCCAGGGTGGGATCGGCGCGATTCCAGAGACGCTCTTTGCGGCCGCGCAACGCCTGGGAGTCAACTTTCGCTTTGAAACCAAGGTGAGCCGCATTCGCTGCCACGGCCGAGTGGCCAGCGGCGTCGAACTGTGCGGCGGCGAGTTTCTCGCGGCCGATTCAATTGTCTCCAACATCGGCCTGGGAACGTATCGGCAGTTGCTCGACGACGATGGCCGAGGCGCCATTCCCGCTCGCACCCAGCGGATGCTGGGCAGCTTGCCGTTGCAGTCGCCGGGCGTGTGCGTATATCTGGCCGTCAAAGGTCGCGTGGAGCCGCCGTACTTGCGATTCCGCATTCACAGCGAGCCCGATGGCTGCCGTTTGCTGGTGACGCCGAGCGTGCTGGAACCGGCTCTCACGCGAGACGGCTGGTCGCCGGCGCGGCTCATCGCTCCGCTGCATCACCAGCGGGCCGAGGCGGGTGGCGAAACGCAGCAGCGGGCCTTTGTGGCACGCGTTTTGGCCGAAGAGTGGTGGCGCTCGAGTTTCGCGGAGTTTCGTGTGCTGGCCACACGGATTCCGCAAGAATGGGGGAGCACTTATCATCTGTTTCACAACAGCATGAACCCGGTGATGACCGCAAAGTTCATGCGTGCCGGCCGCTTGGCGCATCGCAGTCCCTGGATTCGCCGGCTGTATCTCACGGGAAGCGCCACGCATCCTGGGCAGTGGGTGAGCTTTTGTGCGGTGTCGGGCGTGCTGGCCGCCGATCGAGTGCTTCAGGATCTGAAAGATTAATCAGCCATGCCATATTGACGTCGGGTAGAATCCAGGAAGTGAGTCGACCTGTCATGCCGGTTACGTTGCTGGAAACGAAGCTCGAACGGCTCGGCAATGGCAAGCGACTGCGCGTGGCCCGGCTCGGCGCGGGACCTCCCCTGGTCTTGCTGCACGGCTACCCTGAGAATCTGCAGATATGGAGCCGACTCGCGCCATTGCTCGCCAAGCGGTTCGAGGTCGTGGCGTTCGATTGGCCGGGCCAGGGCTATAGCGACGAATGGCCCGGCGGGGCGACGCCGCAATTGCTGGCAAGGCGACTGCTGGCGATTTTCGATGAGTTGCAGATCAAACAGCCGACCCTGGTCGGCATGGATATGGGGGGCCAGCCGGCTCTGGCGTTCGCAGCGATGTTTCCTGAGTGCATCGCGCAGATGATCGTCATGAACTCGCTGGTGTTCGGCGACGAGCCAACTTCGTGGGAGATCCATCTGCTGCGAAAGTTCGGCTTCAATCGCTTCATGCTGCGGTATCTGCCGGGATTCATCTTTCGCCGAGCTGAAACGACCTTTCTTCCGCGCGGCGTGAGACTTGATTCGGCGATCCGAGACGATTTCCGGTCGGCTTTTTACCAGGTGGCTGTGCGCCGCTTTTTAAGCAAGATGTGCGCCGGATATCAAGGGATGCTGCCGCAGTTGCCGACGCTCTATACGCAAATCACTTGCCCGACCCTGGTGTTGTGGGCCGAACACGACAAGCATTTTCCTCTGATCCAGGCGAAACGGCTGCATGCCACGATTCCCTCCGCACAGTTGAAAGTACTCCCCGGCGGGACGCACTGGATGGCACTGGAGCGCGCCGAGGAAATTGCGGAGTGTATCGGCCGCGATCTGGCGCCTTACGCCGGATGAGCGGTCGTTTTGGGTGCCGGGGAGTCTTCCGGAACCCGGCGCAACGTAACTCATGAGCAACAAATCAGGTTGCCGCCGCCATCGGCACAGACTGAGCCGCCGGCGGGCGGCCGCCGCCGCTGATGAGAATCCGCAGTGCTTCGATCAGCATCAGTGCTCCCAGAGACGCCAGAACCAACGCTACCCACGGCACCGGGTTATTCACCGCAGTCAGGGTTCCGGTGTCGATGGCCTGAGAGATGCCCGCGCCCAGCGGCGAAAGCAGTCGCACCAGGGCCCACATGCTCATGGCGTACATCCACACGCACGGCATGCCGGTCACAAACAGAACCCATTTGGCCCGGTAGGTCCGCCACAGCCAGACTGTGACCCCCAGCAAGGTCAAAGCCGCCAGAAGCTGGTTGCTGGCGCCGAACAGGTTCCAGAAAATCAGCCACACCGGCTTGCCGGCGGCGTCTGTGGGCTGCCACAGCAAAAACAGCAGCGGCACGCCGGCGGTCGCGGCGGTCGCCAGCCAGCGCCCGACCCACCCCTGCATGCCGGTCAGCTCCTGCAAAATATAGCGGCCCAAACGGGTGCACACGTCGAGCGTGTCGTAAACGAACGTCGTGAAGGCCATCAGCCCGAAGGACACGCCGAACGCGGCCGGAACCCCCAGCACCCCCATGAAGTTCCCGATGCCGCGTGCGTACAGAAAATTGGGCTTGGGTTGTCCGCCGGCGATCAGCGGCGAGCTTTCGGGCAGCGTCATCACGCAGCACAACGAGACGATGGCGACCATCGCTTCCAGCAGCATCGCGCCGTAGCCGATCAGCCGCGCGTCTGGCTCGCGCCGCAACTGTTTTGAAGTTGTCCCTGATGCAATAATCGAATGGAACCCCGAACAGGCGCCGCAGGCGATCGTGATGAATAGCAGCGGAAACAACGGCTGAATCGCCCCGTCGGCGGTCGTGACTTCGAATCCGCGGAACATCGGGTACTGCGTCGTCTGGCCCCCCAGGCAGATGCCCAGCATGCCGGCCGCCAGGGCGATGTACAGAAAATACCCGCCCAGATGGCCGCGCGGCTGCAACAGCAGCCACATCGGCAGCACCGAGGCGATCAGGCAGTAAACCAGCAACAGCACGTTCCAGGTCTGTTGCGCCTGTGTCTTGTCCAGACTGAAGACCTGTCCGATATCGAATGGAATCAACTGTCCCAGCCAGATCGAAACTCCGACCAGCGGCAGAAAGATCAAGGTCGCCAGCCCCACTCCCATTTTCGTGTAGCGCAGGCAAAGCCCCATCACGATCGGCAGGGCGAGATATAACAGAGACGACGTGGCAATCCCCCCGCCGCTGATCTGTTCGCCGCTTTCGAGCTCCTGAACTCCCAGAAACGAACTGGCGGTGACATCGGTGAAGGCCACGATGATGTACACCAGCGCCAGCCAGACGAACGTCAGAAACAGGATGTACGAGCGCTGGCTCATATGGTCGCGAACGACCTCGGCAATCGAACGCGCTTTGTGCCGAATCGACGCCACCAGCGCCGTAAAATCGTGGACACCGCCGATGAAAATCGAACCCACCAGAATCCAGATCAGGGCCGGCAACCAGCCGAACAGCGCGCCCGCCAGAATCGGCCCCACGATCGGCCCCGCGGCGGCAATCGCCGAAAAGTGCTGGCTTAATAGAAACTTCGAGTCGATCGGCGCGTAATCGACGTCGTCGCGCAGCTCAACCGCCGGCGTCGGCACATCGGGACGCAACCTGAGCAGCCGTGCCAGGACGCGCCCGTACGTGAAGTACGCCACCAGCAGGCAGGCCGCCGAAATCAAAACAATCGACAACAGGCTCATGGCAGGAATCCCCCAAAAATTCGATTCGATTGTCTCTGCAACTTATACGAAGCTCATAGTCGTCGCGCGAAGTGAACTTGTCGCGCGACTTCCACGAAGCCGCAGGCTGGATAGAGGTGTTGGCCGACTTCATTCTCGGCCATGGTTTCAATCATCGCATATTCGAGGCCTTCGCGGCGGAAGTAATCCAGTGCGTGCTCAATCAGCCGTCGACCCAGGCCCTGTCCGCGAAACTCAGGGGCGACCGCCAGGTTCGGAATGCGGCCTTTGCCCGCCTCACGGTCAACGCGCGTCGAGATGTAGCCGACGACGCGCCCCTGCGAGTCGGCCACGAACAGGCCCGACGGATGGGCTGCCACATCGTCGTCAAGGTGTCGGGTTTTCCGCCAGCGCCAATCGTGTCCGCGAAGAAGCCCCAGCGTGCTCTCAAGATTTTGTTCGAGCGTAACGCCGCCAAACGCTTCGACCGTGAGCCGTTTGATGGCGTCCAAATCGTCGGGCAGGTACGGGCGAATCGCGAGGTTCATCATGGCGATGTTGATGTCAAAACTGGCCATCGCGCACCTGAAAATGTGTCGGGCGATTCAGCGTTTTCCCGCCGCAAAGAACCCAGTGCGCCGTGGCCTCCAATAGTTCGTCGATGGAGACCGTTGGCGGGCCGAACCAGTCATACGACCGCCGGGCATCCCACAGCCACGCCGTTGGCGCTTCGTGGCCGGTGAAGCAAACTTCGCGGCCAAGCAATTCGCCCAGCCGAATCGCCAGGGCGCGAATCGACAGGCGATCGCGCCCAGTGACGTTGACGGCAACCGGCGGAACGGCCGCACGGGCCAGGCTTTGAATCACGCGCGCGTTCGCATCACCCTGCCAGATCGCATGCGTCGCCCCCATGCCGACATCGATGGCTTGTCGCTGATAGACCTGTTGAGCGAGATCGAGCAGCACCCCGTAACGCAGGTCGATCGCGTAGCACAGGCGAACGAAAACCATCGGCGTCTCGTTTGCCTTCGAATAGTGCTCGAACACGCGTTCGCGTCCCACGCACGAGTTTGCGTACTCGCCGGGCGGGCCGAGCGGGTCGTCTTCGCCGGACCCCGGCCCGTCTGCGGCGACCAGCGGATAGACGCACCCCGTCGACAGCGCGACGATGCGAGACTTTGCAAATCGCTCGGCAACCAGAGCGGGAACCAGCGTGTTGGTGACCCACGTCAGTTCAGGTGCTTCGCGAGTTCCAAACTTTTGTCCCACCAGAGAGATCACATTGGGAGCATCGGGCAGGTGCCCAACGGCCTCGCGATTCATCAGATCGCAAGCGATCGTTTCGACCCGCGCCTGCCGCAGGGTTTCGGCCGCGGCGGGCGATGAAAAACGCGACACGGCAAAGACGCGCCGCGACGACTCTCCGATCGCGTCCAATCCTCTGCGAACCATCATTGCCAGCGTCGGCCCCATTTTTCCACCCGCACCGAGCACGATGATGTCCCCAGGCACCCGGCGCAGCACGTCCAGAACTCCCGATGTGGGAGTGCTGAGGGCATCATCGAGTTCGGCGACGGTGTGAATCGGCTTCATGGACGTGATGTTTGCGACACCGCGACGACACCCGGACGGCGGGGAACTTTATGAACGATTGACCATGCCCGAAGATTCGCAGCAGGAATGTCCAGGTCGGACGTCATTGTCGCGGACGATCTCGGCGCGTCAACCTCTTTTGGTCGTCAAAGCCAGTCACCATTTTCAACAGGCTGCCAGGACGCTGGTTGATCATCGCAATCGAGAAGTCGGCGTGCCCCGTAGCGGCGGCTTCCAGCCGCCGGTTTGCGGTTTAGACCCTCGAGGACTTACGGCGGCTGGAAGCCACCGCTACGGGCCGGTCACCTCTTTGGTTCGTCTTTTCCAGATTTGCGCACCGCGGTCTTCTGGCGGCAGGTTGCGGCATGGTAAAATAGCGGGCGATCCCGGATCCCGGCACGCCGGGATAGAGAGGAGAGTTGAGAAAGTTGAGAGTAGTCAAAACCCCGGCGAGCGGGGGGCGTAAGGACCGGCGCATCAATAACTGTCGCATTGTCGCCTTTCGCTCCGCGAAAGGACGCGTTCTTTCGCGGAGCGAAAGACGACACTGATTGATGCGCCGATCCTAAGCCCCCTGTTTCTGCGGCAGCCGAGGGGAAAAAGTTGTGAGGAGACAAAAACGCTCCGCGACGGAACCGGTCAAATCCGTAGGACGAGTCGCCGACTCGTCCTGATTCATGACGTGCGAGTCGGCGACTCGCACTACAACGGGATGGAACCACGGATTGCACTGATCCCACAGATACGAAACGGAGGGACCGGCTGCGCCGGTCGGGTGTTCAACGGCGTCATTCGACCCCGTTTTCCAGGCGACCGCTGCATCGCCGAAGTTCATCCCGCCCATCAGTGCCATCAGTGTTATCCGTGGTTGAATTTTTGTTTGCCGGCCTCGTCGCCGACAGTTCGCGCGTCGAATCGACTGTTGATCCGGGTTCCGCATGAATGCGGGACTACGAGCGGCAACTGCCAAAATGGCATGCCAAACGGAGAGTTTGTTTCCAGAATTGCGAATTTTTGTCGAAGGGGTGTCGCGCCGGAATTATGAACTTCTTGGTCCAAACTGAGCAAATCCGGGCGGTTTTCCCGAAGAAGTTCATAATTGAATTATGAGCCCCTTCGAGAAAATCCGAGACTTTCGAATGCCGACCGCACAGAAACCGGCCGAAAACGACGTTTTCCAGGGGGTTCAAAATTCGCAACAACGAACAGTCGCTGACACCCCGAAACAATTCTGTTTCGCCGCGTCGCTTGCGACCCGCGTTTCCACGCCCAGCGCAGCCTCAGACCTCCTGATCTGGCGGAATTTGCTTTGGCACCGAGTTTGGATTGGCGGGCGGTGCTAAGGAGGTGAAATGGAGCTGCAGCTTGGTCCCCGGATACGCGAAAGCAGCGTCATTGAGGGTGCCGATCAGATGTTGAAT
>SIAF01000048.1 GCA_009691905.1 Planctomycetaceae bacterium | reverse complement strand
TGTGGGCAGGCCGGATTGCGGCTGCGGGGCCACAACGAGCCGGGCGGCCCTCCACGCACACCAAATCTCCCCATCACGAACGCACCATTCCGACACCCTTACGCGATTCACCGGAATTCACCCACAAATTCCGGAGAGGAACCTGATTTCAGCGGCGTGGTCTACGCGTTGGAGCGAATCGACTGGCGTGAAAAGTACGGGATCGAAGACAACCCGAAAGATGGGGACAATGCCGACAAACTGCTGGCGGGCATTGCCGTTCAATGCAGCAGGTTGCAGAAGTTCGCCAGCGACCATCGCGGTGAGATCGAGAAAATCTGCGTTTCGACAAAAGGTCCGCTTACGGGGAAGGGCTCCGGCACCATTATCGGAGAATGCACGACGCTTCCGTTCCATTCGTATCATTTTGTGGAGAAGCTCAGGGAGGCGCTGATGGACGTGGGGGTGCCAGACCACCCGATCGAGGTGCTGCTCGATGGTTCGGCAGCCGTTCTGGGTGAAGCCGCCGCCTTGCGTCGCGTCGGTGATGTTGTTTTCGACATGGCGGCGGCCATCCTTGGGTCCGGAATCGGCCTCGGCGTCCTCCGCGACGGGTGCATCGACGAGGGTTTTGCCTGGAACGAGCCTAGAAACGACCCTAAAGACGATCTCCGGCGAAATCTGGGCAGCCTCGGACGCCACCTTGTGCGGGATTGCGATGGCAAATACAAGCACCTCGGCATTCCGCTGGGTAAGCAGAAGGCGAAACTCGAGGCGGGTGAACTCCATTTCAGTGAACGGGTGGGGGGGCCTTGGCTTGCGCACCTGGTCGCGCAGTCTCTGCTGGATTCGGGGTCGGAGTCGAGTATGGCAACCATGCTGCCCCGTGCCGACGTGGAGAGGTTCAGGAAGGGAAAGCAGGGCGATCGTAACGGGAAGGAAATGGAGAAACTCATTCTTCAGTCCCTCACCGAGGCTGCCTGCGCTAATGACTCCTGGGCAATACAGCAGATCCGGCAGATCGGCGAAGAGATCGGTCTGGCGCTGGCCGCGTTGATTGCGACATTCAAAGACTCTAAATGGGTGCAACACATCGTGCTGGTGTCGACTCTCAGCGAGAAGTTGGGGAAAGGGGTAGAAGGAGAAACGACCGACGACCTGCTTGTCGAGCGTATTCGCAAAACCGTAGAAGACAACCTGCGCCTGCGTCGCCTGACCCCCGAGAATTCCAGCAACCTTGCCATGGGAATTCGGCGCAGCGTGCTCAACGACGAGC
Source organism: Planctomycetaceae bacterium (assembly GCA_009691905.1). GTDB lineage: Bacteria > Planctomycetota > Planctomycetia > Planctomycetales > Planctomycetaceae > SIAF01. The sequence goes on along the minus strand of SIAF01000048.1, from coordinate 22,851 downwards.
GCGAACTGCTCGCATTTATGTGAGAGCCGCTCCCGATGTAGACGCTTCGGCTTTGCATTTCTCATCCGTCGCCGCGAGCAGATTATTTCCCTTTCAGACAGTACAGCTTCCCGTCCTCGACCGCGACGAGAACTTCCGGTCGGCCGTCGCCGTCGAGGTCGGCCAGGATCGGCTCGCCGACGCGGCGTCCCAGCGCGACGGACCACAAAAGTTGCGGCTTGCCGTCGCGCTCGCCGAGGGCGTGCAACTTGCCGTCATCGCCGCCGAAGAGCAGCTCCGTCCGGCCGTCGCCATCCAGGTCGGCGGCGATCAACCGGCTGATCGACCGCCCCAGGTCGAGGTGCCAGCGCTGGTCAGTTCCTTCTCGGCGATCGAGCGTGGCATCGGAAGGGCACGTCGGGCACCGGGCCGGCGGTCCGGGCGCAAAACAGCGAAGCACGCCGTCCGGCTGGGCGTGCAGGATCTCTCGACGACCATCGCCGTCGACATCGGCGAATTGTCCCCATTTCCCCGCCGTGTCTCGTGTCATCCCGAAATGCCACACAGGCCGGCCTTCCAGATCGGTCACCAGCGCCAGGGCGAACGCCCCATGGTGGAACACCAGAGGCTTGCCGTCGGCTTGCAGACTGGCCACCGAGGGGAACGAGTAGGCCGTCCAGTGTCCGGCGAGCGCGTCGGAGAGGATCACGGGTCCAACGAGGTCGTTGTTCTCCCTGACGCTGATGATTCCATAGAAGTTCTCGGAACAAACCAGCCATTCGTCGGCGCCGTCGCCGTCGTAGTCCAGGACGGCTCCCGGAAAATGCGCCAGGAAGACGACGGGATTCGTACCGTACAGACCGTAATGGCTGCGAACCCAGAGTTGTTTCCCCGTTTTCCCGTCATACGCGGCGACGAGGTACCGCCGTTCGTGGTCGGGACTTTCACCAGACATGCGCAACAGGATCCATCGGCCGCGCCCCGGGCCGAGCCGACCGGTCGGGCCGCGGTTCAGCGAGGTCATTCCGGGCAGCAGTTCCAGCCGGTGTTTCTCGTTGCCGTTCCCATCCAGGATGACACACGCCGGTTTCCCCTGGCGGTCGGTCACAGTGGCCACCACTTCGTTGTCGCCGTCGCCATCGACGTCGCAGACCAATGGCCCCAGGCCCGCTGGGTCGACCAAAGGTTCGGCAGTCTCAAAAGGTCGCTCGATAAAGATGCGCTCGTTTTTCCCCTCGGATGAACAAAGCAGGTACTTGCCGGACGAGTCGCGAACCAGAATCCGGCGCTTACCCGACACGTCGGCGACCAGCGGCGGCGGAGCCAGATACGTGGTCGGAGCGGGCGGGATATAGCGATAGACCTCTTGCCCGTCGATCAACGTGACGATTTTCGCTCCATCCCAGACAATCGTTTCAGACGGATCGGGCACCGCGGGGAGGTTGCCCAACGCTTCGTGCCGGGCGATCGTCGTTCCCTTTTCCAGCCCGAAAGGACCCAGGCGGCAACTATGAACGCCGTCTTGAAATCTCAGCAGGAAATCGGCCGAATCAGCCTTCTCACGCCACACGGTCGTGTTGCCTTTGGCGGTCGGACTGCTGCCGGAGCACAGACGCAGGTCGCCTCCTTGCGGCAGCCCGCGCAGGACCGGAACGACGTCCGCCTGCTGCCAGAGGGTTTTCAGGTTGCCCGGCTCCCAGCGGCCGATGTGCAACTGGGATCCTCGGCGGAACAGAAGCTCCTGCTTGCCGTCGCCGTCCAGGTCATCCGCCGCCAATACTTCAGCTTCGGGCAGTTCCGCCAGACGCTCGCCCGTGCTCGCGTCGAAGACCACCAGGCGCGTCTCGCCGTCGCCGTGCTCGTTTTTGATCGACGCCAGAACCAGGGAGTGCCCGTCGTTGTCGAGATCGTAAACCAGGCTAGTACCGGCGGGGGAGACCGTGACGACCTTTTGGTACTGATCTTCCGCGCCGCCGATCACAACTTTCCAGAGCTCGCGTGCGAAAGCTTTGCCGTCCTGCGAGACCGCTTTCAAGCCGGGGAGCGACTGGTTAATCATGACCAGGGCGGGACCGGCGTCGGTTGGCTGAAGTTTGACGGCTGCGATGGTTGCCGTGTACGTCCGGATGGACGAGCTATAAGCGGCATAGAATGTCTGCCCTCCATTTCGCGCGTCGAATGCCCAGACCTGCTCGTGGCTGATGACGACGAGTTCGTCGTTGCCGTCTCCGTCGAGGTCGGCGAACAGGATCAGCGGCGAGTAGAACACGCCGGTCACATGTTCGCGGACGCGGAAGCGCGGGCGGTCGAGACCGTCTTCGAAGCTCACCAGGCGGACATCGCCCCCTTGAGGCGCCGGCGGAGTCTGGCCGCTGGCGGTCGCGGCAATTTGCACACCCGCCACGCCCGGCAGGAGCCTGCCGACTCGGGTGTGACCGCCGAAATTGTTTTCGTCAAGCCAGAGGTGAGTGGCCTTGCCCGTTCGGCCGTTGACGATGTACGTGTCGACCTTGCCCGCGCGCGAGGTGGTGGCGAGGATGCCACGCGATCCGTCACCCGCAAAGTCCAGGATGTCGATGATGGTCGGATTGAGAAAATTGTCGAGTCTCCAGAGGAGCCGACCGCGATTGTCCCGACAAGCGACTGAATCGGCACTCAATGTCAGGAATTCGTCCAGGCCGTCGCCCGTGACGTCGCGAACGACGATCGATTCCAGGGGAACGTGCGGTCCACCCAGGTCGAGTGCCCAGGCGACCACCGGCTCCTCTGCCAGGCCCCCCCGGATCGGGGATTCAGCCGACAGCGCGGGGTCGTGCCGGTACATTGTCCAATCGCTGCCGGCCAGGAATGGCGGAGTGGATGGCTTTTCATCGGCGGCCGCCAACAGGCCGGCGGCTGGGCTGCAGATTGTCCCAATCACGAATTCCCGCCGTGTGAGGGAAGGGCCGCCTTGGTCGGGGCTGGTCATGCGGTTCTCCACGAGGAATTCTCAATTGCGGAACAAGTTGCTTGCATTTGAAATGTACCTCACGGCCCAAGGCCATGGCATGGTCCGTTCGCATGTTGCTCCGACCCTGAACTGCGAGCTGACTTTCGGCATCAGGGCCGGCGCCTATCCGGGCGACCGCGTTCGCCTCCCCCCGGCGGTCCGGATTGCGGACCGGGGACGAGGCTGTTGATTCCCCCCTCGATCTCCTTCTCGTCCAGCGTGCCGTTCCCGTCTTTGTCCCATCTCTTGAAGAGCACGCCGGCGGCAGATTGAAGTTCTTCAGGCGACAACTTGCCGTCCTTGTTCTGGTCGGCAAACTGGAGTGCCGGTTTGGCAAAAACCCGGCCCGGCCCGCCCCCCGGCCCGCCCATCCCTGGAGGCCCGAACGGCATCGTCGGCACGAACCCCTTGCTCTTCCCGGCAAGCTGGGTCATCACCGATTCCGCCCGCGTTTCAACGAATGTCCTGGCCGACGTCGGCGGACCTCCCGGTCCGAGGGGGCCGAAACCGGGCACGCCCCCTTCCCGGCGATCATCGGCCGCTTTCTTTTCACGGGCAATCGGGTCTTTCATGACCGCCTCGACCGCTGCGATCTGGTTGGCCAACTGATCACCGCTGAACACTTCCTCGGCCAATTGCCGAAGCCTCTCGCGGTACGCCTGTTTGACTTCCGGCATCGTCAGCAACCGGTCGATGAGCTTGTTGTCCCCCTGGTGCGGATGCTCGATGCTCAGATCCATTTGCTGTTCCGGAGAAAAGAACATCGGAAAGCCGCCGAACGTGATATCCAGGTCCCAGGGAATGAACACAAACCGATTCGATTCCGGAGAGAGGTAGAGGTAATAGTTGTGTCCCATTCCGCCCAACGCACCGTCGAGGCTGCTGAGCATGACGTTTACGGCAAGGAGTCGGACGAACTGATCGATGTCGAGATAATTCCCAATCTCCGTGCGGAACTGGTTGTCATCTCCCCGGTGGATGAGCTTCGTAAACTCGATGAACCGCTGCCATTCGTCTTTGCTCCCCCCACTTTTGGCGTTGTACGGCTTTTCGTAGACGGCTGGATCGTCGCCGAGGTAAGCCATCCCGCCAACTCCCTCGGGTTTGAGCAGCAGCCCCTTCGCGTTCTTGAAATGCGTCTTGAGAAACGCCTTGTCCACCTGCTCGATGAGCGTGTAGACGCCGAGGTATTCGGCGTCGTACTTGCCGGGGACAGTCAGACGCACCTCGGCAAAGGCGGTTCTCGACGCAGGAACATCGGCCGCCCGGAAAACGGCATAGGCCAGCGCCTCATGAACCCTGGTCGGATCCATGACCTCGTTATTCAAGTTGAGCTTCCGAGTGCCGTGAAACTTCTGATTGTCATCGTAGCGATCGAAGTCGATCTTGAACGACCGTTTCGCTGCCCCGGACGAGGCCATATAGGTGGCGTTCCCCTTGTAGCGGACCCCGACATCCTTAATCGTCTCACCCTCGACCTGAAAATCGCCGTGGACGTATTCGAATTCGAACCCATTGAAACCGGGCGCGGCTGGGGGCCCTCCCGGACGACCCTGTCCCGGCCCTGGGCGAGCTGGGTTGCCGGAACCCGGGCCGCCGGGACCAAAGGGAAATCCTCCCATGTCCGGTTCCATCGCTGCGTAGTCCTTCGCCGAGATCAGCAAGTGAAACTGATGCACCTTCGTCAGACCGAAGATTTCGTCGGTCGCACGCTTTTTGGGGGATGGGTCGTTTGCTCGCGGCGCCCCTGGTTCATCGGCTGCAATCGGCCCGACGATCGCAATCACGATCGCGAACGCCCCCCATAAACGTCGGACCATGACATCGCTCCATTTGCGTAGGTCAGCCTTTCCAGGCTGACGGAATCGCAGGCTGATGGAATCAACGTGATTTCGGCGGCGTCGGACTGTCCGCGTCAGGCTGGAAAGCCTGGCGTACACAAGAGTGCCAATCGCTTGATGCCGCTTGCGTCCAATCGTAACCGAAAATGATTGCGGGTGCTGTTGAAAGCACCTGACAACAGCGATGCCGCGGGCTTGTCGACGCGAAGCCAACGCCACAGCGATCCCCAACGCCAATCTTCGGCGCGCGGGACGAGTGTGGCTCGAAGGGCATTCCGCTCAACGTATCGGCAGACTGGGGGAAAATGCCCGTCATCCTGGCCAAGGAAACGCTTGGGACAGGGAAACTTTTGAATCGCCCCTGATCACCGTTACCGATCCTATCGCGACAGATCGACTGCGAACGACGTGTTCGCTGCCACGGGCATCAGGGGCATGAACCTCTTGCGCTGTGCCTGTTTCGCGCCGCCGCCGGGATAAATCGTGATCCCCAGATAGGCGTCGACGGTGCCGCTGCTGGCGGGCGTAATGAAATTCGCCTCGCCGAACAGGGCCAGCCAGTTGTTGAGGGGCAGGTGCAGGTCGGCGCCGTAAACGAAGGCATGTTTGACGGGGGGAACATCGGGCAGCACCAGCACGACTTTTCCGTGCTCCTGGGCCACACCCAGCCACAGTGAAGTGTACCCGCCCGTCGACCAGGTATGCCGCAAGAACGCATTGCCCATGGTGATCGGCCGCAGGTGCAAGGGAACTCCCAGAACGCTTCCCGAGTCGCCGCGGTCGGATTTCGTAAACCAGACGCCCAATTCATCAGTCTGGGTCAGCTCGTATCCGATGCGCGCCCGCCACTGACCGAACTGGAAACGGTCGTAATAATCTTCCCACAGAAAGTCGTATCCGGCGCTCACGTTGAGGCCGAAGTCGGTCCTTTCGAATACTCCCACGGTTGTGAAGTACTGATTCCGCGCGTCGGTTCCTTCCAATCGAGGCAACACCTGCACGGCGGCATCGGCGAAGCTGTAGGCCATCCCGGCCTGCAACCCCAGTCCCCACTTCTCGACCAGCGGCATCCCCCAGTTGATCGCGAAGCGGCCCCCCATGTTGGCGTTGATTCCCAGATCCTGTGGCTGTTTCGAGCCGTCCAGTCCACCGAAAAACGAAACTGTGTCGAGCGGTCCCGTCGGCAGCCAGTTGGAGGTCGGGCTGTCGTCCGGCTGTGCGGCTCGTGACCCGACGCGAAGTTCGGTCTGCGGCGCGTCGGGCGAGAGCCATTGGGCCGGTGAAAGATCAAACGGTCCGTCGGGCTGTCTCAATTCAGCGTCGTTGAAACCTGATATCGACCCGGCTCCGGGCCTTCCGGCACGGCTGCCGAAAAGGACGCTCGCTTCGATACCGGTGGCATCGGGCGGGGCCGCCGCAAGATTCAACGTCGGCACCGACAACAAGACAAACCACAGCGCGACACACGCTCGGAATTGCGACCGCCGATCGTCGACAAGAAGCCACATAGACGTTGTACGGGCATGGGAAAGTGGACGTGTGCGGCGACCGGCGACGCAACCTGGTCGCGGGCACTCCTGCAATCGGGAATTCCCGTCATCTCATCGGAATCGTTACAATCGGAACTTGAGGGAAAATCCTGCGGCGGGCCTGCTATCATGCCGCCACATCAAAATCGGCCGGATATGGTCGGAACCCTTGCAGGCTCGTGCGCGGCAGCACAGCGAACCATTCCCCTATGCAACCCTGGGCCGGCACTGCACGCACCTTCATCCTCGTCGTTCGAACGATTTGCGACGGTCGTGAGCGAGCACAACCATCTCGCACAACGAGACGCGCCCACTGACGACTCCTCCCGGCGCGCCGGGACTGTCCGTGGCACCCCACAGAAATCGCCCATTTTTCCAGTGGCACGTTGAACCCCACTTGGCCGACGCGGCGCGCTACCCGTCTGTGCGGCGAGGCGATAGAATGCGGACGTTCGAGACGAGCCTCATCTGGTCTCAATTCTCCCGGCGCTTGCTCATCGAAGGAGGAATGATTCATGGCAACGGCGACACTGAAACCCAAAACCCGCTTGGCTCCCAAAGTCCGTCAGACACAACTTTTGATCGACGGCAAGTGGTGCGACGCCAAAAGTGGAAAGACATTCGCCACCTATCACCCCGCCACTGAAGAGAAAATTGCCGATGTCGCCGAAGGGGATGCCGCCGACATCGACCGCGCCGCCAAGGCTGCCCGCAAGGCGTTCGAATCGGGTGAGTGGCCGAAGATGGATGCCCGCGACCGGGGCCGTTTGCTGAATCGACTGGCCGACCTGGTCGAACAGAACTTCGACGAGCTCGCTGCGCTCGAAACGCTCGACAACGGCAAGCCGATTCGCGACGCCCGCGCCGCCGATTTGCCCCTCGTCATCGACTGCCTGCGGTATTACGCGGGCTGGGCCGACAAGATCACTGGCGATACGATCCCGATTCGGGGCGATTACTTTTGTTACACCCGCCGCGAACCGCTGGGTGTGGCCGGGCAGATCATTCCCTGGAATTTCCCGCTGTTGATGGCCGCCTGGAAATGGAGCCCGGCCCTCGCCGCAGGCTGCACCCTCGTGATGAAGCCCGCCGAACAGACGCCGCTGTCGTGTCTGAAACTCGGTGAGCTGGCGATCGAGGCCGGCTTCCCGAAAGGGGTAATCAATATCGTCCCTGGTTACGGTCCCACGGCCGGCGCGGCCCTGGTCAAGCACCCGGACGTCGACAAGATCGCCTTCACCGGCGAGTACCGCACGGCGCAAATCATCATGGCCGATGCCGCGCAGACGCTGAAGCGGCTGACGTTCGAACTGGGGGGAAAAAGCCCCAACGTGATCTTTGCCGACGCCGACCTCGATGCTGCTGTGGCAGGAACGGAGTTCGGGCTGTTTTTCAATCAGGGACAATGCTGCTGCGCCGGCAGCCGCGTGTTCGTCGAAGAGAAGATTCACGATGCGTTCGTCGAAAAACTGGTCAAGCGTGCCAAAACGCGCAAGCTGGGTGATCCGTTCGATCCTGAAACGTCTCAGGGGCCGCAAATCGACGTCGATCAGTTCGACAAGATCATGAGCTATATCGACAAGGGGAAAGAAGCGGGCGCGAAGTGCGTCACGGGGGGCAAGCGCTGGGGAAAGAAGGGCTTTTTCATCGAGCCGACTGTCTTCGACAACGTGACCGACGACATGCCGATTGCCACCGATGAAATCTTCGGCCCGGTGATGGGCATTCTGCCCTTCAAGAAGGTAGACGAAGTCATCGATCGAGCGAACAAAACGTTCTACGGCCTGGCCGCGGCGGTCTGGACTCGCGACGTGAGCAAAGCGCACAAGCTGGCCGCCAGCATTCGCGCCGGCACCGTGTGGATTAACTGCTACGACGTGTTTGACGCGGCCGCACCGTTCGGCGGCTTCAAAATGAGCGGCATCGGCCGCGAACTGGGCGCGGCGGCATTGGCCAATTATACCGAATTGAAAACGGTGACGATGAACCTGGCTTAAGGCGGAATTCACAATTGACTGTCTTGCACGTCGTGTAGCGAGACGCACGGCAGGGTGGCGGGGTCAGAGCGTCGAGCCGGATCGAGCGTCGATCGCGCCGCGATGAATGCACGTCGTCGCCAGTCCGCTCGTCAACTTGCCGGCGATGGCCCCGTCGCGCGCAAGACGCTCCACTGAGGCACTTGTGTTTTGCCAACCCCACTTTTGTTTTGCCAACGCTCGGGGCGCCATCGCTCGACTATCTTGCACGTTGTGCAGCGCGACGCACGAAGCTGGAGCATGCCAGTCACGCCGCACCCACACCCCATCGCTCTGACCCCGCCACCCGGCCGGGAATTCGCAGCGCGATCGTTCGTGCTACTGGTTCTGTTTCACCTTGACCCCGCCCTGCGGATCGGCAGCCTTCGGCTGGGGCGCCTCAGCGGGGTGCTTATCGGCTTTGGCCGCCGCGTTCTCGACCGCAACTTTTTGCGCGCCTGAATCGCTGACGATCCAGTAGCCCGACGGCTGCGGTGCGTCGATCGTCAGAGGGTCGAAGCCCGGCACCGTGACGTTGACAGGCCCTTCGAGCTTGTGTGGGCTGAACGCGTACAGCAACACCTTGCCCCCCAGTCGCGACGCTGTGTAAAGCACCGTCTGGCCCTGCTCGACAGGCCAATCGACCGGCTCGCCTTTGTTCCAGAACTCGGCGATCGTGGCGTTTTCGGTGATCGCATCGACTGCCTCACAGATCGAATCGATGTAGTCGTTGTAAGTGAGGTTTGCCAGGTCGGTACGGCCCAGCGCCGCCAACTGGGCCTGATTCTCGGGCTTGGAGAAAAACTTGTCAGTCGGCTTGCGCTGGTTGCCTAGCCAGTGATGCGCCAACACCGGCACTCCCGGATCCCTGATTGTCCACAGGCACCATGCCGTGTGTGCTCCGTAAATGGCCGGGCTGATCGGCTGATGCCGATCCGCCTTGGCAGCGGCCAGGGCATTGGTGCCACCGCACCAGAAATAGACCACGCGGAACGCTCGCGGATTTTTCTGTTTGAGCTGCTTCCACGGTCGCATCGCGCTCATCAACCGGGCATAAAATTTAGGGTCGCACAGGTCGGTGGGCAGATAATTGCCGATGTAAATGCCCGGTCCACTGCCGTCAAACTTGATGGCTTCGGGGGCGTCAGTGACCTTGGCGGCGATCGCGTCGGGAAACCGCTTTGCGCCCCCCCGCAGCGCCGAGTAGGCGGACGTAGAGATTCGGTTCCGCCAGCGGTCGGTCAATTGCTCGTTAAAGGCCGCGTAGAAGGCGTCGTAATTGGACTTGTCGGCAAGATAGAAGTCGGCCATCACTTCGAACACATCGCACTGCTCGATGCCGACGGCAGCAACGCGGTCGCGCAGTCGAACGGACGACTGCCCCAGCACATCGAGCGATCGAAACCGATAGGGCTGATAGACGTTGTCGAGGGACTTCATTTTTTTGCCGACGCGAACAGCCAAGTCTTCACGAAATGGGTCTTTGGGACGAAACGCCTCGTTGTTATCGGCCCAGATCACAAACGCCGGAGCGGGCATCAGCTTCTGCATCTGGCGCATGTACAGCGACCTGGCGAGCAGGTGTCCCTCAATCGGCCAGGGCTGTTTCGCGCCGAACGGGTCGCAACTCGGGACATCGTCCAGCTCGGTCGTACCCGGCTGCGTGCGCCAGACAAACGGCGAGTCATCCGGGGGCGTTTCCACGGGTCTCGCACTGCGATAGCGTTTGGATACCACACCTCGAGCGACGTTATTTGTGCGCAGGCCAATCGGCCCTCCCGTTGCGGCATAGTGTTGAATGGCCTTGGAGTGCGCCAACAAAGCCTGCTGCACCCATTTCGGGTTTTCAGCCCCATGCTCGGGACCCGCATCGTATGCCTCAAGCGGCAGTGTCGGCACGAAGCAGCGGTATCTCTCGGCCTGCCTGGCGTGCCACGTAAAATTGAAGCCGTCGGCATTCGAATTGGTATTCCACTCCATAACGGCGATGCGCGGTCGGTCGGTCTCGGGAGCGAACAGGCTGCCGAGGTCGTCGGAGCGAGCGAAGTCGGCCATGAGCGGCACGACAGCCGCGACCACGACGGCATAGATCAAACCGAGGCGGGGTGTCCGATGCACCATTATGGTTTTCATCGCTGAAATCTAACATGGCGACTGGGCCAAATTTCCGAACGAGACTTCTGCAACCGTCAATAGGCCCTTCGCTGCCGCGATGAAGGGATTTTGAGCGCCTTGCGGTATTTAGTGATCGTGCGCCGGGCCAGTTCATAACCGTATTTGGCCAGCTCTTTCACCAGGTCGTCGTCGCTGAGGGGACGATTCTTGTCTTCGGCTGCGATGATCTCTTTGAGCTTGATGCGAATGATGTCCCAGGCGACCTCTTCGCCGCCGGTGGTCGTGGTCCCTCCGCCGAAGAATCGCTTGAGGGCAAAAATCCCGCGCGGCGTCTGCACGTATTTGTCGTCGACGGCCCGCGAAACGGTCGTGACGTGAACGCCGACGACGTCGGCGATCTGCTGCATTTTGAGCGGGACGATGGCTTCAGGCCCGTGCTCGAGAAACGCCGTCTGGTGATCGACGATGGCCTGCGCCACGCGTTTGAGGGTGTTGTAGCGCTGCTCGATCGACTCGATCAGCCAACGTGCCGATTCGATCTTGCGCTTGATGTAGTCTTTGGTCTGCTGATCGGCCTGCCCGTTCGCCAATAACTGCTGGTACTTGCGGCTGATATTGAGTCGCGGGGTGTACTCGTCTTCCAGCCGCACGACGTACTTTCCACTGGCGTTCTGCTCAATGAACAGGTCGGGGGTCACACTGGGGGCCGAAACCGATTGGAAATCGCGACCGGGCCAGGGATTGAGATTCTGGAGTTCTTCGCGGGCTTCTTTGATCAATTCGATGTCGTAGCCGGTTTTCCGCTCGATCAAGGGCAGGCGGTTTTCGGCGAGGTCTTCGAGATGCGAGGTGATCAGCGTCACCAGCACGTCGCGCAAGGGAGTCGTGGGCCCGATTTGCAGCAGGAAACACTCTTTCAAATCGCGGGCCCCGACGCCGGGCGGGTCGAGCTTCTGAATCAACGACAGCGTTCGCTGCGCGTCGTCGAGGGCAATCGGGCGGCCGCCGGTCGATTCGTAAACCTGCACGATCTCTTCCAACGGGCTGGGCATCCGTCCGTTGCCGTCGAGATTTTGAATCAGGAACTCGGCGAATTCGCGAATCTCGATCGAGCAGGTGAAATAGCGGAACTGCTCGAGCAGGTGAGTCTGAATCGACTCGGGACGCTCGACCAGATTCGCGATCGCATCGTGCGCCCGATCGCCCTCTTCGTCCATGCGGTTCGACGAAACTCGCGGCGAGTACGAATAATCGTCGTCGGGCCATTCGTCCGGCGACATCTCGGTCAGACGCTCGAAATCGTCCTTGTTGTTGTCGTTCGAGTCGACCAGCAGCTCTTTCTGCTCGACCGGCTTTTCGACAACGGGGCCGTCGGAAGGTTCAACCGGCTCGATCGTCCCGGGGCCGTCGTTTTCGATCGCCGGTTCTTCGAGAAGCGGGTTTTCGATCAGCTCCTGCTCGATGCGTTCTTTCAGCGCCATGATCGGCAACTGGAGAATTTCCATCGACTGGATCATTCGCGGAGCCAGCCGCATTTGCTGGCTCATGCGCATGTGCTGTGACAGGCCCAGGTGCATCAGAAGGAGTGCCTCCCGCGCATCGCGTCGGCCAGCATCTCGCGGTTGGCGTATTCGAGCACGCTGCCTGAGGCAATTCCTCGGGCCAACCGGGTGATTTTGACGGGAAGGTCGGCGAGCAGGTTCGAAATGAACAGCGCCGTCCCGTCCCCTTCGAGTGTGGGGTTGGTGGCCATCACCACCTCGCGCACGCCCTCTCTGCGAATCCGCTTGACGAGCGCGTCGATCGTCAATTGCTCGGGGCCCATCCCTTCCAGCGGCGAAATCCGTCCCTGGAGCACGTGGTACATGCCCTGAAAGGCGCCAGACGATTCGATGGAAATCAGATCGCGCGGCTGCTCGACGACGCACACCACCTGCGGGTCGCGCCGCGTATCAGAACAGATCGCGCACGTCGGGCCCTCCGTCAGGTTGAAGCACACGGCGCAGGGGCGGACGGTGGTTTTCACTGTGCGAATCGCATCGGCCAGTCCCAGCGCCTTTTCCGACGGACACATGAGAATAAAGTGCGCCAGCCGTTCTGCCGACTTGCGTCCGATGCCCGGCAGCATCTCGAATTGTTCGATCAACAGGCTCATGGCGGGGCCATACGGACTCACGACTGGCCTCCTGCGCCCTCATTGCCGAGTTTTGACAGGGCCTCGCCCAATTCGGGGATGTCGAACCCACCGGCCATTTTGCTCATCTCGTCGGCGGCCGACTGCTTCACCTTGTCGAGGGCCTGATTGCAAGCCGCCACGACCAGGTCTTCTACGATCTCGCGGTCGCCCGCGGCGAAAAGTTGTTCGTCGATGCGGCACGACAAAACCTGCTGCTGGCCGTTCATCTCGACGGTCACCATGCCGCCGCCGGCGGCACCGCTGACGCGGACGCGCTTCAGGGCCTCTTGCATCTCATGCATGCGGCCTTGAATCTCTTTGGCGTTCTTGAGCAGTGATGTCAGTTGCCCCAGTCCTTTGAACATCGTCTCAACCTTCGCAATAGAATTTCAGATCGCGGCGAATGCCGAGATTCTGCGACGCGGCCGTTGTCGAGCATCAGCCGCTTGTGTTTTGCTTTCGAAGTTCGTTCCCGCGATTCAGTCCGGGGTTGCTTTCGATTCCGTCTCGACCCGAATCAGTGTTGCACCGAATGCCGCCAGCGCCCGCTGCACGAGCGAGTCCCCGTCAGCGATCTGCTGGCGGCGATCCGCCTCGGGGCGGGACGACCGGGCTTCGCTTTCCGAGCCGGGAGTCTCGGCCTGGTTGACGGTCAACAGGATCCGAACCGGGGTTCCGGTTACCCGTTCCACCGCCGCTTCGAGCAGTCGCAACTGATCGGCCGACCGCTCGAAATGCCGCTTGCTCTGATCATAGCTCTTCGGAAATGTCAGGACTAGCTGATTTGGCCCGGAAATTGCTGCATTAAGTATATTTTTCGCATGCGACTTCGTCATATCCGACAAATTTGAAACAACTTGCGCCCAAATCTCGTTTTCGCGACCGGATTCGAAAGGGATACGGGCAACGACAGGGACACTCTCGGTCGGTTGATCAGGACTTTGCACCGACTTGTCGTTAAAATCTTTCTTGATAAAGGGATCGGACGATTTTTCTGAAATCGCAGGCTGTTCGGAAGGCGTCGAGGGGGGCAACCCACGATGTCCCGTGTCGGGTGTGGTCGAGGGTGTGGTAGACGGTTGCGTGACTTTGGTGATCGGGAGCGCCCGGGTGACGGCCCGGGCTGGCATGACAGCACCCTCTGGCGGGAGCTTTCCCGAGGCCAGGTGCTCCAGGACCGCTCCCAGGCCTTGAAAGTCTTCCAGGGAGGCGATGCGCACCAGCGCGAGCTCTGCGAGAATCGATCCATAGGCGACCCCTTTCATGCGGGCCTTCGCCTCGGACAGGATCTGGAGTGCCGCCAGGATCGAGCTGAGACCCCAGGCTTCGGCTTGCGCCGCCAGCGTCGGGCGCTGTTCGTCGCCGACCGAGATCAGTCGTGTCCTGGCGGCGCCGGCGGCCAGCACCATCAGGTCGCGGAAATAGGCCAGAAGCTGATCGGCCAGCTCGCCCAACTGCGTGCCGGAATCGAGGGCGGCATGCAACAGTTGCAGCGCGCGGCCGCGATCGCGGGCGATCAGCGCGGCGCTCAAATCGATCAGGCGGTCGTCCGGTGCGGTCCCCAGCAGGCGATGCACGTCGGATGCGCCGATCGTCCGGCCCCCGAACGCCAGCAACTGGTCGAACAGCGACTGGCTGTCGCGCATCGATCCGTTCGCGCGGCGTGCGACCAGTTGCAGGGCCGCCGGTTCGACCTCGACCCCTTCGGCCGTCGCTATTTCGGCCAACCGCTGTTGAATGGATGCGGTGGCAATAATCCCGAAGTCGAAGCGCTGGCATCGCGAGAGAATCGTGTCGGGCACCTTTTCGGGCTCGGTCGTGCAGAAGATGAATTTCACATTGGCCGGGGGCTCTTCCAGCGTTTTCAGCAGCGCATTGAAGGCCGGCGTGGTGAGCATGTGGACTTCGTCAATGATGTAAATCTTGTACCGGCAGCGCATTGGTTTGACACTGACGTTGGCGCGCAGGTCGCGAATTTCGTCGATTCCGCGGTTCGATGCGCCGTCGATCTCGAGCACGTCCATGTCGCTGCCTACCGAAATGCTGCGGCAGATTTCACAGGCGTTGCAGGGATCGCCGTCGTGCGCCTGCGGACAGTTCAGCGATTTGGCGAGAATCCGCGCCGTCGAGGTCTTGCCGACGCCGCGCGCTCCCGTGAACAGGTAGGCATGCGCCACGCGTTCGCTGGCGATGGCGTTTTTGAGGGCCTGCGAGATCATTTCCTGGCCGACGACTTCGCCGAACGATTGCGGACGAAAACGGCGCGCGAGGACGGTGTATTCCATAGCGGGTTACTCGCTCAGGGAGACGAAGTGAACCTCGGTTGGCCGGATGACCAATCGCCCGGGCTTCGACTGTTCGGAAGCGGGCAAGGACGTGTGGGCGGGGGCGAAAAGCTGTCTCCGCAGGCACATGGAAGACGGTTGCTTAAGGCTGCTTCTGTTAGGACCTGACCTGGTTCACAAGTCCCCATTGCCCTTGGAGACAGCTTTTCGACCCCGCGCAACTGAGAATCCCGCGAAACCGAGATTGTTGCGGTTCTCGACCACCTCAAGCAGCTTCGCCCCTGATCGATTCACTGCGAACTGTGATCGGTTGAAGCTTAGGGGCGCAGGCTGTTCACAGTCAAGTCAGTCTCAGTGGTCATTTCCATTCGAATCATCTTCCGCGGCCCGGTCCAGGTGCTTCCGCATCGCCTCGAATTTCACCGGGCCGATGCCCCGAACGCGCTGGACATCTTCGACGCTCTCGAACGGGCCCCGGCGCTCACGATCGTCGACGATCCGGCGGGCGAGCGTTTCGCCGATACCGTCGAATTGAGCCCATTCGACCCACGTCGCGGTGTTGATATCGATGCGGTAGAGGTACGCCGCCTGCGGTAACCGGTCGATTTCAATCGGTCGGCGGCCCCAGTCGCTGACGCGCACCCAGTGGACGGCCATCAGACACGTTGCCGCCGCCAACAACACCGCGATCAACACCTGATCGTTGGCTCGCAGCCAGAACCGGGGCTGCCGGCCGGCCGGCAGGGTTGGCTCGGGAAGCACCCCGGCGGCGTGGAGTGCGGCCTGGCGCAAGCCGTCCAAAGCCGATTGCCGGCGCTGCGCGGTGGCTGGCGATTCGCCGCCGGTCGTCACGTCGATCGCCCCGGCGCGGGTTTGCGGCGACGCGGCCCGACGGGATGGCTCGTTTTCCGGATGCGGATTGTCTGAGTTGTCGGCCATCGACTTTCAGTTTGGTCAGGGACTGTGCGGGATGTGCGGCCCGGTGAACGGGCCGGCGAAACGAACCAGTGACACCCTGATTCATTGTCCGTTGTGGCAGTTGCAATGCAAGCTGAAGGGGCGGGCATCATTCAATGGCACGCCGGCTTCAAGTCCCTGTCGCAGGTTGTGTTGACTACACAAATCGAACGACCGGGGTTAAAATCAATGGACGTTGATCTGTTGGAAACCGCTCGGCAAAGTCCCGAGTGGGCTAGCATCACTCATTTTCAAGCGGGAGCAACTCATGCACAAGGCAATGGCGGTATTCATGGCAGCAGCATTGATGGCTGTGGTCGCGACGGGTGCGAACTCCGACGACAAGGGAGACAAGAAAGTGCCCGAAGTCCTGAAATTCAAGATGAAGAAACTCGACGGCAAGGAAGTCAACTTGGCCGACTATCAAGGCAAGGTGGTGTTGTTCGTCAACGTCGCCAGTCAGTGCGGCCTGACCCCGCAATACAAGGGACTGGAAGAATTGCACGAGAAGTACGGCAAAGACGGCTTGGCGATCATCGGCGTGCCGGCCAACGAGTTCGGCAAGCAGGAACCGGGGACCGACGCCGAGATTTCGCAGTTCTGCGCGAAGAACTACGGCGTGAAGTTCGACATGCTCTCGAAGGTTGCCGTGAAGGGGGATGCCATTTGCCCGCTTTACAAGCACCTGACCTCGAAGGATACCGACCCGAAATTCGCGGGCGACATCTCGTGGAACTTCGAAAAGTTTCTCGTCGGTCGCAATGGTGAAATCGTGGCCCGGTTCAAGCCCAAGGTCGATCCGATGGCCGACGAAGTGACCGAGGCGATCAAGGCCGAAATCGCGAAGAAGCCGTAGTTCGTCGCATGGTCAGAGATTATTCAGCACCTCGCGGCGCTCACGAGAGCGTCGCGAGTTTTTTTTGAGCATCCGGCCGACCGATTCATCCTTCCCATCTCATCGACTCAAGGGGCGATCATGCTGGTATGGCTCGTGCGGCACGCAGTGGCCGCAGACCGGGACGAATTCAACGGCCCGGATGAGGTGCGGCCGCTGACTGACAAGGGACGGCGGCAATTCCGCAGTTTCGTGAAATGGCTGGAAACACAGGGAGCGCCCCCGGCGGTGATCCTCACCAGCCCGCTCGTTCGCGCCGTCGAGACAGCCGAGATTCTGCGAAAAGGAATGGGGCTGAAGAAGAAGGACGTTGTCGAATCCGTGGTGCTTGGTCCCGGCGCCGAGCCGCGAGCACTGCTCGAGGCAGCCCGTCAAACGTCGGCCGCCACGGTCGCCCTGGTCGGTCACGAACCCGATTTGAGTGCCGCGCTGGCGAGTTTCGTCGGCGGCGGCCAGTTCGATTTTGACAAGGGCTTCGTCGCCGCGGTCGAATTCTCAGGCGACGCGGCCCTGGGGGGCGGCCGGTTGTGCCGGTTTGTCGGGCCGAAACTTCGCGCCGCCGAGTGATCGTCGGGGAACCGTTTGATAGCTCCGCAACGAACTGCGCCATCATGCCCGATTCCCTCGTCTTTCCGTATTACCCGATCAACGATTTCGGTCCCGCCATGAAGGGGATGGTCATCGGCGGTCTGGGGATTTTCCACGTCTTTCTGGCGCAGTTCGCCATCGGCGGCGGGCTGCTGATGTGCTATCTCGAATGGCTGTCGCAATGCGGCAAAAGCCCCGACGCACGGCGATTTGTCGATAACTTCTTCAAACTGCTGGTGCTGATCAGCTTCGTCGTCGGGGCGCTGACCGGCGTGGGAATGTGGTTCACCTCCATTCAGGTCAGCCCGCGCACGATCGGCCTGATGGTCGGCGAGTTTCACTGGATCTGGGCCATCGAGTGGACTTTCTTCTGCCTCGAAATCGTCTCGGGATATGCCTTTTATCGTTACGGCGAGCGGCTCGACGACCGTTCGCGGTTGAGGCTGCTGGCGGTGTACTCGCTGGCGGCCTGGTTCAGCCTGTTCTGGATCAACGGGATTCTATCGTGGCAGTTGACCCCGGGAAGCTGGGTCGAGACGCGAAACGTCTGGAGCGGTTTTTTCAATTCCAGTTTCTGGCCCTCGCTGATCTTTCGCACGATCGTGTCGATGACCATCGCCGCGCTCGTCGCCTGCGTCGTGATCAACACGATGGGCGCGCTCGATCGCGCGGCCCGAACGGTGCTGATCAATCAATCGGCGCGACTTCTGACCCCGATGCTGGCCATGCCCCTGCTGGGCCTGTGGTACTTTGCCAGCATTCCCGCCGACAGCCGCGCTTGGGCGCTGGGGGCGAACGTGCCGATGATGATGTTTCTGGTCCTGTCGATCGGCATGTCGCTGATGATCGGGCTGTATGCCGTCTTCGGGTTGATCCGACAAAAGCTGTATGTCAATGGAGCGACAGCAACGCTGTTGTGTTCGCTGGCGTTCGCAGCCACCGCCGGCGGCGAGTTCGTCCGCGAAGGAGTTCGCAAGCCGTTCACGATTCGCGAGACGCTGTACTCGAATTCAATTCGGCGCGGCGAAGTTGAAGCCCTGCGGGAGAAAGGCTCGGTCACCGACGACCCGTACCCGCTGCGCCACGCCGATGCGCTGCCGAGCGATCAATTGCGATTGGGTGCGAAAGTCTTCCGGTTTCAATGCAGCGTCTGTCACACGCTGGATGGCGCCAATGCACTCGTCCACCTGGCGGGCGCCTGGTCGACCGAGCAGAAGCGGGTGAATATCGCCCGCTTGCAGCGGACGAAAACCTTCATGCCCCCGTTCGCCGGCAATCCCGAGGAATGCGAAGCCCTCGTGCAATACCTCGAGTGGGTTGTGGCCGACTCGCCGACGACCTGGCCGGTGTCCGACGATCGGGCGGTGTTGGCCCGAATTCAGCAGGGGCTGCAAGAGGCCGGAACCCAACCGGGTGAGATGTTCACCCATCCGGCCCGCAGGGAGAGCCGCTGATGGGCGCTCCCTTCCCCTTCGACTTTCCGCTCCCCACGGCGTTCTATCTGACGCTGTACCTGGCGACGCTGGTGATTCATGTCGCCTTTATGAATTACGTCCTGGCCGGCTCCGCCTATCTGGCGGCGTTTGCGGTGCGGCATGGACGAGATTCGAATCGCCTGACGGACCATCCGCTGGCCGGTCCATTGCGCGACTGGATGCCGTTCATGCTCAGCGCGGCCATCACGGCCGGCATCGCCCCTTTGCTTTTCATCCAGATTCTCTACCAGCGGCAGTTCTATACGGCCAATCTGCTGCTGTTTCATCGCTGGATGGCGATTCTGCCAGTGCTGATTGTCGGCTTCTACCTGTTGTATCTGCTCAAAAGTCGCATCATTGGCGAGGCTTCATTCGTCTGGCGGATCGTCGTGGGCTGTGGAGCGTTTGCGTGCTTTGCATTCGTCGCCTGGTCGTGGACCGAAAATCATTTGCTGAGCCTCAATGAATCGGCGTGGTCCGATCAGTACGCGTCGGGGCGGCTGTTTTTCAGGGATCCCGAGCTCGGGCCGCGGCTGGCGGTCTGGTTTACCGGGGCGTTTCCGACGATGGCGACGATCGTCGCCTGGCAGTGGTGGTGCCTCGCCCGCCTGGGTCGTCCCGTGCCTGCAACCGCCAATCAAAGTTGCACGCGCCTCGCGCTTAGCGGGCTGGCGACTGCAATTGCGAGTGCGGCCTGGTACGTGGAGAATCTGGCGCCAGAGCTTCGTGACCAACTTGTGTCGTCGGCGTACCGACCCTACCTGGCGGCCGCGTTGGTCGGTGTCATTCTGCAGGCGGCCGGCTGGTTGGCCGGCCGGAACCAGGCCGGCCTGCAGCGCGGCCGACTGGTGCTGATCTCGGCGGGATGGCTGCTGACTGTGGTGGGAGTGAGCGTATTGCGCGAAGGCCGGCGATTGGCGGCGATCGATGTGACGGCCCTCTACGACCTGCACGCCGACGCCGCGACGGTGGGAGGGCTGGCGGTGTTTCTCGTGTTCGCCGCCCTCAACGCCGGTTTGATTGCCTGGTGCCTCGTGACCGTTCGCCGGGGAGTTCGAAATCAGGCGCCGTAGAATCGTTCTTTGCAAGATCCGCGCACCGCACGCGCGACTTTGGGGTGCGGGCGATAGCGAGCGTCAGTTCAGGGCCGCGCATGACGTGCGTGAAGTATGTTGAGTGTCGCCTTTCGCGAAATAGCCCGAAGGGCTACAACAAATCAGCCCGGGGCAGAGCGAAGCGGCGAAGGCCGCGTAGCGTCGCCCCGGGTCGCACGATGAGGCAACAGCAGCCCTGCAAGGCAACGCCGTGAAGGATTTCTGGCCGTAATTTGCGCGGTTTGGATAGTTTTGCGACCGTCGAAATTTCGGCGCTGACGACTCGTATCTCGCAAATTACGTATTTTATTGCCCACAGAATCCTTCACGGCGTTGCCTGCAAGGGCGAAACAAGTTTCGTCAGTCCGATCAGGATGCTTCTTCTTCGTGTGCGCAAACGGAGGTCACGCGCCATGCACGAATCCTTCAAGTACAGACCGTCTCGCTTTCGGCTCGGCATGACTGCGACATCAATTTTTCTGATTGCGCAGGTCGGGAGTGTCGTGGCGATGTACTTTGACGCGCCGCCGGACCGACGTCTGCTCGCCGTGTTAATTTTTGGCGTTGCCTGGTCGCCCTTCGTCGGGCTCGGCCTTTGGACTACCGCTTCGTCCCTTCGCGAATCAATTACTATTGACGACCGCACGGTACGTTTCACCGGTGTTTTGACGAGCTTCGCGATGGATTTCGATCAGATTGCACTCGCCCATTGGCTTTCTCGGCCGTTTTCTTTGAAATTGGCGACAGCAAGTCGGAAGCAAAAGATCCGGTTCGGCGATTTTCGACCCGCTGATCGCAGACGGCTGATGCAGGTTTTTCGCCAGCGATTGAGTGGTGATGTGCAGCAAGGCTGGAACGAGGATCTGGAGCGAGAAATGAATCTCCCATCCGTCCACGAGACCGTCGCTCAGTTCAATTTATTCTATCGAAAGTTGTTCGTGACAACGCTCGCGTGCGGCCCTTTGTTCGGTATGGGATGCGGCCTTTACTTGCGCCTCAACGCAGGTGCGGAAGTCGAATCGACCATTGGGCTCCTGGTGGGTTGGGGACTCCTGGGGCTCGTTGTTTCCGTTGGATTCTGTGGTTTGCTCTGGTATTTCAAATGGATGAGCCTGACGGACTTTACGCAATGACGTCAGCCGTGACCCGAGGCGACGCGTCGCGGCTATTCCGCTCCGCTTCGCTCTGCCCCGGGCTGATTTGTGGTTGCCCGTGTCGGGGCGGTCGAAGACCATGTGTCGCGCCAGTGACTCTGCTGGCTTCTGCTTTAATTCAGAAATCTGAAATCTCAAATTTGAGATTTGACATCGTGGCACGACGAAATGCACGTCGCCGAATCAGTCGATTGCAGTTCAAGCTTTTCCGTCTGACGCAGACGCTCCGATTTCGCGGAATTCACCGTGATTCCGTCAGCCTCGAAAAGGCTGACCTACTTACCTTGCCCTTCTCAGCGAGAATTGCCATGTTCAATTTTTCGTCGCGACTTGGTTCGTTGCTGTGTTTGGTCGTGTCCATCGCGGCTTTCCATTTGACCGATCCGCAAGTTTCTCGCGCTGAAGATACTCCGACGCAGGAGGAGCAGGAAGCCGCCTACCAGGAAGAGCAGCGATCCCAGCTCGAAGCCTATTTCGACAAGCGACTGGCCGAATCGTACGCCCAGCGCGCGGCGGTCTGGAAACGAGACTTCTCGAGCGTCGCCGCGTACGAGAAGTCGATCGCTCCCTGGCGCAAACGGTTTGCCGATTACCTCGGGGGGATGGATTACACGCCCGCGAAACTCGATGTTCGCGAAGAGGCGATTCGCGAGACCGAAACGTACGTCGCAAAGCGAGTCTGGATCAAAGCCTTCGACGAGGTCGAAGTCTATGGCATTCTGTTGCTTCCCAAAAAATACTCCGGGAAGCGCCCCGCGCTGATGTGCCTGCACGGCATGGCCGGGACCCCCGAACTCGTCTGCGGGATCGTCGACAAGAGCGATTACCACAACCGCTTCGGCTTGCAGGCGGTCGAGCGGGGCTACGTCGTCTTCGCGCCGGTCATGATGAACGCGGGACCCAAGCGCAACTGGCTCGATCGCAAGGCGATCATGGTCGGCGAGCGGATGCAGGGGCTCGAACAATTCAAGATCATGCGATTGGTCGATTATCTTGCCGCGCGCCCTGACGTGGCGGCTGATCGGATCGGCGTTTACGGCATCAGTTGGGGGGGCCGCACGGCGATGTACGCGGCAGCACTCGACCCGCGCCTCGCCGCCTGCGCCGTGAGCGGGCACTTCATGGAATCAACGCAGAAGATGACCAAGCCCTCGCCCTTTTACACGGCGTACATCGAAGTCGCCGAGAACTATGCCTTCTTCAGCAAACAGGCGACCGAGTTTGCCGACGCCGACCTCTGCTCGATGATCTGCCCGCGGCCGCTGCACATTGAACAGGGCCGGGAAGACAAGGTCGCCTATTGGAAGGTGGCCCAGGAGGAATTCAAGACCGTCCAGGGGTATTACGAAAAGCTGCACGTTGTTGACAGAGCCACGTTCGAAGTGTTCGAAGGAGGGCACGTCGTCGCCGGCCTGGAGGCGTTCGAAATACTCGCGAAATGGCTGAAGCCGTAAAGGGCTGATGAAAATGGCGACTTCCTCGGGCGCGAAGAGATAAATACTGGGATACTCGAATCGTTTCGGCGGCGCCCCGGTGAGTTTCACTGGCGCAGCCATTCCAGACGGCGGGCCCTGAAGTCGAACGCCCTTTTTCATTCGAGGTGCCTTTGAGTGTAAACATTCGTCCAACCCGTTGTCCGAAGCAATGGACGGACGGTCTCCGGCCGTTTCGGTGGGGAAGATCTGGCAGGACAAAAGAGAGGATGACGCGTGTTGGGGCCTTGTTAGGAACTGTCGGTCGGTTCGAGAGCCAAGTCCCG
>SIAF01000047.1 GCA_009691905.1 Planctomycetaceae bacterium | reverse complement strand
CTGAAAGAAACCTCGCCAATTCACCACCCAAACTGCGGATCTGCTGCTCTGTCATCCTTGACTCTCCCCTGAGAAACCGTCGTCCAACGACGCTCACGGCAGAGTCATATCCCAAAACGATTTGTGCGCAAAGTGCGCTGTAGTGTTAAGATGCTGCACCCGCAATTTCTGGGCGAGTCCAGATACCGCGAGCGGTTTGCCGCCGAGGCGCAAATCATCGCCGGCCTGCGGCACTCGCACCTGGTTCCGCTTTACGATTTTGGCACCTATGGCGGCCAGCCCTACCTGGTGATGGAACAGGTCGCCGGCCAGTCCCTGGAAACGTTGTTGCAAACGAACCAAATCCCTCCACTCGAGTTTCGCCGCACCGCCGAGATGGTGCGCAAATTGGCCGAGGCTCTGCAATACGCGCATGAACGGGGGATCATTCACCTCGACGTCAAACCGCGCAACATCCTGCTGGATGAACGGGGAGAGCCACAGCTCACCGACTTCGGTCTGGCATCGTCGGGAGCGCGTGAACCTGGGGCCGAGTCCGCACCTGGCAATGGCTACGAAGTCATCGGGACGCTCCCCTATATGTCGCCCGAACAGTCGGTGGGACGCCCCGTCGATGCCCGAAGCGACGTGTATAGCCTTGGGGTGGTGCTCTATCGCATGCTCACCGGGCGCAAGCTGTTCGAAGGTCCGGCCGAGACGGTGCGGCAGCAAATTATCGAGCAGCAACCGGTTCCGCCGAGCGAATTGGTTCCGAGAATCCCCGCCGATCTGCAAACGATCTGCCTGAAGGCCCTGGCGAAGTCACCCGAGAGCCGCTATCAGTCGGCCGGTCAAATGGCTGACGAATTACGCCGCTGGCTCGATGATCTGCCGCTGGCAGTTACGCCACCACGCTGGACGATTCGCGCTCGCCGCTGGTGTCAACGAAACAGGTTGCTTTGCGCATTCATGGGCAACAGCGCTCTCTTGTTGCTGGCGACCATCGGCACTCTGCTGCTGAGCTACATGCGCGGGCGTGAAAACCAGATCAGCCGCGGCGCCCGCGAAGAAACGCGAATGCAGGCCCTGCTCGTCGAGGGGCGCGAGCTCTTGCGCAGCGGTGTGGCCGGACGCACGAAAACTGTCAGTGAAAACCTGCTTGAGGAACTGGCCGATTGCCGCAAAAAACTGCTCCCTGACGCCCCGGCCGAACAGTTCGATCTTGAGATCCGGGCGTTGCTGGTCGCCGCCCTGGGTGAAATCGACCTGCAACTGGTCAGCCGAACCGAGTTGCCTGGCATCAGTCCCAATCTACCCTGGCCCGTCGCCCTGCATCCCTCAGGTCAGGAACTGGCCGTGGCCGCAAGCGACCGTCCGTATCGCGTGGTTCCCGGAAAACCTGCGGGGTTCCCTGCAAACGCGACGAACCGCAGGCCTCAGCCCAGGGTGGCCTATAGTTACGACGGCCACTACCTGGCGTATGCGCCGGCGAGCGGCGGTCTTGAATTGTGGAACGAATCGATCACACAGCGACAGGCGGCCTGGCGCAGTGGTGAGGGGCCGTTTGTCGTTTGTATGGCATTCAGTCCTCCTGCCGCCGAGTTGCGTGACGCACCGGTCACAATACGCATCTGTTGTGGCGACGGTACGGTGGCGAGCGCGCCATTAGACGATCTCGAACAACTCAATCACAACCAGACCCTCGCCGCCTGGCCCGAATCGCCCACCGCAGCGGCCTTCTCGGCCGACGCCGCATATGTCGCCATTGGCGACAAACGCGGCCACATCGTCATTCACGACATGTACGGCAAATTGTCGCGCGAAATTCGCGGCGAACCGTACCCGATCGAGGCACTGGCTTGGTCGCCGGAGAGCAATCGACTGGCAGTCGGGTTAAGAGGAGGCCGGGTGGCCATCCATGAGTTTTCGCCGCGGGATGGGTCTCTACTCGTTGTTACGGGGCTCGACATGATTCAGGGCCTGTGCTGGAGCCCGGATGGGCGTTGGATTGCCACAGGGGACAGTTCCACGCAAGGCGTCTGGGATGCAAAGAGCGGTCGCAAGGTCGTTGCGAACCCGTTTGGCGCTCCCCAGGGATTTGCACGAGACAGCCGGCGGTTCGCCGTGTCCGGACAGGCTGACTCGGCAATCTGCGAGTTGTTGTTGCCGCGTGCAAACCGCGCATTGACCGGTCTTGCGGGGAACGTCGCTCAAATCCGCTGGTCAGCCGACGAAAGCCATCTCGTGGCGTTGGACAGTCGCTTCGAGATGCGCGTGTGGAACGCCACATCGGGCCGTCAGGTTGCGCGAGTGGTCTCAGAGGATGCAGACGTCTATGCATTGAATGTCGGCATCGCGCTGGACGAGAGGGGCCGGCAACTGGCCATTTCCCACGCGGTGGTCGGTGCAGAAAGTCGATTCCGGATCATCGATGTAGCCACTTCCATGACGATTGGGGAATGGCGCCTCCCGTTTGGAATCGATTGTCTGGCCTCTGTGGGGGATGGCTGGTTTCGACTGGTTCGGGAAGAGAAATCGAATCCGACTGATGAATGGACGAGCCAGACCGTCGTTCGCGAATATGCGGTGGGACGTGAGCCGCGTAAGCACATCGTCGTGCGATCGGCATTACCTGGGGAAAAATCGTTCTTCATGCAGTCGCTCTCGGACGATGGTCGAATCTACTTCTGGACCGGCCCGCGCCGGCCGGGCGAGATGGCGCGGGCTGAAATCTGGGACTTGGCATCACGCACGCGGCTCTGGCATGAAGATACCCCCTATCAATACGGAGCAAACGCAGGTGAGCCGCATGGCCGCCTTCGCAGAGACGGCAAAGAGCTCTGGCATGCCGGAGAACGCATCGACCTGTCTCGGGGAAACTCGATCGAATCGGCGCCCTCGCCGCATGCCCCTCTGGCACTTTCGACAGATGGAGGTTGGTCGGTGGAATTCAATGAATCCGGTGGAAGCATTAGTTCTCGCTACCCGTTTCAATTGCGGGATCGACGGCGCGACAATCGCACATGGTTGCTGCTTTCGACTCGAGACGGTGCCATCCCGTCTTCCGAATGCGTCAGCTTCAGCCCGCACAGCCGCTACCTCGCCTGGGGCAGCCGATCGGGCGAAGTGACGCTTGTCGACTTGCCCTTGCTCAACAGCCAGATCAAGCAATTCGAGCAGCGCTACGGTTTCGACTGGTCTGAATAAAAACGTGGCGATTCTACTTGACACGGTGCTCGAAACATGTAGAACGCCCCGTTGTTGTAGCGCCGCAACGTTCGTCCCGCTCGGCAGTAGGTCCTGTCTGCCGGACGGGACGGCTCAGGATCGGCGCGTCAATCAGTGTCGTCTTTCGCTCCGCGAAAGAACGCGTCCTTTCGCGGAGCGAAAGGCGACAATGCGACAGTTATTGATGCGCCGGTCCTCAGGCTACGGACACGAGGGCGCCAGTCGTTGTCCGATGCACGCTGCGGATGATTTTCACGCCACCCAAGGTCCCGCTCGGCAAGCGGGACCTGCTGGCAGATGACTTGCGGCGACTGGCCCGCCTCATTTCACGGCGGCCGCTTCGACCGGTTGCTGTTCGTCATCCTGGGGGTAAACCAGCACCCGATCGTGGCTGAGAATCACCAGGTCGGGTCGGCCGTCGCCAGTGACGTCGGTGATCAGCAGTTCGCGAGGCTCATTGCCGGTGCGCTCTTCACCCGCCAGACTTTTTGACTCGAACAGGCGAAACTGCAAGGCGTGTCTGAGACCCGACGTCGGCGTGTAGTTCAGGATATCGACCAGTTGCGACTGGGTGTCGATTGCGACGATGTCGATTTGACCGTCGGAATTGATGTCGCCGGCCGCCAGGTCGTTGAAATGCACCTTTTCCTGCTTCGATTCATACGAGGCGATCGTCTTCAGCCGCGGATCGGTTCGCCCCGCGTACAGCACGCCGAACTTACCTGTGCCAAACAGCAGCAAATCGTCGCGACCGTCGCCATCGAGGTCGGCGACGTGCGTCGACTTGTAGGGAAACGGGCCGATGTCGACTTCCCGCCAGGGACGATAAATGGTCTCTTCCTTTCGAAGAATTCGCATTTTCTTGACCCCCAGATCGACGAGGACGATTTCACGGCCGGGCTGGCCGTCGAGGTCGAGCGTCGCGACGCCGACGATTCTTGCTTCGGCTTCAGATGCGTTGTACTGGTCGAGCACCTGCCACTGGCCCTTGTCGTTGACGGCCACGTTACGGGCGAAGTTGCTTTGCGCCACGAGAATCGCCGGCTGATCGAGCATCCCGATGAACAGGCCCCCCGCCGCGACCTTGCCCAGCCCGAATCCGCCGTCGGTTGCCGGCAGTTCGGTCGGAACCCCCTTGGCATTGGTCAGCAAAAACACCGGCGGCTTCTCGCTGTCAGAGCTGAAGATCAGAAAGTCGGTTTTGCCATCATGGTTGGCATCCAGCGCGACGAGTCGTTCGGGGTTGCCCTTGATCGTCAGGGGGATGCTCTCTTTCTCGTCCCATTTGAACGGGCGCCAGGCGTTCTCTTCGCGAGAGAGCGCCTGCAGCATGAACTTGCTCGATTGGCCGGTCCGTTCTCGGACAATCACGATCAGTTCCTGGCGACCGTCGCCATTGAGGTCGGCCAATTCCAGACAGACCGGCTCTTTGTCGAGCGGCACCCCCTGCGGAAACGTCAGGCGGCCTTCCTGCATGCGGCTGAGACCGATCGTCTTCTCCTTGGTGCTCAAAACCAGCACCTCGGCCTTTTTGTCGCCATCGACATCGCCCACGCGAACCTGCTCGGCTCCCACCAGACCGGGAAACGTGCTGCCCAGGTCGAGCCCGGTGTCGGCCTGCTGCAAGAACACGATCATTTGTGCTGCGCCTGGGTCGGTGACGACGACATCGACCCGCCCGTCGCCATCGAGGTCGCCGGTGGCCAGATCGCGATTCTTGTCGGCGGCCTGCTGGCCGAACCCGAACTGGATCAACTGCCCCGCCGGGTCGCCGGCCTGCGTCTCGGGGCGCTGCAACTGGTGGACTTTGACGCGACCGGTTTGCGCTTCGATCGCCAGAATTTCGTGTCCCGGCTTGCCATCGATGTCGGCGAACGTGACCCCTCGCGGCCGCGGGAGTTCGCAGCGCAGCTCGGGCCCCAGTTTGGCGTTGGGCCGCTGCAGCCGCACGCACAGCGGGCGGTCGCTGTCGGCGCTCGTCAGGTAGCACAAGTCGTTGCGGCCGTCGCCATCGACGTCGGCGATCGACGCCAGGCCCAGGTTTTCGCTGGTATTCATCAGCCGCTGCGGCGCGGCGAGTACGCCGCCGGACTGCTGATAGACCAGGTAGGTGTCGTGCTTGCCGATCACCACGATGTCGTCGAGCTGATCGTGATTGAGGTCGCCGGCCGCCATGATCCACTGGGCCGGGGCGACGTCGGCCAGTCGGATGCGCTGCTTGTTGGTCCATTCGCCCCCCGGCGATTGCAGCAGAATCGTGAGCGTATCGGGGATCGCGAAATAGGCGATATCCTTGCGACCGTCGCCGTTGAAATCGCCGAGCGACATCGAGGCCGCCTCGCGATCGATGGCGATTTTCACGTGCTCGAACCGCTGATCGTTGTCGATGGAGTTGACCCTGATTTTTGCCGACGTGGGGGGTTTGGCCTCGGGTTTGCGGGCCGGGTCGCGCTGCAGCAGCAAATCGAGCCGGCTGTTGCCGTTGTCGATCAGAATCAGGTCGGTGCGCGAGTCGTTGTTCAAATCGCCCGCCTGCATGTTGGTCGAGCGCTGCTGGAGCTTGTACAGCTCCAGGCGGCCGAAGCCGTAGTACGCCGCGAGCGGGCTTTCAGCCTCGTCCGACTCGAAGGCGAACGCCGGTGTCCCCATTAGAAACAGCAAACCGCCGCACAGGCCGACGGCGATTTTCGAAATCCGGTGGAAGCGTCTGGCACTCATCGCGTCTGCCCTTTGTTCATTGTCCATCGACGTTTATGGTAAGCACCATAGCCCTGCGTTACAATGTCGATGTGACGAGCCGCAAAGCCAAACCCGCGTCGAGTGTCGCCGATCTCCGCACCCGGATTCGCGGGGCGGGGCTGCGCAGCACTCCGGCGCGATTGGCGGTGCTGAAGGCCCTCGAACTGCGGACGACCCCGTCCACCCATGCCGACCTGGCCGCCGAGCTGGTTCCCCAAGGGTTCGACAAGGCCACTGTCTACCGCAATCTGATCGACCTGACCGACGCCGGGATGCTTTCCCGCAGCGAGTTAGGTGACCACGTGTGGCGCTTCGAGTTGCGGCGCGGTGCTGGGGGGCACACGGGCGAGCACCCCCATTTTCTATGCGTCGATTGCGGCGAGGTGGCCTGTCTGTCGAATGTCGACGTCAACATCTCGACGACGGCCGGCAAGAAGAAGTCGGCCGGTCTCGGCAAAGTGACCGAAGTCCTGCTCAAAGGACATTGCGACCGCTGCAGCCGCTGACAGGGCCTGGCGGCCGTCTTGTCCGACGCGACGCGCTGTTACCAGCGGCCGGCGAATGGGGCTTCGCGCACCTGCAAGCGGGGGGCGTCAGCCCCCTGAAGCG
This sequence comes from Planctomycetaceae bacterium, assembly GCA_009691905.1. Taxonomy (GTDB): domain Bacteria; phylum Planctomycetota; class Planctomycetia; order Planctomycetales; family Planctomycetaceae; genus SIAF01. The sequence goes on along the minus strand of SIAF01000047.1, from coordinate 17,663 downwards.
CCACTTTTCAGTCTCGCGCCTGTATTACAAGATTCGCCCCACCCTATTTGCGTTGACATCGGTACGCAATCGCTTTGAAATGAGCGAGACAACGCGTGCTCCAGATGTCTCACGCATGTCGGTGCTCAGACCGCAATGCAATGCTTCAGGGGGCTGACGCCCCCCGCTCGCCGGGATGTTCGCATGACCGACCCAGCGCTAGACTTCTCGAAGTTTGACCGATACTGGCTGCTGACGTCGACCACGTACGGTACCTGGCTACCCGGCGACGAGAGGGGGTTCGTCAGCCCGATCGAAATCGGCGTTGGACCGCAAATCCGGCAGAACACACCAGGTACGCCCTACGATGCTGACATGCCCGGTTACGAACGCAGCGCTGCTGCCGCGCTGAAGTGCCCACCGATCTATTTCAGCGTCGCGCAGGCCCGGGCTATTCTCGCGCAACTGCATGAAACCACAAATCACCGCGGTTGGCGCCTGTGCGCAACGGCCGTCATGGCCAACCATATGCATATCGTCGTCGGAGTTCCCGGCGATCCCGAGCCCGCCGCCTTGCTCCGCGACTACAAGGCCTACGCCAGTCGCACGCTCAACAACAACTGGTCCAAGCCCGAGAGCGGCACCTGGTGGACCGAATCTGGCTCGAAGCGCAAGCTGCCCGACGACGATGCCGTCGTTGCCGCCGTGCGATACGTTTGGAAACAACACAACCCGCTCGTACGCTGGATCGCCCCCGAGTTTACCCCCCTACTTGGCGAGCGGGGGGCGTCAGCCCCCTGAAGTGCCACCTTTCAGTCTCGCACCTGTATGACAAGATTCGCCCGCCCCTTTTTGCGTTGACATCGGTACGCAATCGCGTTGAAATGAGTGAGACAATGCGTGCTCCGGATGTCTAACGCATGTCGGTGCTCAGACCGCAATACAATGCTTCAGGGGGCTGACGCCCCCCGCTCGCCGGGGAGTTTGCGATTCGATGCTCATGAAACTTTCTCAGAAGTGTCGCATCGTCGTGCTGGCTTGCCTGGGGGTCGCGGCTCAGGTCGTGCCGGCCCCCGCTCAGACCAACAATTCGTACCCGATGCTGATGTCGGTCAGACCTGCGGCCGCCGTGATCGGGCAGACGACCGAGCACGAGCTTTCGGCACGGTACAGTCTCGAAGGGGCAACGCAAGTTCTCGTGGCCGGCGAAGGGGTCAGCGGCGAGGTCGTGCCGCCGTTGGAAGAAAAGAAGCCGGAAGAGAAACCCGAAGCCGAGAAGCGCGGCAAGCGCGGCCGGCGCGGGAAGAAGCCCGATCAGCCCAAGCTCAAGATGAAGTTCACCGTCGCCGCCGACGCGGTTCCCGGCGTTCGGGATTTTCGCGTGATCACGCCGAAGGGGGCCAGCACCGTCGGGCAACTGGTGGTGGCCCGTGACGGGCTATTCGTCGAGACGGGGGACAACAATACGGCCGCCAAGGCGCAAATGATCGGCATTCCGGCCACCGTCTGCGGCGCGATCGAGGCGGCCGAAGACCTGGACTATTTCAAGTTTCACGTCGAGGCGGGGCAGGGGCTTGTGTTTCACGTCCGCTCGCAGCGACTGCTCAACCGGCTGCACGACATGCAGAGCCGGGTTGATCCCATGATTACACTCAAGAGTGCCGCCGGCATGACCCTGGCGGCGTCAGATAATTACTACGCCGGCGACCCGCTGCTCGCGTACACATTCGAGCAGGCGGGCGATTACCTGCTGGAAGTGCGCGATGTGCGCTATCAGGGGAATGCCGACTGGACGTACAGCATCGAGATCAACAACCGTCCGTTCGTGACGCAGGCCGATCCGCCGGCTGTCCGCCCTGGAATCGAAAGCCGCGTCGCGCTGGTCGGGTTCAACCTGCCCGCCGACGCGACCGCTGTCGTCAACCTGCCGGCCGATGCCAAGCGCGGCCTCTGCTGGGTCTCGCCCCTGGTCGGGGCCTCGCATGCCAACGAATTCGCCGTGCTGGCCACCGACCTGCCGCTCGTCACCGAGGTCGCCGGAGACAACAACACCGTGGCCGGCGCGCTGCCGATCGCGGCACCATGTGTGATTTGCGGACGTATTGAATCCCCTTCCGATCAGGACTGCTTCAGCTTCACCGCCAAAGCGGGAGAGAAGTTGTCGTTCGACGTCGTCGCGCGGCGAGGCTGGTCGGGGCTTGACCCGTTTTTGCGGATTCTGAACGCGCAGGGGGCCGCCGTTTCCGAAGCCGACGACTCGACGCATGAACGCATTCTCAATGCCGACAGTTGGCTCGAAAACTGGACCGCCCCTGCCGACGGCACGTATGCGATCGAAATTCGCGACCTGCACTTGCGCGGCGGGAAGGAGTTTGTTTATGCCATCGAGGTCACGCGCAGCGTGCCGTACTTCACGCTCGAACTCGACACCGACAAGACGCTGCTGGCCCCCGGGACCAACGGCGTGTTTTACGTTCGCGCAGTGCGCAAGAACGGATTTGTCGGCGAGGTCGCGCTGGCCGTCGAAGGGCTGCCGCCGGGAGTCACCGCTTTTTGCGGCAGGATTCTCGCGAATGGCCGCTATCCTGACGCCTGCATCATTCTGCAGGCGGCCGGCGATGCGCCGCCTGGCGCCGCCAACATCCGAGTGACCGGCACCGCCCTGCACGTGGTCGAAGGAGGCGAGCCGCTGCGGCTGTCGGCGGTCGCGCAGCCGCTGCAGGAGTATTACTCGCCCGGCGGCGGTCGCGGCAACTACCCGGTCGAGCTGCACACCGTCTCGGTCGCCGAACCGATGGACATTCTTTCGGTCAAAGCCAGCGCTGCCGCGATCGACCTCAAGCCGGGAGGCACGCAGCGCATCGACGTGACCATTGAACGTGCCGAGGGATTCAAGGGGAACGTAACGCTCGACGTGCTGTATCAGCACATCGAACAACCGTACGGCCACAGTCTGCCGAAGGGAGTTTCCATCGACGGGGCCGCCAGCAAAACGCTGTTGAGCGGCGACGAGTCGCAGGGCTTTCTCACGCTCAAGGCCGATGCCGACGCACCGGCGATCGAGCGGCAACTGATTCCGGTGATGGCGCACGTTTCGATCAACTTCGTGATGAAGCTGACGTTTGTCGCCGAGCCGGTTTATCTTTCGGTGGCCATGCCGGCGAAGGCGCCGTAACGGGCTTAACCGTTGCCGGTGATCCCGACCAGCAGGTCGTCGAAGTGCCGCGAATTGCCGAACAACCGGTCGAGAACGTGCAGTTGCAGGTCGGAATCGCCATAGTCGGGCACGAGACTGATCGCGCCGCGATTGCGGCTGAACCAGTGGGTGTTCCGAATCGCTGCGGAGTTGGCGTCATCGAACGAAAACAGGGCCACCGGGCTTCCGTTGGCGCTGTTGTCAGGGTTATTGGCCAGAACTTCGGCAGCGGTCCCGTTGGGAATGTAGTACCAGCCGATGAGTACCCCGCCGGTGAGAGAAATTGTCTTCTGCGTTGCGGCGGCATCGCCCTGGCTGAAGATCACCTGCCGCGTGCTGCTGTTAAGGACCGCCTGCAAATAACCGGGGTCGCCGGGGGCAATGCCGCCGATCGAACCCGAACTGTCGTCGACCACGAACAAGCCCAGTTCGCCGTGCGCTGACTGGTTCGACGTTGACTCGTGCGAGAACGGTGAGTCTTTCGACGACTCGAGTGTGAAGGTCACAGGGACGGTGTGATCGGAAGAGCCGGTAATTCGTAAGGCCTCGCTGGAGCCGGCGCCGGCCGTCGTTCCCGGCGTGACTGTGATCACCGCATTGCTAAAGCCGCGGCGCCAGCCAAACCAACCGGCATCCCAGTGCATCACCATCTCGCCGGTCCGGGTGTCGGCCGTCGTCCGCAGGTGATCGACGTCGCCGCGGTTGGCTTCCGGAATGCTGAAAAGGATACTCCTCCCGCCGAACCGATACTGTTGATTGTGGTCGGCGAAGTGCGCGGCGGAGTTATTGGCAGTAAAATAAAACGACAGCAGTTCGCCCCCATGCACATCCAGCGTCTTTGTCGCGTTTGTGCCGGAACCTCTGGAGAACAACACCTGCCGGCTGGCCATCGCCGCAGCGGCGTAACCATCGTCGCCGGGTGCCAGGCCGTTGATGTGGCCTTGCAGGTCGTCGACCTTGAAGACGCCGATCTCGCCTCGGAACCTCCGGTACCAACTGCTCCAATGGAACGTAACCTGCTGCGACGAGTCGAAATCACCCGGGACGGTGTAAATTTCGTCGTCATTGGGTGTGTAAGTGAAAGCAAGGTCGGCGGTGGAATCCGACGTCAATCCGTTCGCTTCGGAGGTGGCGGTGATCTTGTTGTCGCCGACGCGCAGCATCGCGCGGGTCAGTTTGCCGCTAAACTGCCCTGGGCTGGTTTCAGTCGTGTTGACATGGGCCGTCCCGTTGACCAGAAATCGGACGGTTGACCCCGACTGGGCGCTGAGGGTGAATGTCGGCGCCGAATTGGAGGTGACGCGGTCGTCGTTGAACAGTCCGTCGTCGCTGGCCGAGGCCATCGCCAGCCCGGTGGGAACGGGCGGGATGATCGGGACGATCGTAAGCGAAAACGTCGCGGCATTGCTCGCGTCGTTGCCGCCGTTGGCCGTCCCGCCGTTGTCGCGAACGAAGTACGTGAACGAGTCAGGCCCGGTGTAACCGACATTCGGCGTGTATTGGAGCGCACCGGTCGCTGCGTCAAAATTCGAGAGCGTTCCATGGCCCGGCTGCGTCGGCAGCTCCAGCAGCTCGAACGTCAGCGTCTGCATTTTGTCCGAATCTCCGTCGTCTCCCGTCAATTGGATCGATGCCGCCTGGTTGAGCAGAGTCGACGTCGACCCTCCCGGGGTCGTGGGCGAGTGATTGACGAGGTTGACCGTCAGAGTGATCTTTTGCGTGTCGAAATTCGTGCGACTTTCGAGCGTTGTGCCGCTGGCCCCGCGCGCGACCCCATCGCGCACTCCGACGATCAGGTTGACCGTTCCGGTAAACGTCCCCTTCGGGGTGAGGGTGATCGAGGCCAGCGCCGGTGTGTTGCCGCTGGCGGGATTGACCTGTATCGAAACATTCACATTGGCCGGAAGGCTGCCCGTGCTGGCATCGGTCGAAAAACTGTTTGCATCCCAGACGACAAACTTCAACGAGTCTTTTTCGAGGTCAAAACCCTGGACGGTGAACGTGACCGGCGTCCCCTGATTGGTTGACTGGTTCGTGACCGGCCCCAGAAACGCCCTGTCGTTGACGGTATCGGTCACGACATTGATGGTGGCCTGCTCCTGGTCGGTGCTGCCCTGACCGTCGTCGGCGGTGACCGTCAATGTCGTGCTGCCGGTGAATCCTGAAGCTGAATGCAGCCGAATCACCGCATTGTTGGGGTCGGTAAAGACGGTCGCCGTATTGATGACCACGTTGGTCAAGGGCTTATCGGTCGTGGCATTGGTCGGCGTGCCCATAATCTTGCGGAAGACGTCGGCACCGCTCGTAAGAATCCCGAAGATCGAATGCTGGAAGTTGAGATGCTGCGGCAATTGAGCGAGAGTTTCGTCGACGTCGGTAATGAAGAACTGCGAATCGTTGGTGTCGTCACCCGAGTTGGCCATCGCCAGCAGGCCGTTGCTGGTAAAGGTCAGTCCGGAGGAGAATTCGTCGTCGAACTTCGTGCCGCTTCCACCCGAACCGTCTCCGCTCGGGTCACCCCCCTGCGCCACGAAGCCATCGATCACCCGATGGAACAGCAACCCGTTGTAGAAGCCCGAGTTGGCCAGTTGGATGATTCGCCCGGTCGTGACCGGGTCGGTGCTCTCAAACAGCCGAAACGTGATGTTGCCGGTGAAGGCGACGCCACCGGAGTCTTTGCCGCTCACGTTGAGCGTCAGGCTGCGTCCTCCCGAGACGACATCGGCCGTCACGTTCGAATTGCTGCTCTGCACCGAGACGGTAACCGGGTTGGCGGTCGAGTTGGCGATCGGCACCGCAATCAGTTCGTCCTTGGATGTCGGCAGATCGTTGGTGAGCAGCGGGCCGACCGTGACTGAGAGCATCGTCCGCGTCTCGAGTTCCGCAATCTGTGGTTCGTGCCAGAAACCATTCGCCGCTCGTCGACGGCAACCCGGACCACCGCTGAAGGCTCGATAAAAGCACCCATTCAGGAATCGGAGCACGGGAACCGTCTTTCTTCGCTGTAAACGAAAAGGCTTGATCGCATGGACTTTACGTCCATTGCGCAGCGATCGGCAGTGGCCAAATGTCGGCAGGGCCTTAAAAACTGATCAGACTACCCAGTTTACCACACGAACTGACTGCAGCAAACCTCGATTGCCGCGATCGACGCACACCTCAATCTCCTAAAGCAAACCCTATTCCGGCCTGCATTGACGCTGGATCGTCACCTGTCGATTCGCGACAAGTGGTATGCACAACAATGAGTTACGAGAAATCGATCGGTGATCGATCCGGCGGCAGTCGCTACACCCGCGGCGTTGCGTTTTGCAACGATCCGCGCGAGCGGCAGACTGCGGCTCGGCTACCGTTTCGCACGCGAATTGCGGACTTTCGCCGAAATCCGAATCAGCACCTGCTGCGCGCGACGTTCGCCATCCTGCACCGCAGTCCCGTGAACGGCAATCATGTTGTTCAGCAGCGTCTCCAACGACTTCCGATACATTTCGAAATCGCGCTCCGTCTGTTCGAGCCCCTCGCAGGTGCGGCGCGGGGTCACGAACTGCTTATAAATCGTCTCGTAGTCGGTGCGTCGCCCGGCGGCACTGGTGATGCCGATCGTATGGTCTTTCAAAATTCGTGCCAGCCGCGTCGCGATGTCGCGCAGCCAACGCCTCGCTTCCTGCCATTCGCGCTTGTCCTGCTGATCGGCCGAGCGGAATTCTTCGGTCGACAGATCGCGGTTCAGCGAATTGATTCGCGTCACCATCGTCGTGAGCTGCTTGGCGACCCCCGCCAGTTGCTGTTCGATCTGCAGACTCGAATTCCAGGCGGCCTCCATCCGCGAAAAACGCTCCAGCGGCGTTGACCCCGACGGCGCGGCGGCAGAAGGCGACGCGACCGGAGCTGCTGCGGGGTGTAGGGCCGCGACATCGGGGAGGACGAACAGACTGATCGTCGGGTCGAACCCCGGTCCCGGCGGCGTGATCAAATAGTCCCAGACCGGGTTCGCCCCCTGCTGCCCCTCGAAGGGGACGCCGTAAACCGACGCCGCCACGACCTGCCGTGGGTCGACCCCCAGCGCGTGCGCGAGATTTCTCAGCGAGAGGGGATGGGGGTCCCGCGCACCGCGAAAGGCCTCCGGCGGAATCTGCACCGAGACGCCCGACAGCGCACCGGGAGGCTTGAACCAGGCCCAGACGAAACGATTCGGCTCGTCGCCGTAGGCAACCGGTTCCCAGGTTGACGACACAGGCCGCTCGGCAAATCGCATAGGTCGTGCACGCACCAACGGATTCGAACAATCAGACCCGCACCGACAAAGATCACTTGCAAGAAATGATTTGTCTAGTGAAAAGACCTTCGAGCAGTCGACCCGCCGGCGATCCAACGACACGCCGCCCGAATCGGTCGTATCGAGGAGGTGCTCGGCCCCTATTTCAATACGCCGATCATTTCAGTTCGTCGCGGGGCAGCCACCGCAGCATTGTTTGCGTCACGAATTCAGGCGCGTCGCGGTGCACGAAATGGCCCGCCTTGGGGACTGTCACCAGCGTCAGGTCTTTTTCGACCCATTTCCACGTGTCGTTGAGTGCCCCAGGCAAAAGGTACGCGTCGTCCAGGCCGTGGATCAGCATCACCGGGCACTTCACCGGCGGGAACTCACGGTCGTCGACGTACGGCTCTTTCGGATAATTCGCCTTGTAATAATTGAGCATCCCTTCCATCGACGAGCGTTTCATGGCTTCGACATACACCTGCCGCGCGTCGGGCTCTTTGACCCAGAACACGAGGAGTTCGGGTTTGAGCAACGCTGCCGCACCCGGCTGCTGAAACGCGCGGGCGTACGCGCTGTTTTTCTGCTGCTGGGGGTTGTTGGCCAGCTCGCGCGACAACCCTTTAGGATGCGGCAGATTGAGGACGATCAGTCGCTCGGTCTGCTCGGGATGGGCCATCGCAAACGACCATGCCACCGCGCCCCCCCAGTCGTGTCCCACAATGGTCGCCTGCTCGCGCTGGAAGTGCTTGACGACCGCCGCCACGTCGCCCACGAGTTTGTCCATCGTGTAGTTTTCAACCCCTGCAGGCTGATCACTTTTGTTGTAGCCTCGCAGGTCGAGGGCCACAACCTGAAACCGCTCGGCCAGTGCCGGCATTTGGTCGCGCCACGTGTACCAGAAGTCGGGAAACCCGTGCAGCAGCACGACCAGCGGCCCCGTGCCCCGCGTCACGTAGTGAATTTTCACCCCGCTGGAATCGACGAAGCCGTCGGTGCCGAGCTCGTCACCTGCGGCTGGGACGCTGACGAGCAGTAACAGCAAGGCGACAGCCACAATGCGATACATACACAGTTCTCCTTTTTCACGACAACAGGACGGTCACTTGATGATCCTGCCGGTCGTCAACGAGCGGAACCACCACTCCCTCGAGATCGATGCCGTCCAGCGTGACGCGTTTTACGGCTAAGGACGGTTCCGGCTGCAGGACGGTGATGTGGAAGAACGTTTCGCGGTAGCGGTAGTGCAGCTTGAAGCTTTTCCAGTCGGCGGGGAGGCAGGGTGTGAAGCGGAGTCGGTCGACTTCCAGGTGCAGACCCAGCAGCGATTCGACGATCAGCCGGTACATCCAGCTCGCCGAGCCGGTGTACCACGTCCAACCCCCGCGGCCGGTGTGAGGAGCGACGGCATACACGTCGGCGGCGACCACATAAGGTTCGACCTTGTAGGTGGCGATCCGGCCGGGTGTCGAACCGTGATGGATGGGGTTGATCAGCGAGAACAATTCCCAGGCGCGCTGGTAGTCGCCGAGTTTTGCAAACGCCATCACGGTCCAGATTGCGGCGTGGGTGTATTGTCCGCCGTTTTCGCGAACGCCGGGCAAATAGCCTTTGATGTAGCCGGGGTCGAGGTGCGATTTGTCGAAGGGAGGATCGAACAGTTGGATGAGTCCGTCGGCCCGGCGTACGAGACGCTGATCGACGGCCTGCATCGCCTGCCGCGAGCGTTCGAGATCGCCCGCCCCCGACAGGACCGACCAGCTTTGGGGAAGCGAATCGATCTGGCATTCAGAGTTGCTGGCGGAGCCAAGCGGCTCGCCGTTGTCGAAGTAGGCCCGGCGATACCAGGCCCCATCCCAGGCATGCTGCTCGATGTTTCTGGCCAGTTGCGCGGCTTCGACTTCGCAGCGTTCGGCGAACAGGTTGTCGCCGCGCGAAAGGGCCACGACCGAAAAGCGCTCGAGAATCTCGAACAGGAAGAAGGCGAGCCAGACGCTTTCTCCTCGGCCCTGTTCGCCGACCAGATTCATGCCGTCGTTCCAGTCGCCCCCGCCGATCAGCGGCAAGCCGCGTTCACCGAATGTCAGCCCGCGCGTGATGGCGCGGACGCAGTGTTCGTAAAGGGTTGCCGACTCGCCCGACGTCGTGGGCAGATCGTAGTAAGCGTCTTCATCCGATTTGACCGGTCGGCCTTCCAGAAAGGGGATGATCTCTTCCAGGATTCCGGTGTCGCCTGTGCCGGTGATGTAGCGACAGGCGACGAGCGGCAGCCACAGGAAATCGTCGGAGAAATGCGTGCGGACCCCGCGTCCGCCGGGGGGATGCCACCAATGCTGCACGTCCCCCGCCTGAAACTGATGCGCGGCGCACAACAGCAGGTGCTCGCGGATCAACTCGGGCTTCGCGTGCAGCAACGCGGCCACGTCCTGCAACTGGTCGCGGAAGCCAAAGGCGCCCCCCGACTGGTAGTAGCCGCTACGTGCCCAGAAACGGCACGCCAGGGTCTGATAGAGGAGCCAACCGTTGGTCAGCAGATTCACGGAGGGATTGGGGGTCTCGACATGGACGGCTCCCAGAGTGCGATTCCAGAACTGCCAGACTTCGTCCAAACTGCGGCGCGCTGCGTCGGGACCGCGAAGGCGGTCGACCATCTGCCGGACCTGATCGATGTCGCGTCCGACGCCCAGGGTAAACACCACCTCGCGTTCACGACCGTCGGCCAGCTCGAAGGGCGCCTGGATCGCTCCGCAGGGATCGAGTCCCGGGCCGACCTTGTTCGAGAGTCGCTGCCGCATCATGGCGGCAGGCTTGGCCGAACTGCCGTTACGACCCAGGAACTCGGTCCGGTCGCCCGTGACGGTGCGCGTCGACTCCGACACATTGAAGAAGGCGATTCGATCGGAGAACTCCAGACTGTACGGGTTGCGCGCCAGCAAAGCTCCGCACTGCGGATCGATCTCGGTGACGACGTGCAACAGTCCCCGGGAGCGCATCTCGCCGAGCACCCATTCGACATATCCGGTTGCCGACAGACGGCGAGTCCGACCAGAGGCGTTGCGGACCGTGAGGCGTACGAATTTGACCGGGAGGTCGATGGCCACGTAGACCCACAATTCGCTCGTGATCCCGTATTCGGTGTGCTCGAACACGCTGTAGCCGAAGCCGTGTCGACAAACGTACGGCGTCGTCGATCGAACCGGCTGGGGCATGGGCGACCAGACCTGGCCGCTGTCTTCATCGCGAAGGTAAAACGCTTCGCCGCTGCGATCGGTGATGGGGTCATTGTTCCAGGGAGTGACGCGAAACTCGTGGGCGTTGTCGCTCCAGGTGTAAGCGCTGCCGCTTTCGGAAACGACACAGCCGAACTGCGAGTTCGCCAGCACGTTGACCCACGGGGCCGGGCAGACCTGCCCGGGGGCCATCCGGATGACGTACTCGCGACCATCGGCCGTGAAACCGCCGAACCCGTTGAAGAACAACAGGTCCTGCAGCGGCCCTGTGGGCTTCGGGACGACGGCAATGTCGGGGCGGCCGACCCGACCGGGGATCAGCTCGGGAATCTTGAGATCGGAACGAACTCGACGTTCGATCTGTTCCTCCAGCGTCCCTTCGGAATCGACGATGATGACGCGTGCCACCGTTTGCAGCAGGATGCGATCTTCGTCGCTCAACTGCTCGGCACGGCGGACGAACAGACCGCCTGGGCGATCGAGAGTGGGCGCGTCGGTTCCCGCGGAACTCAGGCCGATGATCCGATCCTGCAGCTCCTGACGATAGCCGGCATCCCCATCATTCCAGATGACCAGGTCGACCGCCAACCCCTTGAGCCGCCAGTAAGCGTGCGCCTGGACCAGTTGCCGCACGAGTTCGAGCTTTTCGGCCCGCGCGATGCGCAACAGCACAATCGGCAGGTCGCCGGAAATACCGTGCCCCCACAACCTCGATTGTCCGCGCCGGTTCTTCGCGAGAACCAGCGCTCCAGCCCGCTGTGCTGCGTTCATGTACACGATCGAACTGGCCAGTCGCCCGTAAAGCTGCGCATCGGCTTCAGTGGCGTTCAACTGACGCAGCAGCACCTGCCCGTGGGTCCAGGCCATGTCGAGGACGCGGTCGGCGAGGTGCCGATCTTGATACCGGTCGATCAGCAGCAGCGCGGCCTCGCGGGTCTCGGTCATTCCCGTGACGAAGTCGACCGACACCGATTCATCGGGGTCGATGCTCAATCGTTGACGGATGGCGACGATCGGGTCGAGAACCGGGCCGGCCGTGTTCGAGAGTCGTCCGGCGCGTTGCATGGCGTCGGGATTCGCCGTGCCGCGGCGTCGGCCGATAAATTTCAAGCGATCGGTCTCATAGGAAGTCTCTCCCAACGGTGTCCCTCGAACTGCCACCAGGTGCAGCATCCAGGGCGGCCGTTCCTTGTGAGATCGCGGTCGCCGGGTGCATAGGATGGCCCGCCGCGTCGCGATAATCTCGGTTTGCACGAACAGATTCGAGAACGCCGGATGCGTCGCGTCGGCGGCCAGGGTCGCCAGAACCACTTCGGCATAGCTCGTCAATTCGATCGTCCGCGAGAACTTCGAGCGATTGGTCAGCGTCACGCGGCGGATTTCGATGTCGTCTTCCGGCGAGACGGCAATCTCGGTGTGGAGTTTGATTTCATGGTCCCTCCGCCGAAACTCGGCACGCGCCTGGGAGAAAATGGCCTGGTACCGCTTGTTGAGCACCAACGTGGGATGATACGCGGCCGACCAGACCTCGCCGGTCATCACATCGCGCAGGTAGCAGAAAAAACCTGTATCGTCACGAGTGGCATCTTCGCGCCAGCGGGTTACGGCGAGCCCCTTCCATTGGCTGTAGCCGCCGCCGCTGTTGGTCACCATCACGTGGTAGCGGCCGTTGGAGAGCAGATTCACTTCGGGGGTGGGGGTGTGCGGCGTCGAGAAGACGCGCGTCTGGGTCTGGAGTTCGCCGGCCGGGTCGCGTGCCTCGGTGGCCTCGGTCGCATGGGGATAGAACGACGCCACTTGCGGAATTCGTTCCTGCAGCAGCAATTCGGTCGCCTGGAGCTGCGGATCGGAGACGAACCGCCGTTGCATCGGCCGGTTGAGGAGTCGGTAAGCGAGCGCCAACAGACTCATTCCCTTATGATGCGCCATGTACGACCGCACGACCGCATGGGTTTGCCCGCGGGGCAATCGCGAGCGGGTGTAATCCACCGCTTCGTAGAATCCGTACTCTCCTGCGAAGCCCTGCGTCTCCATCGCCTGCAGGTTCGCACACGCCGGCCGCGGCGCAACCATGAGTGCCATCACCGTCGCGTACGGCGCGATGACCAGATCGTCGGCGAGGCCCCGCTTGAATCCCAGACCGGGCACACCGAAAGCGCGATACTGATAGTTGAGGCGCGCATCGGTGGCATTGTATCCCGATTCCGAAATGCCCCAGGGGACACCCCGCAGCCGCCCGTATTGCCGCTGCCGCTCGATCACGGCCTGATACGTCTGGTCGAGCAGCGTGTGCCGATGGGTGGGCATCACCAGCAATGGCATCAGATACTCGAACATCGAGCCGCTCCAGGAGAGGAGCATCTGCTGCCGGTTCGAGGTGGTGAGCAAACGGCCCAGAGCGAACCAGTGCTCTTGCTTGAGTCGCCCCTGAGCGATGGCCACAAAGCTGACAAGTCGCGATTCCGACGCCAACAGATCATAGAAGCTGGCATCGCGGCGGCGCTCGCTGACATCGAAGCCGATCGCCAGCAATCGCCGCGACGAGTCGTACAGAAATTCGTACTCGATGTCGGCGAATTCGCCGCAGGTGCTCGCCAACTGCTCGATCGTCAGCAACCGGCCCTGGGCGCGCTGCCGGCCGGTGTCGATCTGCCGGCGTAATTCGGACAGCCATTCCCCTGCGGCGCGATCGTCGGTCAGCCACGAGTCGGCGTGCGTGTCGAGCAGATCGTCGAGGACGATTTGCAGTTGCTGCGTCATGCCGACGATCGAGCGCAGCGTCGGCCCGTCATCCAGTTGGCACAAGAGCGTGTGCAGTTCATCCCGCCGGGCGAGTTGCTCGGGAGGCCCCTGATGCCCGAGGTCGAACGGGGCGGCCGAGCGGGCCAGCCAGGGAGCGATCGAGAGCAGATCGGCGAAATGGTCGTGGCATTGCTGTTCCAGATCGACAAGCCACGGGACGGCCGTCGGCGGCAGAGACGATGCCCGATGGCGATGCAGATCGGCCGCAGTGGCCGCCAGGTCCCGAAGCAGATCGCCGGCAGCGACAAGACTCGCAGAGGCCGACCGGAGTCGACTGCCCGGATCCAGCAACTCCAGCAGGGGATTCAAGGACGCGAGAGCGGCGGCGCTCGAGGGGGAGGCCTGGCCGATTTCCCGCAAGGCCTGCCGCGTCACCTCCAGCGAGGTCCACAAACCGGCCGACAGGATCGGTCGGTCAGACAGCTCCAGCAGTCCGGCACGCAGCGTCAACAGATGCCCCGCCAGGTTGCCGCTGTCGACGGTCGAGACGTACTTGGGATACAGCGGCTCTAACGTCTGTGTGTCGTACCAGTTCAGAAAATGCCCGTGATACCGTTCCAGTCGATCCATCGTTTGCAGAGTCTGGGCGGTCCGATCGAGCAATCGATCGACGGGGATGTAACCAAAATCGGAGGCGGCGAGATTCGACAGCAATGACACGCCGATGTTGGTTGGTGATGTGCGGTGCGCGACCGTGCCGACGGGATGTTCCTGATAGTTGTCGGGGGGCAGCCAATGATCTTCGGGTCCGACGAACGTCTCGAAGAAGTGCCAGGTTTTGCGGGCCAACCGATGCAGATACACCACCTGGGACGTTGTCAGCGGGACTTCGTCGTCCTGGGCCGGCCGGCTCAGGCGCCAGGCGAGCCACGGCGCCAGCAGCCACAAAGCCAGCAGAGGCGCCGCCGCCCCAAAGGCTTCCGGCCGCAACACCGCGAGGACGACTGTGGTCGCGAGCGCCAGGACGGGAGCAATCGCCATCGCCCGATAGCTGCCAGCGAGGCTGCTATTCCCGTCGCGCTCGGCATCACTGGCGGTCGTCCACTCCAGCATTCGCCGGCGTGTGAACAGCATCCGCACCGCCGTGCGCACGATGGCGTCGAGGCTGACGTACGTTTCGTACGGAAGAAACGCCAGTGTCAGGATCGCCTGGGCGAGACTCACCCCCGTCACCCTGATTGTCTGGTACAGGTGCTGGAGTCTCGTCAGCTCGCCATTCGCGCGCACCGCCGCGACCAGCGACACGCAAACCGCAGGGATCAGCACGATGCCCGCGACCGCGGCCGTCCACGCCCAGACGGCTGGCCAAATCAGCCAGCCCATGAGCAGCAGCGCCAAGAGCACCCCGGGAACCAGGCTGCGCCGCAGATTATCGAAAATTTTCCACCGCGACAGCAGGCTCAGCGGATTGCGAGCAGCGCGGCCATCGGGTCCGGGAACAAACGGCAACAACCACGGAGCGATCTGCCAGTCGCCGCGGATCCAGCGATACCGACGGCTGACATCGGTGTTGTACCGCGCGGGATAGTTCTCGTAAACATGGAGATCGCTGACGAGTCCCGCACGCGCGTAGCAGCCTTCCAGCAGGTCGTGACTGAGGATCTGGTTCTCAGGAAACCGACGCTCCATCGTGGCGACGAAGGCATCGATGTCGTAGATCCCTTTCCCAATGAACGAGCCTTCCCGGAACAGATCCTGGTAGACATCCGAAATCGCGCGGGTGTACGGATCGACGCCCGCCTCACCGCCGTTGAGCCGCGCGAACCACGACTGACCGTCTTGCTCCAGGTTCGTCGCCACACCCGGCTGCAAAATGCCGTAGCCCTCGACGACCACATTCCGGCGTTCGTCGATGCGCGCCCGATTCAGTGTGTGGGCCAAAGTGCCCGCCAGGTGCTGCGCGGCATCACGGGGAAGGAGGGTGTCGGTATCGAGTGTGATGACATACTTCATACGGGTCAGGGACGACGGATTCCGGCCGATGATCGACGAGAAGGCCGCCCGTGAGCCGCCGCGCAACAGCGCATTGAGGTCGTTCAGTTTTCCCCGCTTCCGCTCGTGCCCCATCCAGGTCTGTTCCTGCGGATTCCATATCCGCGGGCGATGCAGCAGGAAGAAGAGGTCGTCGTCTCCCGCGCGGTACTTGTCGTTGAGCGCCTCAATACCCGTCTGCGCCAGTTGCAGCAGCGCCGCGTCTTCGGGAAGCACAGCCAGCAAGGCATCGCGGAAATCGGTCAGCAGGCAGAACCGCAGTTGCTCGTCGCGATTGGCGAGGTAGCGAACCTCCAGCCCCTCCAGCAGGTGGCTGATGCCGCTGGGACTGACCAGCATCGTCGGCACGGCGACCAGCGTGGAGTACTCCGTGGGGATGCCCCGGGAGAAATCGAGACGTGGCAGTCGTTGCGGAGCGACCATCAGCGTCGATAGCCAGTTGACAAGGCTCGCTGACATTTGCGTCGCAGCGACGAACAACAGAGCCGCCGCGACCGGTCCACTGGCGCCGTGCAATCCTGTCAGCCACAGGACGCCGGCGGTGACGGCCGCGGCCAGCGCGAAGATCGCACCGAGGTAGCTGGGCAGTGCAACGGTTCGCGCCATCCGCGCGGCTTTGGTCACCAGGGACTGGCGCCGCTGCGAGAACCGTTGGAATTCGGGAAGTCCGTCGTCGATCAGGAAGAAACCGATATGGGCGGTGCGATGGGTGGCGCCGTACCGACCGGCGGCCTTGCGGGCCAGTTCGACGGCCCGACGCGCCACGTCCTGCTCACCCAGCGGACTGTGCTTCGCCACATCTTCGACGACGCGCCGGTATTGGTCGCGCGTGCGGAAGTCCATCTGGCGGTAAACGCCCGCGGGGTCTTCCCGAAGTGTCTGCTCAACGACACTCAGCGACTCGACGAAATCCCTCCAGTCGATCCCTTCCAGTTCGCGCAAGCCACTGATGCTGTTGCCGATGGAGACCTGATCGACCGCCTGCTGCTGACCTTCCGACTGCACCATTTGCTCGATCGTCTGCCCCTGTTCGGCGAGCCGCTGCTCGATCCAGGTCAGCGGTACCGAAAACGTCGAGCTTTGACCCTGCAACCGGCGGGTCGTCTCGGCGACGAACGCCGCCGAAAGAGGCCGGTTGGGACGGGCCATATCGGCCACCAGTAGAATCAGCCGGTGGGGCGTCGTTTCGGCGCAGTCGATTAACCGTTCCGACCATTGGCCCGCCGCCGTGCG
This sequence comes from Planctomycetaceae bacterium, assembly GCA_009691905.1. Lineage (GTDB taxonomy): Bacteria > Planctomycetota > Planctomycetia > Planctomycetales > Planctomycetaceae > SIAF01. The sequence continues at coordinate 973 of SIAF01000047.1, read as the reverse complement.
CGCCAACGTCTCTTTGGCGATCCGGGCTGCCACACGCCGCAGATTCTCAATCAGCGCCTGACGGATCATGATCGGAACCGCCCACAGTTCGCCCAGCGTGAGCGGCCGTCGCCGCTGGTAGGCCGCAACGAAGGCCCGTAACCGCTCGGCGTCGATCCGACCATCGACGTGCGAAATCAGCTCGAGCGCCAGGTCGTAAACCAGCGGATATCCGGCCGACGGGCCATTCAACAAGCGCGGCAGATCGCGGCTGTAGCGCTTGGGCAGGTGCCGCCGCGCTGTCCGAATCTGCTCTTCAATCAGATAGAAATTATCGAGCAGCCACTCGCTGGCGGGAGAGATCCGGTGCTTGCGTTCCACCGCCGTCGAGACTAACTGATACGCTTCCAGCAGAACGCGTTCATTGGCGGCCAGGCGGGCCAGCAGCCGATCGGGCCCTGGATGAGCATCGATCTGATGCCAGTTTGCGAGACTCTCGGCATGTTGCTCGAGTTGTGCCGCGCTGAACAACTCCGACCGCAGCGGCAAGTCGTCTCCAAAATCGCGGAACAAACCATCCACGCCGATTCGCGATTGGAAACGTTCCAGACCGTCACGAAGGACTTTACGGGTCAACCTCAACGCGGGAGTCTCCGGGGGGGCAACGATGGTTGACGATGCCGTGCGCGCAATTCATTGCCAGCGCTCGGGTCTCTCGGAACCAGCCGCACGGCGCTATCGCTTCTTCGGTTCGCGAACCAGCGGCGACACGGCGAGAGTGAACAGCAAAACCTCTTCGCCGCTGACGGTGCTGATATCGTGGTGCCGGCTCAGCACCTTGATGCCGGGGGTGCGATTCACTCAATCCCACGAAAAACAACGCAAAACGACTCTCAATAGGACTTGATCGGCGGGGAGCTCGAAAGTGATCTTGCTAAAAACGGCGTTCTTCCGCGAAGCTGCTGGTAATTCAAGCCGCAGTCCACGGAAGGAA
>SIAF01000046.1 GCA_009691905.1 Planctomycetaceae bacterium | reverse complement strand
ATACCGCCCGCCCAACCCTGACAAGAAACCACTGGGCGATCCCACAATCCGCAAACTCAGCGCACGGGAAAAGAAAAAGCTTGATGCCCTAACCCCAAACAGATCCACGGCTTAAAATCCTTCACGGCGTTGCCCGGCAGGGGCGACACAAGACGAATCGTGCCGCCCCTTCCGGGGCTTGGTATCAATGCGAAACGATTTCCAGGGGCTGCCGCCCCTGGCTATTCTGTTTCGCCCTCCGGGCTTTCTGAAGTTTCACGAAAGCCTCCTGCCTGGCATTCACGCCACGATGTCGTAAATCGGCTCGCCGCCGTGGGCGATCGGCATCGGGCGACCGGTTCGGTCGGGGACGGTCAGGTGCGGGTCGATGCCCAGCAGGTGGTAAATCGTCGCCACGAGGTCGCCGGGCGAGACCGGGTTCTGCGTGGGGTATGCCGCCTGCTTGTCGGTCGCGCCGTAGATCATTCCCGGCTTGATCCCGCCGCCGGCCAGCAGGCTGAACCCGCACAGGGGCCAGTGGTCGCGGCCCGCTTTGGCGTTGATTCGCGGCGTGCGGCCCATCTCGCCCATGACGACGACCAGAGTTGAATCGAGCAGACCGCGCGCGTCGAGGTCTTCGATCAGGGCCGGCCAGGCCTGATCGAGGACCGGCAGGTTGCATTGTTTCAACATGCCGAAGTTGTTCTCGTGCATGTCGTAGGCATGTCCGTTGTTGCCGAAGATCTCGGCGTGAATGCTGATGAAGGGCACTCCCGCTTCGACCAGTCGCCGCGCGACAAGAAAACTCGAACCGGTCAGATGGCGGCCGTAGCGCTCGCGGAGAGCGGCCGACTCGTGCGAGAGGTCGAACGCATCGCGGGTCTTGCTCGAGCACAACAGCGAGTAAGCCCGGCTCTGAAACTTGTCGAGCCGGTCGAGCGCTCGCGAACTTCGAATCCCCTCGAACTGGTCGTCGAGCTGGTCGATCAGCGTGCGGCGGAGGTCGAGGCGATTGGCGGTCATCTCGGGAAGCGAACCCAGCGAGGGCATCTGCGGCTCACCCAGGGCGATCACCGGGTCGTAATGCGCCATTTTGGGCTGCCGGTCGAACGTGGGCGAGCACGTGCTGAACAGCGGGTCGTACTGGCTTCCCAGGTAGCCGCCATAGGGGCCCGGTCGGCGGATGCCGGGGTAGTTCACGCTCTCGCCCCAGCCGGGATAGCAGGGCATGCAGACGGCGCCGGGCAGGTTCTCGGCACCCAGGCCCAAATACTGACAGATGGCGCCGATGTCGGGGGGGTCGGTCGGCTCGGCTTTGATTTGCGCGAAGTTGCCGCCGGTGAATCCGGTGAGAATCGGCAAGGGGTTGTGAGCGTTGTAACCGTGCGTCACCGTGCGGACGACACACGAGCGATCCATGAACCGGGCGGTGTTGGGCAGGTGCTCGCAGATTTGCAAACCCGGCAACGTCGTGTCGATCGGGCTGAACTCGCCGCGGACTTCGACCGGAGCCAATGGCTTCATGTCGAACATGTCCATCTGGCTGGGCCCCCCCAGCAGGTTATAGAGAATCACCGATTTCGCAGCCCCGGTCGGGCGTGAAACGACGCGCACGCCGGCAGAGGGACTTTCGCCGGTGGCTTCGGCGCCGCGCAGCAACCGGGGCAGCGACATCCCGGCAAATAGCGACAGCGCGCCGACCTGCATCGCATCGCGGCGAGAAACTCCATCGCACAACCGCGAGGCGTGATCGAGAATCCGCAGCATCAAGGTTGTCTCCCGTTGATGGACGGCAGTTTGCCAACCCGGCGAGCGGGGGGCGTTAGCTCCCCGTTTCTCATGTGCGTTGACAACGAGCAAAGAAACAGGGGACTGACGTCCCCCGCTCGCCAGTTCAAGTTACACCAGTTCGTGCATCGGGCGGTGCAGGTTTTGATCGATCAGAAACTGCGGGCGTCCCTGCAGGTCACGCAGCGTCAGATGGTCGACGTTGATGCCCAGGTTTTTGTAGAGCGTGGCGAAGACTTCCTGAAAATGCACCGGCCGATCGACTGCGTGTTCGCCCAGCCGATTCGTCGAGCCGATCACCTGTCCCGTTTTCATCCCGCCCCCGGCCAGCAGGGCACACGAGACCTGCGGCCAATGGTCGCGGCCGGCGTCCTTGTTGATTTTCGGCGTCCGACCGAATTCGCCCCACACGATGACCGTCGTGTCGTCGAGCATCCCTCGCAATTCGAGGTCTTCGACCAGAGCGGCGACCCCCTGGTCGAGCAGAGGCATATCTTCCCGGCCCTGCTTGAAGTTCGCGTTGTGCCAGTCCCATCGGCTGAATGCCAGGCTCACGCAGCGGGCACCCGCAGAGACCAGACGCCGCGCGATCAAGAAGTTATCGACCAGCCGCGGACCTCCGTCGTCGCGCAACTGATTGACGCCGCGCCCATACCGTTCGCGGAGTTTCGGATCTTCCTTTTCGATATCCAGCGCCTCGGCCAATTTGCTGGAGGTCAACACGCCGAAGGCCTGCTGCGTGAAGGCGTCGGTTCCCACGAGTTGTCCACCGGCATCGGCGTCGCGGCGGAAACGGTCGAGGGCCGTCAGCACTTCCCGCCGGTCTCCCAGCCGATCGAGCGAAACGCCGTTCAAGACCAGGTCGTCTTTCCCCTCGGCATTGGGGGTGAACGGGGCATGGGCCACGCCCAGAAAACCGGGGACGCCGTTGTCGGCCCACGGCATATGCCCCATTCGCGGCGATAACCCGACAAACGCCGGCACCGAGGAATCAACCGGGCCATAGAGCTTCGACAACACCGAACCCATCGACGGCCAGCCCCCCTGCGGCTGGCGATCGCGCCTGCGCCAGCCGGTCAGGCACTGGTATGCAAAGTGGTCGCCGTCGGCGCCGACGATTGAGCGAATCGGGACGAACTTCTGCATCGACGCGGCAATCCGCGGAAACATCTCGCCGATTTCAATTCCCGACACGCTTGTCTTGATCGCCTGGAACTCGCCACGGATCTCAGCCGGCGCGTCGGTTTTGATGTCCCACATGTCCTGGTGGGGCGGGCCGCCCGGCAGGAAGATCATGATGATCGCTTTGTGCGATTTCGTGACCCCGGCCGCCTGTTCGGCCCGCAGCAACTGCGGCAGCGACAAGCCTCCCAGCGCCAATCCGCCGATCTGCAGGAATTCGCGCCGACTGACTCCATCGCAGAAACGACCGTTTGTACCCCGAGGGGCATCGCCGAATATGGTGAGCATGATCAGGTAAGCTCCGAAGCGAGGCAGGCGTATTCAGTGGTGCCGCGGGTCTCGTTGAGGCGGGAAGAACGACTCAAGCCGAGTGTTCTTTGAGGTTTACGAGCACCCAACAGCGAACCGAGGCAGGGTTGCCTAATGTCAATTATCGACAAACGGGATATTGCAACCTTCGATCATATCAACGAATCCTGACTTGTCAATCAGAAGGGTTGGGCGGCTTGACCCGTTGTTTGATCCCCTCAAACCGCGCGCGGCCCCAATCGAGCGTCTTTTTGGCCCAGACGAACTCGGTCGCCAGAATGGCCAGACCCAGCGGGATCACGACGATGGCCGGTCCTGGACCAATCACCATTAACAACCCGACCAGCAGCACGCTGATACCGAGGATGAAGACGATCACACGTCGCATCAGTTTCAGGACACCGGCACCACCCGTGACCGCCGCCGCAGACTCAATCGCCTGTTTGGCACGCTCGGGCAACAACACGGAAGAGGACGATTTCACTTGAACGCTCTTTAGATTTGTCGAATCGGACCGGACCGACTGAATCATACGTTTAATGCACCCGAACGGAAACGTCTGTAGGTCCTTCCTGCCGGGCAGGACCTCGCACGTCTCAGCGGCGACCCCTCGCAAAAAATCCCCTCCTGCAGAGGGAATCTACTTCAATCCTCCCCCCCTCACCGTTTACAAACTCCTGTCGACAGTGGCACAATTGTACATCTATCCTTCATGGAGGGTTGCGGCTGCACCATGCCTCTCGACACGTTTCACCCGATCATCCGTCGCTGGTTCGCCGGTCGCTTTGCCGGCCCGACCGAGCCGCAGCTTCAGGGTTGGCCCGAGATTGCCGCCGGTCGGCACACGCTGATTGCCGCCCCGACCGGCAGCGGGAAAACGCTGGCGGCGTTTCTGGCAGCCATCGACCGCCTGCTCAAACTGGCCATCGACGGCGACCTGCCCGACGAGTTGCGGGTCGTCTACATTTCGCCGCTGCGTGCCTTGTCGAACGACATGCACCGCAATCTCGAAGTGCCGCTGGCGGAAATTACGACGCTGGCCCTCGAAGAAGGGTTGAATGTGTCGCCGATTCGTGCCGGACTGCGAACGGGCGATACCTCTCCTTCCAAACGGGCCGCGCTGCTCAAGCGCCCGCCGCATATTCTGGTGACGACTCCTGAATCGCTGTACCTGTTGCTGACGAGCCGCAAGGGGCGCGAGCGACTGAAAACGGTCGAGACGGTGATCGTTGACGAGATTCACGCTCTGGTGCGGGACAAACGAGGTTCGCATCTGGCGTTGTCGCTCGAACGCCTGGCGCATCTTTGCCCGCACCCGATCCAGCGGATCGGCCTGTCGGCGACGCAGCGGCCGATTGAAGCAATCGCGGCATTTCTGGTGGGAGAGCCGGGGGAAAGCGGAAAGCCGAAAGCGGAGATCCGGTGTCATGTCGCCGACCCGGCTTTCCGCTTTCCACTTTCCGCTTTAGATCCCGTCGCAGATCCGACTCCCCCCTGCGCGATCATCGATGCCGGCCACCAGCGCGATCTCGATCTGGCGATCGAGATTCCGCAGAGCGAGCTGGGGGCGGTCTGCATGCACGAGCAGTGGGCTGAGGTCAACGCGCGGCTGTGCGAACTGATCAACGCGCACAAGAGCACGCTGATTTTCGTGAATACCCGCCGGATGGCCGAGCGGGTCACGCATCAGTTGACGCAGTTGCTGGGCGAAGAGGCGGTCGGCAGCCACCACGGGTCACTCGCCGCGCCGCTGCGGCTCGACACCGAGCAACGCCTGAAAACCGGTCAGCTCAAAGCGGTCGTGGCCACGGCATCACTCGAATTGGGGTTGGACATCGGACACATCGACCTGGTGGTGCAGATCGGGTCGTCGCGTTCGATCGCCACGTTTCTGCAACGGGTGGGCCGGTCGGGGCATGCCCTGGGGCTGGTCCCCAAAGGCCGGCTGTTCGCACTGACACGCGACGAATTGCTCGAATCGCTGGCGATGATCCGCGCGATCCGGGCCGGGCGCCTGGATGCGATCGCGATTCCGGTCGCACCGCTCGATATTCTCGCCCAGCAGATCGTGGCCGAGGTTTCCAGCGACGAGTGGAGCACCGACGAACTGTTTGCTCTGTGCCGGCGTGCCTACCCGTACCGCAATCTGGCTCGCCGCGAATTCGATCGCGTGATCGGGTTTCTCAGCGAAGGGATCTCGCATGGCTCCGGGCGGAGCAAGGTGTACCTGCATCACGATCAAGTTGGTCGCCGCGTCCGCGCCCGACCGGGGGCGCGCATCGTCGCCGCCTCGAACGGCGGGGCGATCCCCGAGATCGCCTCGTATCGCGTGGTGGCCGAGCCCGATCACACCGTCGTGGGGACGCTCGATGAAGATTTCGCCAGCGAGAGCCAGGCGGGCGAAATCTTTCTGCTGGGAAACACCTCGTGGCGCATCCTTCACGTTCGCGGCAACGATGTGACCGTGGTCGACGCGCAAGGCGCGCCGCCTTCGATTCCCTTCTGGCGCGGCGAAGCGCCGGGGCGAACGCTCGAACTGTCGGAAGAAGTCTCGCGACTCCGCGAAGAGATCGAACCACGCCTCGACGACCCGGCAGCCGCCGAACAATGGCTGGTGGATGAAACCGGCGCCAGCCTTCCTGCGGCTCAGCAGATCGTCGAGTACACTCGCGCTCAGCGGGCGGCGATCGGCCTGCTCCCCTCGCAGAAGCGCATCGTCTACGAGCGGTTTTTCGACGAGACCGGCGGGATGCAGTTGGTGGTTCACGCTCCGTTCGGCGCGCGGATCAACAAGGCGTGGGGCCTGGCGATGCGAAAACGCTTTTGCCGCTCGTTCGATTTCGAGCTGCAGGCGACGGCCGACGACGATGGGTTCATTTTGTCGCTGGGGCCGCAGCACAGCTTTCCGCTGGAGAGCATGTTCTCGATGCTCAACTCGCAAAACGTGGCCGCGCTGCTGCAACAGGCATTGCTGTACGTCCCCACATTTCAAACTCGTTGGCGTTGGAACGTCACACGGGCGCTGCTGGTCGAGCGATTTCGCAACGGCAAGAAAGTGCCGCCGGCGCTGCAGCGCTTTCGGGCCGATGACCTGCTGACGGCGATCTTTCCCAAGCTGACCGGCTGCCAGGAAAACGTCACCGGCGATCTGGAGGTCCCCGATCATCCGCTCGCCCTGCAGTCGATGCACGACAGCTTGCAGGAAGCGCACGACCTCGAAGGCTTGCAGCAGGTGCTGGCGCGAATCGACCGCGGCGAGATCGAATTATTGGCCCGAGACACCCGCGAACCATCGCCCTTCTGTTACGAACTGCTCAACGCCAATCCGTACGCTTTTCTCGATGGCGGCGAGATTGCCGAACGCCGAACACGGGCCGTCGCCACGCGTCGCTCGCTGACGGTCGAAAGCGTCAGCGATCTGGGCCGCCTCGATCCCGAAGCGATCGCGCGCGTCCGGGCTGATGCGCAGCCGCTGGTGCGGACCGCGGATGAATTGCACGACGTCCTCTTGAGCCGTCTCGTTGTTCCCGCCATTGAAATGGATTCCGCCGACGCCACGCCCATTCCCTCCCTTGGCGCGGGCTTTCCCCCCCTCAGCGAAGACGTTCCCCCCCTTAGCAAGGGGGGGTTAGGGGGGGTCGCTTCGCATTGCTACCGCGCACCCAACTCAGAATCCCAACCCGACTGGCTACCCCTCTACCACCAGCTCGCCACCTCCCGCAGGGCCACAATCGTTCGCCGTCACGACCATCCCCCGCTGTGGGCCGCGGCGGAACGGTTGCCGGCAGTGTTGGCCGCGTTTCCGCAAGCCGTTGCCGAGCCTCCGCTGGAGATTCCCGAAGGGGTTCGCCGCGATTGGACCAGCGAAGAGGCGCGCGTGGCGATGGTCCGCGGACTGTTGGAAATCTGTGGCCCCGTGACAAGCGATTCGATCGCGGCACAATTGGGCATCGCGGTCAACGAAGCTGACGCCGCCCTGGAAGCGCTCGAGGGAGAAGGGGTCGTTTTGCGAGGGCGTTTCACCTCCCGGCGAGCGGGGGGCGTCAGCCCCCTGAACGATGAAACATACGACGAAGCCGGCGAAGAGAAAGCTGCACAGATCAGTCCGACAGAAACCGGAGGGAACTCAATCCCTTCTGATGTGCGGTCTATGGCAGATCCGTCCGCCGGCCCTGTCTCGTCGGCCGGCCTTCAGGGGGCTGACGCCCCCCGCTCGCCGGAATCGATCGAGTGGTGCCATCGTCGCCTGCTGGCGCGCATTCATCGCCTGACGATGGAAGGCCTGCGGAAGCAGATCGAGCCGGTCACGGTCGATGTCTTCGTGCGCTTTCTGACGCGGCACCACGGGCTGATTCGCGGGTCGAAGCGGTCGGGACCGAGCGGGCTGTTCGAAACGATCGCCATGCTCCAGGGATTGGACGTTTCCTCAATCGCCTGGGAACGCGATTTATTCGCATCGCGCCTCGAGAACTACCGTCCCGAGTGGCTCGACGAATTGTGCCTGACCGGCGAAGTCGGCTGGGGTCGGTTGTATCCCACGCGTCGGACCCCCGACCGCGCCCGGCCGATGGCCAGCCTGACCCGCGCGCTGCCCCTGGCGATTTTTCTGCGGAACGACCTGGCGTGGCTGCAGGAAGCCAGCATCACCGCGGACGAAACGACGCTCAGTGCCACGGCACGCGACGTGCTTGAGTTATTGCGCAGTCAGGGGGCGATGTTTGCCGCCGACCTGATGGCGGCGACGCGGTTGTTGCCCGATCAGCTCAACGACGTGCTGGGCGAACTGGTGGCACAGGGGGTCGTCACGGCCGATGGCTTCGCCGGCCTGCGGGCCTTGATTTCGGCCCGCTCGCGACACTCGACCCCGTCACTCCCGGCCAAGCTGGCCCGCCGCCGCGCGCCACTCGCCGGTGCGGGGCGCTGGGCCCTGTGGCGAAGAAACACGGATGCCGTCAACGGTGAATCGAAGTCGGCCGAGGGCAGCGACCATCCACCATCCACCATCCACAATCCACAATCCCTCCCCCGTCCGCTCACCACCGCCGAACACTGGGCCTGGCAGTTGCTCCGTCGCTGGGGAGTCGTGTTTCGCGATTTGCTCGAGCGTGAGCCGGGTGCGCCACGCTGGTTTGAACTGCTGCAGGTCTATCGGCGGCTGGAGGCGCGGGGGGAAATTCGCGGCGGGCGGTTCATCACCGGCGTCGCCGGCGAGCAATTTGCCGTGGGTGATACCGTGCGGCAATTGCGGCTCTTGCGCGATGCCGGCCCGGCGCGCGAACTGGTTGTGATTTCGGCCGCCGACCCGCTGAACCTCGTCGGCATCGTGACGGCTCACGATCGCATCCCGAGTATCGGCTCGCACCGCATCGCCTATCTCGACGGCATCCCGATCGCGGCCCTCATCGCGCGAGAAGTCAAATACCTGGTCGAGCCGACTGCCGAATTGCGACTACTGCTGCAAGGGGGCCGCGTGCTGTACCGTCAGTTTTCGCCCGACCAAACCGCCGCCTCGGCGAACGAAGCTCCCCCTGCCGACGCGCCGCCGAAACGGCGAAAGCCCAAGTTGCCGCAAGGATCGCTATTCCCGCGATCGGTCAAGTATTGAACCCGTCGGATTGACTCAACCGTAGCGGCCTGTAGGAGTGAACCACGAATTTAGCGAATCAGACGAATGCTGGAATTGGATTGCAGGAAGCAGTGCGGTTTGCCGCCCCAACCAAGCCCGGAATGACATAAGTCGGTTGTGCGGCGATTATCATGAACTTCTATTCCTCTCATTACCGGTCGGGTGAAGATATCCGAGTCGGGGACTACGTGTCTTGGTGTAGAAAACCGGGTCGTGTCGTATTCGTCTTGGGTTCTTCAGAAGTTCCCCCGAATTGGGCCGGCACAAAAATTTGGATGGAGATGGAAAAGGACTTTGCTGAAGGCTTCATGCTTGACACCGAACTTGTGGGACATGTTTTCGAGTACGAAAGCGACGAAGATTTGGAATTCCTCGGACGACACTCATAGCTCGCCCGCGGGTAGCGGCGATGTTTTTTCACTGGTGGTCGCGAAATGCCGCCTCAGGATTTCCCGATTTCCACCGATGCCGCGACGGCACCAAGGTCGACTAAATCGGCTTTATCAGCCGCTTTGTTGACCAGATCGCAGATCAGTTCGACCGCTTTGAACTGTGGATCGGTCGCCAGCAGGCACGAGGGGTGGGCGAGGAAGTCGTAAACCCCCTTGTGCTCGATGGCCCATTCGACCCCGATGCGAATCGCCGACAGAAAATCTTCCAGCGGCCAGCGCCCCCCGCGAAATGCGCCGATATCGCTGATCGGGCTCATCGGGATCTCAATCAGCCCGCTCTTGTAGACGAATGGCTGCGCCGCCGCTTGCGTCTTCGCGATGTCATCCAAAACCTCGCGCGTCGGCCTGACCCCCGCTTCGGTGTTTTTATGCGTTGGGTACTTGCTGCTGACCCAGGTGAATCCCTGGTCGAGCAGCATTTTTTGCACGTCGTCGCGGCCTTCGAGTCCGGTTGCAAACCCACCCGGTGTGCGGAAACCGGCGGGTTTGATGCCGACCCGCGATTGCAGAGCGTCGCTGCACATCCGCACGTTGTCGGCGATCACCTCGGCCGGTGCTTTGCCGCGCATCAGCCACGGCGCCCGCTTGAACCGAAATTGAATTTCTTCCTGCGTCTTCGCCAGGACGTACACATGATCGTAGGTGTGGTTGCCGACTTTGTGTCCGGCTTCGACGATCCCTTTGAGCCAGTCGACGTTTTCCTGTTCGAGGACGCGTCCCACGCAGAAGAAGTGAATCACCCCGCCGCGCTCTTTGACCCGCTGTGCCGCTTCGACCGAGTACGCTTTCGTGTCGGCATCGAGATTTCCCTTTTCGTAATCCCAGTGCGTCGTCTCCCAAGTGGGGAAGTTGCGGCTCATTTCGAGATCAAGGGAGATGGCGATCTGGGCTTTGCGTCGTGGAGCCTGGGCCGCCCGGGCCGACAATGCTCGGGCAACCGTCAGCCCGGCGGTAAAAGTCGCGGCCTGATGCAGAAAATTTCGGCGGGAACAGAGAGCATGCATTGTCATCGGCACCTCGAACAGTTAACTCGGCTGCGCCTCGCGGCTAAACGGGACTGGCTCAACACAACGCAGTCACCCGGTTCATTTTGTGAACTTCACCCACGACACTTGCGTCACGAGTTGATTGATCGACGCGAACGAGATGTGGGCGTTGGTCGCATATTTGGGCGTGTTGTTGGCCGGGTAGGTAGCGAGCGTCGCATCGCCGACGAGAAACACGTTGAAATCCTTCGACAGGTTTTCGTACCCGGCGGTCGTTTTGCAGAAGCACATGTCGGTGGCATACCCGACCAGGATCACGTGCCGCACTCCTGCGTTCTTCAGGAATTCTTTGAGCGGCTTGTAGCCTTCAACGTCGAAAATCAGCACGTCGTCGGGGTGCACCGTAATATCGCTCGTGACCGGCACGGGAAGTTCCCAAAAGCCTTTGTTGTTGAACTTCGGGCCGGCATCGAGGCCGGGAAACTGCTTGAAGTAGTCGATCACCGGCGTGTCGGTCGAGAGGGTCAACTCCTGCGGCAGCGGGTCGCCTTTGTACTCGAAGCTGGCGAGTTTCGCGTGAACCCCCTTCGTCGCTGCCGCCCGTTCGGCGGCACTCGGGCGATGGCTGAAGGTGCGGTACATTTTAGAGCGCAGCTCGTCCTTCTGACCGATCAGGCTGTACATGATGAAAGCGGCCTTGCCCCGCATTTTTTGCAGAAACGGGTCGATGACTTCCTTGGTATGGCGACCGGCGAGGTGGTTTTTCTCTTCGGTGCAGAAGTCGGCAACGCCCGCGGGCTGGGGAGTCCGCCACCCCTGGTCGTCGTCGATTCCCCAGGGATGGACCATGATCACCGCCGTATCGCTTGAACGCAGGCGGTTGGGAATCTCGATAATCCCGCGGGCGTTATACGAGAATCGCCACGCGCGAATTTCCAGGTCGGCCCCGTCGTCGTCAACCAGAATCGGCGCTTCGAACCGCCGCGATTCGACAATGGGCTGCACGAACTCCGGGTAGTCGCTTAAAAGCGGCGCAGGGTTTTCGATGGGGGTGAGCTTGTTCGAATACTTTCTGGCTTCACCCGCCGCTTGCGGCTTAGCCGCAAGCGGCGGCTCCCCCCGTGCCGGCGCCGGTTCAGACTGCAGCCAGATGCCGGCCGCAGCCAGCGCAATCATCGAAAGCAAAGGAATCGTTTGCACAACGCAGCGGGAACGGGTCATCGGGCTTGCTCCTGCGAAGGAATGTCGGCAAATCAGGCCATTTGAACTTCAATTGGGATCGGAAGTGCATCGTGTCGCTGTTTGGCGGAGAGGTAATTCAGTCGTTCGAATCCGATGACCCGCCCACGGCGGTCCTTCATGAGAACGACGTCATTGTCTGCCTCCTCACAGACGAATTCCTTGGACGGATCGTCGAACCAGACCGTAAGCGTGTTCCCCTCGCGATCAAAGAAGACTTTTACTTTTTCCACAGTTCTTGGCCTTTCTTGAGCTTCCGGGTGAAGTACGCCGTGACCACAAATCTGTCGGCGGATTCAGGCGTTGGCGCTGCGACCACACATACGTAACCCCGTTCACACATTCGGTAATACAAATGCACACCCTCGTCGTTCTCACTTTGCTGGATTTCGCAGGGACTCTCAATGCAATCGCGGAGCAATTTCTCGTGGCCCGCCAACGCGGGATGTTTGTATCGTACGATCAGTTTCCAGCGATTCCGATCGAGAACACCCTATAACCTAACGGTGAGAAGGCTGTGAACATCAGTCGCCTGGCCATGCCCTTCCAATCCTTTGAGCGTTTAACTCTGTTCCGCTATCATACCGGCCTGCGAATCTCCTGTCATTTCGCCGAAGCGTATCAGAAAGCGGGCGATCTTTACCCGCAATCCGCCTGAAGGCGGGACTACGAACGAACAACGTATCCCAGGTGTCGCGGTGCCCCAAGCCAAGAATCTGCTGGTCGCTCAGTCAGGCGGCCCCTCGCCCGTTATTAACAACAGCCTGCGCGGGCTGGTTGAGACCTGTCGCGAACTGTCCGAAATCGGCACCGTTTACGGCGGCTGGCACGGCATCGAGGGGGTGCTCAAGGAAGAACTGCTCGACCTCTCGGCCCAGGATCTGCAGGAAATCGCCCTGTTGCGCACGACCCCCGCTGCCGGTTCGATCGGCACCTGCCGCTATAAGCTCAAAGAAGAGCAGACGGAAGATTTTGAGCGGGTGATCGCCGTCCTCAAGGCGCACCACATCGGCTATTTCTGCTACATCGGCGGGAATGACTCGATGGACACCGCCAACAAAGTGGCGAACTTCGCCCACGAGCGCGGGCTCGACCTGGTCGGCGTCGGCGTTCCTAAAACGATCGACAACGACGTCGGCGACAGCGAATTCAAGCTGATCGACCATACCCCCGGTTACGGCAGCGTCGCGCGCTACTGGTCGCATGCCGTCCAGTTCGCCAATGAAGAAAACGCCGGCAGTTGCCCGGCCGACCCGGTGCTGGTGCTGCAGGCGATGGGCCGCGCCATCGGCTTCATTCCGGCGGCGGCGCGACTGGCCGATCCCGAACGAAAACTTCCCCTGCAGATTTATCTCGCCGAGCGGCCGCTCTCGATGGATCAGCTTGCCGACAACGTCAACGATCAGCTCAAACGGGACGGGCGTGTGATCGTCGTCGTCAGCGAAGGCCTGGAAATCGGCGAAGTGGGCAAGGTCAAAGACGCCTTCGGCCACACGGCCTTCAGTTCGAGCAAGCTGACAGTGGCGCAAATGGTCGTCAACGCCCTCAACGAGCGAAAGCTGCCGGTCAAAGGGACGGCGCGCTGCAACGTCCCTGGCACCGACCAGCGGCACAACATGATTTACGCTTCGACCGTCGATCTCGAAGAAGCCTGGAAGGTCGGCAGGCAGGCAGCGCTGCTGGCCGCCGGCCGGCACAGCGGCTACATGGCGACGATTCTGAGAAACCCCGGTTCCGTCTACGGCGTGCGCTATGACAAAGTTCCCCTTGCCGAAGTTGCCAACAGCGAGCGGAAATTTCTCGCAAATTGGATCACCGCCGACGGCAAAGACGTCACCGACGATTTCCTGCGGTACGCAACCCCGCTCGTGGGCGAAGACTGGGTCAGCGTCCCGATGGTCGGCGGCCGGTTGCGGCTGGCACAGCTCAAGCCGCTGTTTGCCGGGCAGAAGCTGCCCAAATACGTCCCGCAGGCCGATCGCAAGTGACCTGAACGAAACCCGCGAGCCGCCGCATTCAAACCCGAATCACTTTTCACGTTTCGCCGCTCTGCTTGCAGTGCGCGCCCCACGAATTGCAACGCGCCCGGCAAGCCGGGCGGCGAAACAGCAACATACGGGAGACTCAATTGTCCGACAACCCGCTCGACAAGTTTAAGAAGCAGCATGATTTTCTGGTCGGAATCGACTCCGACGGCTGCGCCTTCGACACGATGGAGGTCAAACACAAAGAATGTTTCATCCCCAATACGATTCGCTGTTTTGGCTTGCAGGCGGTCTCAAAGTACGCGCGTGAGGCGGCTGAGTTCGTCAATCTGTACTCGAAGTGGCGCGGGATCAATCGCTTCCCGGCCCTGATCAACACGATTGACCTGTTGCTCGATCGACCCGAAGTCACCCGGCGCGGCGTCAAGCTACCGGAAATCAAAGGGCTGCGCGACTGGTGCCGGCGCGAAACCAAGCTCAGCAACCCGACCCTCGAACAGGAAGTCGCAAAGACAAACGACCCCTCGCTTGTGCGGTCGCTCGCCTGGTCGAAAGCGGTGAACGCGACGATTGAAGAGATGGTCGAAGGGGTGCCCCCGTTTCCCTTCGTCCGCGAGTCGCTCGCGAAGCTCGCGTCGACGGCCGACATGATCGTCTGCTCGGCGACCCCCAACGCCGCCCTGCAGGCCGAATGGGACGAGCACGACATCGCGCGCTTCGTGCAGTCGATCTGCGGGCAGGAAGCCGGCAGCAAGAAAGAAATCCTGCAAAGGACGTCAGCCCACGGTTACGCCATAGACCACGTGCTGATGATCGGCGACGCCCCCGGCGACATGCAGGCGGCGCGCGCCAACGGCGTGTTGTTCTATCCGATCAATCCCGGCGCCGAAGACGCCAGTTGGGAGCGGTTTTTGAACGAAGCGGGCGATCGGTTTCTGAAAGGAACCTACGCCGGCGCCTACGAAGCGGCCCTTGTCGCCCAGTTCGATACGTACCTGCCCGAATTGCCGCCGTGGAAGCGGTAAGGCGGGCGTAGAACTGACTTTCAGTCCGTTCGAGCAAATGAAGCGCCAACGGAACAGCTCAGTCGACCCGCAAACGAGACTATGCAGCGCCGTATGCGAAGTGACTCTTCAGGGGGCTCACGCCCCCCGCTCGCCTGCTCAACTTTTTCTGCTGATCAACTTAGGGCATCTCCTCGGCCGCGGGGGTCTCGACCGGCGCGTCGTCATCGGCAGGGGCTTGGTCGGTCTCGGGTGCGTCTTCCGCAGGAGTCGTTTCATCGGCGGGCATCTCGTCGGCGGGAGCGTCTTGGGCCGGGGTCTCGACGGCAGGCTCTTCGACTTCGCTGTCGCGGGCGAGATCAGGCAGCAGCGGCTGACGGTCGGGGTGCATGTGGAACCGCGGGAAATCGCGCCCCAGTTCGTGCAGGCACATCACCAGGCCCGTTTCGGTCGCGACGTAGATCCGGTCGCTGCGATCGTTGATCAGATGTTTCGTGAACCGCGAAAGGGGCAGGCGCGTTTCGGTCGATCCCGTCTCGCGGGACAGCACGACGAGATTGTTTTGATGGTCGGCGACGAAAATCCACCGCGAACCGGCCGCCAGAAAGTCCATGATTCGCGGGCGTGCCTGCGGCCAGAGCGGCTGACCGGTTTCGGCAGACAGTTTATACAGGTTGTCGCGTTCGGGCAGCAGGTAGACTTCGTCGTCAATCAGGACGGGCGGTCGGCGAATCACATTGCCGGTCGTAAACTGCCAGACCGACTTACCGCTACGGGCATTGAGCGAATAGAACGACGAGTCTTCAGAGGCCACCAGCAGCGTGTCGCCGTAGGGAACGATGGGCGCTGAGAGCTTGGCGTCGGTTTCGAACTGGAATTTGAGCTTGCGGTCTTCTGCCGCCACGATGTACAGCGACCCGTTGCGGCTGGCGAAAGCCACGAGGGCGCCTTGCGGCACGGCCGGGGTCACGATTTCTTTGCTCGTTCGATAACGCCAGGCGATGGTCTCTTCGGTGTATTGCGGCAGCAATCCCTGCGAGTAAAGGTCGCGAACCAAGGCGAGGTCGAAGGCGTAAAGGCTGCCGTCGAGGCAGCCGACAAACACTCGTTGATCGTCGGCGGCAGGGCTGGACGAAGGTTGCCCGGGGATCTCAAGTTCCCAGGCGATATCACCGGTGGCTTTGCGAACCGCATACAGCTTGAGCCCGGCGACGACGAACAGAAACTCGTCGTTGAGCGTCACCGGATAAATCGCACGATCGGAGGGGCCGATCGGGCGTGCCCACAGGCGTTTTCCCGACTCGCAATTAAACGCCGAAACCGTTCCCGACGACGATTGCAGGAAAAGAAACTGCTCGTCGACCGCCATGTGCAGCAGCTTGTCGCGGCGGGGGTTGATCGTGGCGTGGCTCCACCAGCGGCGGGTCAGGCCGTTGCGGTTCAGCATCGATTCTGCCGGAAGCGGCGAACCGCCGACCGCTGAAGTCTGCGCCACAGCGGGCCGTTCCAGCGCACCGGCCGCGAGCAGAAACAAGGCGGCAATCCGGATCGGGGACATGAGACGAACTCCTGAGCATCGTTGATGATGCCGCATTGGAAACGGAAGGGCCGACGTTAGGGGATGCGATTGAGTCTCTTGATTCTAGACCGGGGTGGGAACGGGAAGCCAGCCAGAACCAGATGAAATTCAGCCGTCCCGACCGCAGCAGGCCTGTTCCCCCCGTCTCGATCGTCAACGGTCGTCGGCCTCGACCACCTGACGCCTCCGCTGTCTATCGACCGGGAAGAGAGGGCGACTCGATGCGGCGGTTGACCCCGCCCAGGAGAATTCCCTCCGGGCCGCCCGGCGACGCACCTTGACGTCGCGATCGGGCGGTTCGGCTCAAGCGGGTGAATCGACATCTTGATCCCTATGCGACCCAACCGCTACAATGCATCAAGCTGTTACAAATCGAGTCAGGGTGCCGACCCTCATCGCCTCGACGGCTGATGCTTCCCGACAGGCTGCCCCCGATGCCGCTACGGCTGCAAATTCTGATTCCCCTGGTGCTCGTCTGGCACCTGCTGAGGCCGTCTCTGGCACGGCCTGATGTCGTTGTCCTCAAAAGCGGGGGTGAGCTCCGGGGCGAACTCCTGGCGGAACCGTCCACCCGCACCCCATCGAAAACCGCCGGCGGCGCGCCCGACGCGGCGGCTTCGACCGTCACGATTCGCACCGTTTTCGGAGCCTTGGTCACGGTCGCCCGCGACGAGGTCGAATCGGTCGCGCGCCGGCGGGTGGTGCTCGAAGAGCACGAGACCCTCAGCCGCGCCGCGCCGGACACCGTCAGTGCTCAGTGCGAGCTGGCCGAGTGGTGCCGCGATCGGTCGTTGTCGAAAGAGCGGGCCTTGCATCTGCAGCGCGTGATTGAACTCGACCCCGATCATGTGGCAGCGCATCGCGGCCTGGGGCACATCCGCCATGAAGGGCGGTGGACGACCAACGAACAGGTGATGACCGCGCGGGGTTATGTGAAATACAAGGGTAAGTTCGTGTTGCCCCAGGAACTCGAGCTGATCGAAGCCGAAGAGCGCGACAACGAATCCGAGAAAGCCTGGCACAAGCGCGTCCACCTGTGGCGACTGTGGCTCGACAGCGATCGTATCGATCGCCAGGTCGAAGGGCTGAACGAACTCCGATCGATTCGCGACAGTGATGCCGTCACCGCCCTGGCACGCAAATTCAAAGACGACCCGCGTGAACCAATGCGACTGTTGTTCGTCGAGATTCTCTCGAAGATCGAGGGCGATAAGCCGATTGCACCGCTGGTTCAGCAGTCGCTCAAGGATGATTCGCAACTGGTCCGCAACGCGTCTGTGCGGGGCGTTCGCTCGGTCAATGCGACCGCCGCGCTGCCGATTTATTTGCGGGCCCTCAAAAACGAAAAAAACCTGATCGTCAACCGCGCTGCCAGCGCCTTGGGGCAGTTGGGTGAGGAAAACGTGATCCCATTGCTGATCGAGGCCCTGATCACCAGGCATCGCTATAAGGTGCTGGTCCCGGCGCAGAACACTTCGATGGGCACCGATGGCTCGATGTCGTCGGGAGTGGCCCCGCTGCCTCCCGACGTCGCGGCACTGCTGGCCACCGGTCAATTGCCCAACGGCGTCCAGGTGATCACACCCGGTCCCCAGCCCCGTATGAAGCAGGTTACTATTCAGAAAGACGAGCAGAATCCGTCGGTGCTGTCGGCTCTGGGAACGCTCACCGGAGAAAACTTCGGCTACAACGAGCAGGCCTGGCGGAATTGGCTTCGTGCGAAATCGGCAGGCACGATCAAGCCCAAGAAAAAATCGGTGTCGGCGAAATAGCTCCCGAGGTAAACCCCCCTGGGGAACAGCCTCCAGGAAATGGCCCCCGAAAAATCACCAGGGAATGAATGTCCAACGAATCCTCTCCCAATGTGTCACGATGGCTACGGCAGCAGCTCGCAGGCTGGCAGGCTGCCGGCGTGACCCACCTGGACGGGTCGCGCGAAAGCCGCGAACCCGCCCCCGCGTACGATGAAACGGCTTCCATGACGAAATCGGCGGCACCGTCTCCGGCTGCAAAAAACCTGCTCACGAAATCCACTTCGCCGGTCGCACTGCCGCAGGACTCGATGCCCGCGGCTGCACCGGTTTCGCGAGAAGCCAGGGTCGCCGCACTGCAGGTTCTGGCCGATGCCGTACGCGCTTGCACCCGTTGCAACGAACTGGCCCGCACCCGAACGCAAACCGTGTTTGGCGTCGGCAACCCGCAAGCGAAAATCCTGTTCATCGGCGAAGCGCCGGGTGCCGACGAAGACGAGCAGGGAGAGCCGTTCGTCGGCAAAGCGGGAAAACTGCTGAACGATGTCATCGCTGCCTGCCGTCTCAAGCGGGAAGAGATTTACATCTGCAACGTGCTCAAGTGCCGCCCGCCTGAAAATCGCACTCCCGAGCCCCCCGAATGCGCCAATTGCCGCGAATACCTCGACGGGCAACTGGCCGCGATCAGGCCCGAGTACATCGTCTGCTGGGGCGCCGTGGCGGCCAAGAACCTGCTCAATTCCGAGTTGACCATCGGTAAGCTGCGCGGCCGGTTCCATCAGTATCAGGGTGCCAAGGTGCTGTGTACCTACCACCCGTCGTACCTGCTGCGGAACCCGCCCGCCAAGAAAGACGTGTGGGACGACATGAAGTTTCTGTTTGCCGACATGGGAGTCGATTTGTCGCAGAAGAAGTGAGGGGCGAAACGCACCGGGCCCAGCGAGCCACCGGGTTCACCCCGCTGGTCTGAGACACTGGGGGTGGTCTGAGACACCGGGGGGATAAACCTCCCGGCTCGCTGGTGGGGCGTTCGCTGGTGCTCACACATTGCCATCGCATAGGGCCAGCACCTGCCGGGCCACGATGCCGATGATCGGCACTCCCAGCGCCAGCCGGAAATGGGCATCGTCGTGAATGGTCAGATCGGTCTCCCATTCCCGAGCCAGTCGCTCGATACCCGCACGCGGAACGAGCCGATCGTAACGCGCCGCATGCAGCAAGATTCGGTTTGCCGGCAGCCGCGGCTGCCACAGCGACGGAATGATCGGTCGCGAAAGGCGTTCGAGTTCGGCCCTTTCGAGAGGCCCGAACCCCAGCCCGCGCCGGATCCCTCGAACGATGGTCGTCGGTTCTCGCAGCATCCGCACGATGTCGACGGGAGGGACCAGCGCGATCAGAAAATCCAACTCGGCGGCAACCAACGCCGTCAGCAATGTCAACCACCCGCCGTAGCTGACTCCAACCAGCCCCACCCGCCGGCCCTGTTTCTGAACGCTTTCGATCACCCGCCACACATCGAGCACGGCCTGCCGCGTCAGCGCCAACTGGTGCGCCAGATCGCCGGCGGCGACCAGTTGCCCCGGCTTGTAACCGGCGGGGGTACGGCGGAAGTTGCACGGCGCATCGACCACGATCACATCGATCCCCTGTGGATTGAGTTCCTGCGCCAGACGGCGAAACCAGCCGGTTCCCAGAGAAACGATGCCATCGACGCCGACCACCGTCAGGCCGCGATCGCCGGCGTGCGTCTGCCAGTGCCGGCACCAGACGCGGTTGTTTTCGGGCCAGGCCGACGTCGTGTCGCTGGTGAAGCGGCAGTCCCACACCGTCCGCTCGGCATTGCGGTCGACCTGATCGCGATCGGCCATGAGGTCGAGCGGCGTCGGCGCCGGGGCGTAAAATTCGTGCAGCTCGCCCGAATAGAGGCCCGGCAAACGGTCGGGCCCCGGCCCGGCACAGGGCAGCGTGTGCCGATGCCTGAGAAACCGGTGCAGTAGTATATTGGCCGCCACCTCGTCGACGAGTTGCGAGATCAAACCGCGCAGCATCAAACCGGCCCCCCGCACGATCAGACCGGTGTTGTCGCTTGAAGTTCCCGAAGTTCCCGCGGCAGACTGAAATGCACGTCTTCGGTACGGATCGTGACTTCATCGACAACGGCGCCGAATCGTTGCCTGAGATATTCGACGCACTCCTGCACCACCACTTCCGGGGCGCTGGCGCCGGCGGTGATCAGCAGCGACTGGACCCCTTCGAACCAGTCCGCCTGAATTTCGCCGACGCCATCGATCAGATAGGCGGGCTTGCCCAGTTCGGCTGCGATCTCTTTGAGCCGCTGGCTGTTGGAACTGTTCTGACTTCCCAGGACTAAAACGAGATCGACGTGCGATGCCAGTTCGCTGACCGCTTCCTGCCGATTGGTCGTGGCGTAGCAGATGTCTTCTTTGGCAGGGCAGGTGATTTCGGGAAAGCGCTCTCGCAAGCGCTCGATCACCCGATCGGCTTCCGCCACGCTCAGCGTGGTTTGCGTCAGGTAGGCCAGTTTCGTTCCCGGCGCGATCTCGAGGCGGTCGACGTCGTCGGGCGAATCGACCAGCAGAATTCTCTCGGGCGCTTCGCCCATCGTCCCGATCACCTCGTCGTGCCCTTCGTGACCGATCAGAATGATCAGGTAGCCCTGTTTCGCGAACCGCACGGCCTCCAGATGAACTTTCGTCACCAGCGGGCACGTGGCGTCGATCGTCTTCAACCGCCGAGCGCGGGCCTCCGACCGGACCTGGGGTGAAACACCATGCGCGCTGTACAACAAAAACGCCCCTTCGGGCACCTCCGCCAGCGCATTGACGAATTTCACTCCCTGTTTCGTAAATCGGTCGACCACGTACTTGTTGTGGACAATCTCGTGGTACACGTAAATTTCTGGTCCGCAAATCTGAATCGCCTGATCGAGGCATTCGATCGCCATGTTGACGCCGGCACAAAAACCACGGGGATTCGCGAGAAAGACTTTCATCGTTTGAAATGCTGCCTGGTCTGGTAGATTCAACCGCTACGGCCGGGCTGAGTGTAACAGATGCCTCCCGCGGTTTGGACTATGCGCTCAATCGTCGGTTTCGATCCAGCCGATCGTTGTCCCGGCCTCGACAACCGCCTCGATCGATTTTTCGATCCGCACCAGTCGCCCGGCACAGACGGCCGGCACATCGCAGGCGATCCCGCTGACCAGAACCTCAACCAGCGAATCGCCTTTGGCAACCGGTTCGCCGACATCGACGAACCAGGCGCTGATTCGCAAAGTGCCGCCGGCGGCGCCGATGTCGGGGATGGTCACTGGGGACAGCATGGCGGGAATCCAAAAACGACGCGAGGCACAATTTCCAGCGGCAATCGAGCGCTGTTCAGACCGACGCCGCGAGCGGCCCGATTGCCCGCCCGGCCTGCACAGGCTGGTGCTGCGCCAGGGCCGCCATCTCGCCCGCATGGTAACTCGACCTCACGAACGGGCCGCTGGCCACCAGTGAAAAGCCCAGTTGCCGCGCCAGGCGGCCGATTTCGTCGAACTCTTCGGGGGGCACGAAACGTTCGACCCGCAGGTGTTCGGGACCCGGCTGCAGGTACTGACCCAACGTCAAAATGTTGCAATCGACCGCTCTCAAGTCGGCCAGCACATCGAACAGTTCTTCGACCGTTTCGCCCAATCCCAGCATCAACCCGCTTTTGGTCGTCATCCCTGGGGCCGACTGTTTGACCTGCTTCAACAGGTCGAGCGTGCGCTGGTAATCGGCATTGCGGCGGACGCGGTGGTACAGCCGCGGGACCGTTTCGGTGTTGTGGTTGAACACCTCAGGCCGGGCTGCGATCACGCGTTCGATCGCCGCGCGATTCCCCAGAAAATCGGGCGTCAAAACTTCGACGGTCGCACCCGTTCGAGCGCGAACGGCCAGCACGCAGCGGTAAAAATGATCGGCGCCGCCATCGGCCAGATCGTCGCGGGTGACCGAAGTGATGACCACGTATTTCAACCCCAGCCGCTCGGCCGCCTCGGCGACCCGTTCGGGTTCGTCGGCTTCTAGGGCTTCGGTCTTCCCCTTGGGGACCGAGCAGAACCCGCAGGGCCGCGTGCAGACGTTGCCCAGAATCATGAACGTCGCCGTCCGCTGCGACCAGCATTCGGTGCGATTGGGGCACTTGGCGCTTTCGCACACCGTCTCGAGCTTGAGATCGCGAATGACTGCGCCCGTGTAATACATGTCGGGCTTTGGCATGGGACGCTTCAGCCACGGGGGCAACCGTCGGCGCAAGGCAGCGGGCGGCTGAGCGGCCGTCGCATTGGTTGCGGGCGTTTCACCCAGAATCTCAAGCATACGCCATAACCCGTCGGGTCCGCCGCAACAGCGGGTGCCCCGTAGAGAGATGATATCGATCGTAATCCAACCGCGCCGCCAGCCGCCGGATCAGGCTTTCGCGAACGGCCGACATGGCCGTCGGGGTCCGACGCTCGGCAGCTAACGAGGTCAGCCGGCCTGTCACCGATCGGACCAGCCGCAGCGCATCCATCCGAGGATTGACGTTCAGAAACAGCCCATGCGACGAGACCCACGACCGGACCGTGACCCCAACCTGGGCCAGTTGCCCGCCGCGCGACCACACGCCGGCCGTGTCGGGTTCGCGCCATGCCGCGACCCGCAATTCGCCGCACGTGTCGATCACTGCCTGCTCGAGCCGCTCGCGATAGGCGGCCAGCCCCAGACCGCGTCGGTCAAGGGGCAAAATCGGATACACGGCCAATTGACCGGGGACATGTACCACGCAACCCCCGCCGCGATTCATCCAGCGGACTTCCATCTGCCGCGAGGTCAACTCTTCGGGTGGGCACAGGATGTGATCGCGACTGCCTTCGCGGCCGACGGTCACCAGCGGCGGATGCTCGCAGATCAACAGCGAACCGTGACCGTCAGTCCCGGCGGCGATCTGGGTCGTCAAGAGTTCCTGCAGAGCGAGGCACGAGTCAAAATCGACGAGCCCCAACAGATGGACCTCAAGCGCGGGTTCACGCGGCACATCCCAGATTGTGGCTGACGCACTCATGGCAAACGCTTTCGATTCCCTCGCCGCCTCCCGGTTTCGATCGAACAGAAAACGGATTCGACATCGCCATCCCCGTCACAGAGCTCGTGTGACCGATCATCACCGGCATTCTACCATCGAGGGCAAGGGGTCTCAACGGGGAACTTCGTTTCCCGTTGAGCAAGCGTCCCCACTTGCTTGTATCGATACACGGCAACGTCAGCGAGCTATTGCCATCGGTAATATGATGTGGGACACAAGCCAGGACGCTTGTGCTACGGGCGTCGGCCACCCTGGCGCATTCGGCGATTCTCGGATTTTTGCGGGAATTTTTTCGGCAGTCGGACGTCTTACCTGCTGAGGCGACCCATCGGTCGAGATCCTTTCGACCGCCGCGTGGCCGCGTCCTTCGTCATTTCTCAACGCTCCCGCACTGTCGCGGGTGCGTATCGCTTACACTTTCCTAAAGGGAGGTTGCCATGTCGGGGAAAATCTGCGCGCTGATTGTCGTCTGTGGAGTCGCCGTCGGGTGCCAGCGCGGTGAGGGTGAGGGCGTGCCGATGTCGTCCCCCGATGCGGGCCGCGCAACAACTGCGGCTCAAAGCGAATACAAGCAAACCGCGGCACATGATTATTCGATTTCGAATGCGTCCACAAACCAACCCGTTCTCGCCGGTGCGCCGGCTGCCGGGGCCGGCTCCCGCGCCGCTTCGGCAAAACCAGTGGGCATGGCCGCAGCCGGGGGGGGGATGATGGGCCTTTCGAAGTTGGCAATGGCACCGGCAGTCGAGCGATTCGCGCACGACCATTCGTCGGCAGCGGCCGTCGACGTCGAACACTCCACCGAAGCCTACGATCATGTCGTCGACAACGCCTTTCTTGGTGTCGGCCGCAATCCCCTGTCGACGTTTTCCATCGACGTCGACACGGCATCGTACTCGAACATGCGGCGATTTCTGTCGCAGGGACAGCTCCCGCCACGCGGGGCGGTGCGGATCGAAGAACTCGTCAACTATTTCACCTACGACTACCCGCAACCGCAAAAAGATGTGCCGTTCTCGGCCAGCATCGAAGTCGCAACCTGCCCGTGGAACCCCGCGCACCGCCTGGCCCGTGTGGGGCTTAAGGGACAGGGCTTCCAAGGTGTCATTCAGTGTGGCGAAGTGCAAGGATTTTGGCGGTCGAGGCATGACCTCCGTTGTGATATTTGCTGCGTGGCGTCGGCGGTTTTTTCGGGCCGCGTTTGTATTTACGGAAGCGGGTGATATCCACTCGCTTC
>SIAF01000045.1 GCA_009691905.1 Planctomycetaceae bacterium | reverse complement strand
GAGGTGTGGGCAGGCCGGATTGCGGCTGCGGGGCCACAACGAGCCGGGCGGCCCTCCACGCACACCAAATCTCCCCATCACGAACGCACCATTCCGACACCCTTACGCGATTCACCGGAATTCACCCACAAATTCCGGAGAGGAACCTACTTTGTATTGGTGGCACGCGTGGTACCACGAATCGGCATGGATCCGACGAATTCGCCGTCAGTGGCTGCGACTTCAGGCTGCAGTTGAACGAGACGACCGCGCGTGCCGTTTTGAAATCGGTCCGATCGTCATACGGGCAGGTTAGAACGATTTCACTTTTCGGATAGACTCTCATCCGCCGTGTCCAGGCGATCGGCGCTCAGCAGTTCCGATTCGGACGACATGCGTGTTCGGACGACCGTGCGGAAAAACCGGGCCACTTCCTGCCTGGTCGCTGGCCGAATGTGGAGTCCGGCCGGCCCCCCGCGACTGCCCGTCGGCGCCGCTGCACGGCGGCCGGATGCAGTCGAATCCTTCGCCGACTTCCTGGCTGGCGGTCGCATGCGCCCCTCGCTTTCCGCAGTCTGTCCAAAAAGACAAACTCCTGGTGCGTCACAGGCCGGCGGGGGCGCTGACCTCAATCTCCGAGCAACCCCGCATGCGCACCATACCATTCGGGATTATCGGGCCGAACCGATGTCGCGTCAATCACATTTCCAGGCCGACAGGCGATAGGGAAACTGACAACCGCGACAGCGTATTCCGCAGGAAGCGGCCCCCCCATATCAATTGTCCCCTATCCACCATCCTCCATCCACAACCGCGTTTCGGCGCAACCCTTTTTCCCCCAACAACATTTCACTTGGCGCGGGCGGGTTGCCGAAGTAGCATTAACGTTTGCTTATGCATTTGCGGCATCGGGGTCGGATCGACCGTTTGGCCCCGTCCCGCTGTATGTTGTTCCGGCCTGCCTGCGACTCGCGCTTCGTCCCCAAGCCGCCCGATCCGAATGCACAACCGCCTGCTTGTTCTGCTTGCAGTCTGGATGGGGGTGTTCATGTCGCCGGCGCACGACGTGTGCCAGGTGTCGGCCGACGAGTCACCCCGGCGGTTCAACTTCGAGAACGACATTCTGCCGATTCTCAGCCGGTTCGGCTGTAACGCGTCGGGTTGCCACGGCAAAGCCGAGGGGCAAAACGGGTTCAAGCTGTCGGTGTTCGGGTTCGATCCCCCGGCCGATTATGCCGCTTTGACTCAGGACGGGCGCGGGCGGCGGGTCGTGGCGGCGTTGCCCGAACGCAGCTTGCTCATCGCGAAAGCGAGCGGCCAGGTGCCGCATGGTGGAGGGGTTCGAATCCCTCGCGGCTCGGACGAATACCGCACGCTCCGCGACTGGATTGCCGCCGGGGTGCCGTTCGGTTCGCCGGACGATCCGCACGTCGTCTCGATTGAAGTCTCGCCGCGCGAACGGCAACTGGCCGTCAAATCGCAGCAGCCGCTGGTCGTGACGGCCCAGTTTTCGGACGGACGGCATTTCGATGTGACCCGCCACGCCCGGTTCCAATCGAACAACGAGGGACTGGGAAGCGTCGACGACGCCGGGGTGGTGACGGCCGGCGACATCCCCGGCGAGGTGGCGGTGATGGCCTCGTATCTGGGGCAGGTGGATGTGTTCCGGGCGTTGATTCCCCGTTCTGAACGAATCGACGACTATCCGACGTATCCCCAATATAATTTCATCGACGCGCTGGTCGATCAAAAGCTGCGCAAGCTGAATGTGCTGCCGTCTGACGTCGCCGGCGACGCCGATTTTTTGCGGCGGGTGTTTCTCGACGTGATCGGAACGCTGCCGACCGCCGACGAGGCGTGCGGCTATCTAAGCGATGATCGGCCCGACCGTCGGGCGCGGCTGGTTGAGAGCCTGCTCGAGCGAAACGAGTTTGCCGACTTCTGGGCGCTCAAATGGTCGGACGTGCTGCGCGTCGACCGGCTGGCACTGGGACACAAGCAGGCCTACGCCTACTACCGCTGGATTCGCGAGAGCATTGCGACGAACAAGCCCTACGACCGGTTCTGCCGCGAAATCGTCGCCGCCGAGGGGCCGCTGTCCGAAGCCCCGGCCGCAGCGTTCTACAAAGTCGTGACGAAACCGGGCGATATGGCCGGTACGTTGTCGCAGGCGTTTCTGGGGGTGCGCATCGACTGTGCGCAGTGCCACCATCACCCGTTCGACCGCTGGAGCCAGACCGACTATTTCGGCATGCAGGCCTTCTTCACCGCCGTGTCGTTCAAGGGCGGACCGGGGGGAGAATCGCTGCTGGCCGCCAACCCGGCGACGACGGTGCATCCCAGGACGCAGCAACCGGTGTTTGCGCATGCGCTGGGCACGCCGATGCCCGATGCCGATCCGCCGGGCGAACGTCGCCGCCTGCTCGCCGAGTGGATGACGGCGCCCGAAAATCCCTGGTTTGCCCGCAATTTCGTGAACCGGGTGTGGGGGCATTTTCTGGGGCGCGGGCTGGTCGAGCCGCTCGACGATTTTCGATCGACGAACCCGCCGAGCAATCCTGAGTTGCTCGATGCCCTGGCCCGCTCGTTCGCCGATTCGAAGTTCGATTTCCGGCAGTTGATTCGCACGGTCGCGGCGTCGCGGGTGTACCAGTTGTCGGCGACCCCCAACCTGACCAACGACCGCGACGATCAAAACTACTCCCGCGCGCTGTTCAAACGCCTCGATGCTGAAGTTTTGTTCGACGCCATTTGTCAGACCAGCGGCGTGCCCGAAAAGTTTGCCGGCACTCCCGCCGGATACCGGGCCATTCAACTCTGGGACAGCCAGACGCCGCATTACTTTCTGAAATTGTTCGGTCGGCCGACGCGCGTCACGGCCTGCGAATGCGAGCGGACGTTCGAGCCGAGCGTGGCACAGGTGCTGCACGTGCTCAACTCGCCCGAGATTCACGCCAAACTGACGCATGCCGGCGGACGTGTCGCACATCTGGCGGCAACGCATGCCGACAACGCGGCCCTCGTCGACGAACTGTACCTCACGTTTTTCAGCCGATTCCCTGCCGACTCAGAGCGACAAACCGCAGTCAGCTACCTGCACCGAAACGAAACCATGCGTCGGCAGGCCGCCGAAGATCTGGCCTGGAGCATGCTCAACTCGAAGGAGTTTTTGTTTAATCATTAGAGACAGCGCATCGCCGGGCTGTTCGCCGGCTTTGACCAGGGGGCCAATTGGCCGCCGGTCGCTAAATCACGATCGAATTCGGGAAACAATTTTATGACGACGAACTACCGATACTGTGATGGGTTGCGGCGGCGCGACATGCTGCGAGTCGGCACCGCCGGACTGTTGGGGCTGGGGTTATCGCTGCCGGAATTGCTGATGCGGCAGGCACGTTCTGCCGAGCCGGCAAGCGGCGCTCCCCCCGATGTGTCGCTGATCATTCTGTTCCTCAAGGGTGGACTCAGCACGATCGACACCTGGGATCCCAAGCCCGAGGCGCCGGCCGAGTTCCGCGGGTCGTTCCAGCCGATCGACACGAATGTACCGGGGATCCGCATCGGCGAGCACCTGCCGCTCACGGCGCGGCAAATGGACAAGTTCTCGCTGATCCGCTCGTTCGGCCACCGCAGTTCAGACCACGGGCCGGCCGACCACTACATGCTGACCGGCTATCATCCGCTGGCAGGATTCAACCCGAATCTGAACCCCAACAACCAGCGGCCCGCGCACGGGTCGATCATTGCCAAAACGCTCGGGCCGAAAGGCTCGGTGCCGCCGTATGTCTGTTTGCCGCGCGTCCATCCCAGCAGCGGCGCGGCGTACCTGGGCGCCTCGGCGGCCCCCTTCGTCGTCGAGGCCGACCCCAATGCCCCGAATTTTGCGGTTCCCGACCTGACCCCCCCGCTGGCGGTTCGCGGCGACCGGCTCGAGAACCGGCAAGAGCTGCTGGCGGGAATCGATCGCTTTCGCCAGTCCGCCGAAACCAGGGCGAACAAGTCGGCGCAGGCGGTCAGCACGTTTCAGAAAAAGGCCTTCGAGCTGATGACCTCGTCGGCAACCCGGGCCGCCTTCGACATGCAACACGAGCCGGTCGAGCTGCGCGACGACTACGGCCGCAACTCGCTGGGCCAATCGTGCCTGATGGCGCGGCGACTGGTCGAAGCGGGCGTTCGCTGCGTGACGATCGACCATACGAACTGGGATACGCACGACAACAATTTTCACGTGTTGAAAACCGACTTGCTGCCCGTGCTCGACCGGGGGTTGTCGGCGCTGTTTCGCGACCTTTACGACCGGCGCCTGCTCGACTCGACGCTGGTACTGGTGACCGGCGAGTTCGGCCGCACGCCGCGAATCAATCAGAATTCGGGTCGCGACCACTGGGGACCGGCGTTTACCGTCGCCCTCGGTGGCGGCGGCGTGCATGGGGGCCGCGTCGTGGGCCAATCGGACAAACGAGCCGAACGCCCCGACTCGGCGCCGATCGGTCCCGAAGATCTCGTAGCGACAATGTACCGTCTGCTGGGGATCAATCCCGACGACGAGTTTTATACCCCCGAAGGCCGCCCGGTCAAAATCGTCAACGGGGGGAAGGTCGTCAGCGAGCTGCTTTAGCAGCCTGTTGAAAATGGGGACTGGCTTCGACGCGAAGAGATAAATCCCGGGACAACTGAGTGTATCGGCGGAGCCGGACTTATTTCTCAACAGGAGACGCCGTGTTGCAACGCATCGTCTGTCTGGTCACGCTCGCTGCGACGTGTTTGTTCGCGTCGGTGGCGCGCGCCGACGCGCCGGTTGCGATGTACATTTACCCCGCCGGGGGGCAGCGGGGCAGCGACGTGTCGTTTCGGGTCGGGGGCCTCTACCTGCACGAGTCGTCCCCCTTCGAAATGCTGGGGGCGGGCGTTGAGGCGGGGCCGCGCATCGAGCGAACAAAAACAGTGTGGTTCGAAGGACCGTTGATCCCGCTTCCCGATTCGCAGCAGGCCGAAGATTACCCCAAAGACCTGGCCGGCCGCGTCAAAATCGCCGCCGAGGCCGCGGTGGGCACTCGCGTCTGGCGCACTTGGACAGCGCAAGGGGTGACCGCCGCACGCGTGTTTCTCGTGGGCGACCTGCCCGAGGTCGTCGAGCACGAGATCGACGGTCGGCCTGTGGCCGAACGGGTCACGCTGCCGGTGACGATCAACGGGCGGATTTTTCCGCGGGAAGATGTCGATCTCTGGGAGTTCGAGGTGAAACAAGGCGAGTCGATCACGTGCAGCGTGCTGTCGACAAAACTCGGCTCCCCCTTCGAACCGCGACTCGAAGTGCGCGACTCGCGCGGCCGGCCGGTCGCCGAAAGCGACGAGCGCCCGGCCGGCACGAGCGACGCGCTCACCCGCTTCATTTCCCCCGCTACCGGCATTTATCAGGTTCGCATTCACGACGTGAAATTCGGCGGGATGCAGAACTACGTCTATCGACTGACCCTCACCGCCGGTCCCTGGGTCGATCGCGTGTATCCCCTGGGGGGGCGGCGCGGCACGAGCGTGCCGTTCGAACTCTACGGACAAAACCTTCCCTTACAACCGCACGAAATCGCTTTGCCCGCGGCCGCCCGGCAGCGGTTCGCCACCACCTTCAGCGCCGCGGGCCTCTCGAGCAACTCGTTTGCCATCGAACTCGACGATCTGCCCGAAGTCATCGAATCGAGTCCGAATGACGAACCGGCGACGGCCACATCCCTCGATGTGCCGGTCATCGCCAACGGTCGCATCGAGCGACCGGGGGACATCGATTGCTGGAGATTCGAAGGGGTGAAAGATCGCGTTTACGAGATCGACTTGCGTGCCGCGCGGCTCGGTTCGCCGCTCGATTCGGTGCTGGTGCTGCTGGACGCCCTGGGGAAAGAACTGGCCCGGTCGGACGACCTGGCGGCCGGTCAAACCGACTCGCAACTGCGGTTTCAGGCGCCGGCCGACGGAACCTGCATCGTGCGTATCGACGATCGCCTGGCCTCGCGGGGTGGCCCGGCGTTCGCGTATCGATTGCGAGTTGCACTGCCCCCCGCAGCCGAATTCCGGCTGCAACTGGCCGCCGATTCGCTCGCGGTCGATCGTGGCGGCGAGGCGAAGCTCAAGGTCAAAGTCGATCGTCAGGGTGCTTTCGCGGGTGAGATTCAGCTCGAATGCGATCCATTGCCGGCCGGGGTGACTCTGGCGAACACGACGATTGCCGCGAATGCCAATGAGGTCGAGTTGCTGTTTAAAGCCGCCGGCGATTCACCCGTCACGTCGTGTGCTTTGACTTTCAGCGGTCAGGCCAAAATCGGAGACCAGACCGTCACCCGCGCGGCGACGTTTCGCATGACCGCCGCGGGCGAGCCGGAGGTCGAATCGTTGCGTCTGGCGGTTTGCCCACCCACGCCGTTCAAGGTCAAAGGGGTCTATGAAGTCAAATATGCTCAGCGCGGCGGGGTCATCGTGCGGCACTATACGATCGATCGCGGTGGTTATGACGGGCCGCTCGAAGTGCGGCTGGCTGACCGGCAGATGCGACATCTGCAAGGGGTTCACGGTCCGACAATCACCGTCCCCGCCGGAGTCGCCCAGTTCGAGTATCCCGCCTCGCTTCCGCCATGGATGGAGATCGGCCGCACCAGCCGCAGCGTTGTGATGGCCGTGGGTGAAGTCGTCGATCCCGACGGGCAGCGGCATCGGGTCAGCTTTACGTCGCTGGCACAGAACGAACAAATCGTGGCCCTGATCGACCCCGGCCAGCTCAGCCTCGACCTCGATCGGCAATCGGTGACGGCGGTGCCCGGCGGGAGCGCCGAACTGACACTGCGCGTCGGCCGCGGAACCGGCGTCGCGGGCGACGTCCAAATTGAACTCGACGTGCCCGAACACATCCACGGAGTCACGGGCGAATCGTTGATCGTCGCCGGCGGTGCTGACACAGCGAAACTCGTCCTGAAGTTCGCGGCGGCATGCGGTCCGTTCAACAGGCCGCTGGTCGTACGCGCCCGAGCGCACAAAAGCGGCGGCTCGCCCGCGATCGCTGAAGCCCTGCTTGAGATCGTTCCGGCGCCGTCTCGATGACCGTGCCGCGGAGGGTATGGAGGGAAGTAGATGGTGGATAGTGGTCCGCGGTCTCTACCATCTACCATCTACCATCTACCATCTACCATCTACCATCTACCATCTACCATCCACTATCCACTATCCACTATCCACTATCCACTATCCACTATCCACTATCCACTATCCACCAATTCCCCTACTCGCGCTGCCCGCGCTCGCGCCAGCCCCAGCGATACAGGTTTCGCGAGTCGGCGACGGCCGTGGCGGCCGAGGAGGCGCCCAGCACGACGACGATCAACGCGTCATTGGCTCGATCGCCGGAAGAGACCAGGCACGAGCCGGCGGCCCGGGTGTAGCCGGTTTTGACGCCGCTGTAACCGGTGATCGCCAGCAGACGATTGGTGCTTTTCCACGTCAGCGTGCGGCGCTGGCCGTCTTTGGCGGTCACCTCGACTTCGTGCCGGCGGGTCGCGACGATCGCACGAAACAACCGGTCCTTCCGTGCGGCCACCGTCAGTCGCACCAGGTCGCGCGCGCTCGAATTGTGTCCCTTCTCGGGAAGTCCGTTGGGGTTGAGATAGCGCGTCGCCGACATTTCGAGCCGCTTGGCCGCGCGATTCATTTCGGCGACAAACCGCGACAGCGAATCGCCGGCCGATTTCGACGAGGCCGGCTCGAAGCGCTTCCCGAAGTGTTCGGCGAGCGCCACGGCGGCATCGTTCCCTGAGGGGAGCAGCAGCGCATGCAGCAGCTCGCGGACCGGCAGCTTCTCTCCGGCTTTCAAATCGCACGACGATCCGCTCGTCGCCGCCGCACGTTCGCTGAACGTGACCGCCTGCTCGAGCAGTAGGGGACTCTTCTGCGCCAGTTGCAGCACGACATACGCCGTCATGATCTTGGTCGTACTCGCCACGTCGACGACGTCGTCAGCCCCTTCGCTCGCGAGAACTGCGCCGGTGTTCGCGTCGGCGACGACCCATTTGCGGCAACTGACAAACGGCAGGCCCGCCAGCGCGTCGCGCGGCTGAAGGGCCGGCAAAGCGGCATCGGCCGTTGGGGCCTTCGCTCCGGTCTCGCGGGAGGCCCCGGCCGGAATAACCTGGGAGTCTCCATCGTCCTCTTCTTCATCCGCTGCCGGTTTGTCGGTCGGGTCGTCCGGGGTTTCGCGGAGACTCTGGCCCTGGTGGGCTGCGATCAAAGGTTCGAGCCGCGACGCCAGGTCGTCGGCCGGGATGCGGGCCGCCGGCAGCATTGCCAGCAACGTAGCGAACAACCGCAGCCACCGCGAATCGGTCAATTGGCGCCGCGACAGCACGTTGAAACCAGACATTCCACCCCCTCCAACTCGCAACTGAGGAATCTGCGCGCCGGTGATTGAAATTCGACCGGGACGCAGGTCGTTTCGGCCGGACGGGACACTCACTGTCGCACCATATTTCGCTCGCAGGTCCCTTCCGGCAGAAGGGACCTACCCGTCGTACTCCTTAACGAGTCGCTTCGGGGCGGTGTTGCGCCAAGCCGCGATCAGGGCTTGCTCGACCGTCGCCTGATCGGCATCGTGAAGCCGGACGATGGTCGACCCCTGACGCCCCCACGCACCGCTGGCGGGATGGAAAACACCCGACTTATCGCGGCGAAACGACGCTTGCTGAGCCGGCGTCAGTTTGACCATTCCCCAGGTTTCGTCCGGCCCTAGCGTCGCGAAGATCTTGCCGCCGACCCGGAAGTCAGGGTGGTTCATGTGCGCGCTCTCAATCGTCTCGGGAAAACCGAGCGCCAAACTTCGAAATTCGCCTGCGGTCATGCGCTGCCTCCCATGACAACAGCATACTCCAGGCAGTGGACGGCGCGAATTCGGTATGGTGGATGGTGGATGGCGGAGCGTAGATAGTGGATAGGCCGCATGCCACTCGAATCGACCGGTTCGCCGCGGTACACTGGGTTGACCTCGATTTGGAGAACGCATTCATGATCCACAAATCGTCGAGACGACGTTGGCTGCCGGCAGGCTTCGCGCTGCTGGTGTGGGCCGTGCCCCTCGCTGGCGGTGAGAAACCAGCCAATGAAAAATTGGCCACCGATAAACTGACAGGCCAAATCGCCGCCGTCATCGAAGCCCCCGAGTTCAAGCACGCGCACTGGGGGCTGCTGGTGGTCGACCTGCAAACCGGGTCGCCGATCTACGAGCTCAACCCCGACCATTTGTTTGCACCGGCCTCGGTGACCAAGCTGTATTCCGTCGCCACCGCTCTGGACGCCTTCGGGGCCGACCATCGGTTCGAGACACCGGTTTACGCGCGGGGTGAGACGAATGGTCAGGGCGTTCTCGCCGGCGACTTGATTTTGGTCGCGACCGGCGACCTGACACTCGGGGGACGCACCACCGCCGACGGGCAGATCGCGTTCACGAATTCTGACCATACCTACGCCAACGGCAGCGACAAAGGCGAACTGACCGCTCCCGATCCGCTGGCGGGACTCGACGAGCTGGCGAAGCAGGTGGCCGCCGGCGGTATCAAGCGCGTTAAAGGAGAGGTGCTGATCGACGATCGGCTGTTCGACAAAGAGACCGGTAGCGGCAGCGGGCCGCGACGCGTCACGCCGATTGTCGTCAACGACAATCTCGTCGACCTGACGATCACTCCCACCGCGGCCGGACAGCCGGCGACGGTTTCGTGGCGGCCGCAGTCGGCAATCGTTCAAGTCGACGCCCGAGTGGAAACCGTTGCCGTCGGACAACCGCTGGCCGTAACACTACGCGGCGACACGACTGGGGGTCTGGTCGTGCGAGGCAGTCTTCCCGCCGGACATAAGCCGCTGGTGCGGGTCTACGAGGTTCCCGATGCGGCGGCATTTGCGCGGGCGCTGTTCATCGAGGCGCTGCGGCGGGCAGGAGTCGAGGTCGATGCGTCGCCGCTGATCCCTCCGCCAAACGGCGGCGCGCTCCCGCCTCACAGCGACTACGCTCGATTGAAGGCGCTCGCCAAATTCACCTCTCCTCCATTTTCCGAGAACGTGCGATTGATCCTCAAGGTAAGCCACAACCTGCACGCGAGTTCACTCCCGTTGCTGGTCGCCGCTCGGCAGGGGGGGCGATCACTGGCCGACGGCTTGAAGAAGCAGAATGATTTTCTGGCGCGCTCGGGGATCGATGCCGATTCGATTTCGTTTGGCGGGGGAGCGGGCGGGGCTTCGGCCGATTTCGTGACGCCGCGCGCGACCGTCGAACTGCTGCGTTCGATGCATGCCCGACCCGATGTCGAGGTTTTCAAACGCGCCCTGCCGATCCTGGGGGTCGACGGAACTCTGTCTGAGTCGGTCGGCCCCGAATGCCCGGCCCGCGGAAAATTCGTCGCCAAGACCGGGACACTGTACTGGGAAAACCTGCTCAACGACCGCCTTCTGCTGACAAGCAAGGCCCTGGCAGGGTATGGGGCAACGTCGGCCGGCCGCCCCGTCGCGTTCGCGTTTTTCGTGAACAACGTCCACTTGCCGCAGTCTGCAGAAACCGGACGAATCGGCAAAACCCTCGGCAAGCTGTGCGAGATAATCTACGCCGCCGAGTAGCAGCCAACCGCCGACGGGAACCGCGCAGCGGCTGCCGTATTTCCCCCATTTGTGGTCTGTTCCAGAAGTTCGGATGGGGGCCAACCACGGCAACTTGTGAAACGGACCGCATAGCGACGATGCGACTTACGCCACGGTTGGTCATTCCCGGACGACCCGCGATGAATTCAAGTCCAGCCACGGACAAGCACGGATGAAACACGGACATGGCAGGCGAGGTGCTTTGTATCCGTCTTTCATCCGTGTTTGTCCGTGGCTCATTCAATCAATACAACTGATCTGTAAGTATCTACTTCAGATTGATTTATGTCGTTCGATCGGCGTGGCAGTCGTCCGTAACAGAGTTGCCAGATTCTCCGGTTCCGGCGGCGGGCGAGCTCGGGTTGGACTCCGGTTGACCATAGCGTCGATAGTACATATGATAAACGTTTGATGGATAAGCTGATTTTGCGGGTTTGCCGCTCCCCGCTCGCCAATCCGAAATGATCCTCGCGCCCTGCCTGGATTGGATTGGTCGAGTTCCCACCCCTTGGGAGCGGCCCGCGACGCTACCCCACCTTGGAATCCACAATCCAAAATGGCAACTTCGTTGAAGCTTTCACATAAACGCACCGGCCGAATCGCCCCGAGGATCCCGGCACCGGCCCTCTTTCCCGGCGGTTCGCCGGTCGTCAACAGCCCGTCGGGGGTCCGCCGGGGCTCTGTGGCATGGGGACTTTTGTTCACCATGACGCTGGCGACATTCGGGGGGGTTGCCGCCTGGAGCGGGACGCTCGAGTCGCTGGGCTTTACCGACCTGGGGCCGGCCAGTGCCGAGGTCCGCCGCGGCCCCCTGCCCATTCGCCTGACCGAGCGGGGCCAGATGGAAAGCGCGAACAACACGACGCTGCGGCATCGGGTCGAATTCGCGGGCGGACTGACGATTTTGAAACTCGTCGACGAAGGGACGTGGGTCGACGAGGGAGAGATTGTCGCGCAGCTCGACACGTCGCGACTGGCCACCAATGCGCAGCGCATGCAGATCTACTATTTCGTGCATGAGGCGTATCGCAAAACGGGCGAAGCGCGCCTTGTGATGCAGCGCATCCAGAACGAGAGCATGCTCGACCGGGCCAGGCACCGATTGCTGATGGCCGAGCTCGAACTGCGGAAGTATCTCGACTCCGACTACCCTTTGAAGCGCAGCCGAATTCAAAACGAGGTTCGCGTCGCTGAAGAGAGCCTGAACAACGCCCGCCGCCGCGTCGATTTCGATGAAAAAATGCTGCGGAAGGGCTACTCCACAACCAAAGATCTGTCGGCCGACGATTTCGTCGTAGCGAAAGCGCTGCTGGCGCGTGCGATTGCGCTGAAGAAAATCGAGATCCTCGATCATTACACCCACAAGCGAGAACTCGCGCAGCGCGAGGCGACGCTCACCCGGTGGCGCGACGAATTCGATCGCACCCAACTCAGGGCCGCGTATGCCCTCAGTCAGCGTCAGTCGGAACTGACCTATTGGCGCCGCTGGGCCGGTCATTTCAAGATGCATTACGAACTGGCTCTCAAGCAGATCGCGGCCTGCACGATCCGCGCGCCGCACGCGGGGGTCGTGATTCACGCCAACTCCGGCAGCAACGGCGGATCGTTCCAGCCGCTGATCTACCAGGGGGTCAAGGTCTGGGAAGGGCAGGCCATCGTGCACCTGCCCGATGTCACCCGCATGCAGGTCAATGCCCGCATTCACGAATCGAAAATCCTGATGGTCAAGGAAGGGCAGCCGGTCACGATCAAGGTCGATGCCCACAGCGGCGAGACATTTCACGGCATCGTCGAAAAGATCGCTCTGACGCCCGTCACGTCGACCTGGCCGAAGGTCGACCTCAAAGAATATGCGACCGTGATTCGCGTCGTCGACGGGCCCGATCGCGTCCTAATGCTCAAGCCCGGCATGACCGCCGAAGTAATGATTCACGTCGATCCGCTGGAGTCGGTGCTGCAGGCGCCGATTCAAGCCTGCTTCGACCGCTGCGGTCGCCATTTCGCCTGGGTGCTCGACGAGCATCACCGGCCCCACCGCCGCGAAATCAAAGTCCGCACGTCCAATGCCAATTCGATCGAGATCGTCGACGGCCTGACCGAAGGAGAAAAGGTCGTCCTCGACCCGCGCAGCGAACTTCCCGACGAAATCGCGGTGCTCGAACACGACGTCTCGCTCGCCGATGAACCGCCGTCGATCGCCTCGTCGGCCGGCTACTCGGATGAGGGTGTTTCTCCCTGGGATTTCTTCCCGGATGCCGAGGCAACACCCGCCCCGACTGCCGAGCCGGCCGGCGCTGACCCGCTGACGGCCGTCCCGCCGCCGCCCGGCCGCCTGGCCGACGAGCATGCCCCGACGACACGATGACAATCGCGACCAAATCGACTTCACGCGGATGGTGAGCAAGACCGCCGCTGAACCGCCACCGTTGGCCGCGGGAGTTGCCGGGCATCCGTGGTCGATTTAGGAATTGTTTGAGCGGGTGATGCAGACGGTGGAATAGGCTGGACTCGACGAAACCCCGTCAGAGAAATCTGGCGGGGTTTTTGTTTGCGCCAAGAGGCCGGAGGGCTATGATCGGGGGATGGATTCCAACAGCATGATAGGCTGCCCGAAATGCGGCACAACCGTAAGGTCTACATGGTGGGAATGCCCATCGTGCGGCACGGTCGTTCAGGGGAAATGGTTTCAGGGGGCCGGTGAACGCCACGGCCAACTCCAGGCATTTTTGATGTTGTTTGCGGGAATGGTTTGTATTTCCATCGATTTCGCAATTTTGACCAGAGACAGCGGATGGCCAAATCCCCGGACATTGCAAACGTATATTCTAGGAAGCGTTTTCACTTTCGCCGGTATTGCATTCATGGTCGGCATGCAGGTGGTCAGTTGGTGGTATGCGGACAAAGGCCCGCACGACGTGATTCCGTTCAAGCCGCCCGATCCAGACGCTCCCTGACTTCCGTCAATTCCACGTCCCACCCCGAAAGTGCGATCCGCACGCAAAATGTACCACTACCCAATTGCGCCAAACGTGTGCGTCCTGAGCGGCGATGATACAATTTGGGTTGACGTCCGACCCTCCTTGCGATGGCCGACAGGCTGAGGTTTTTCAAATGCCGCTGTTCCGATTCAAGATGGCGCTTGTGCTGACGTTGATTCTCGCCGCCGGCGGACCGGCGAGCGTGCAATCCGCCGACGCGCCGCTCGACTACAACCGCCAGATCCGGCCGATTCTGTCGAACAACTGTCTTCGCTGTCACGGACCGGACACGGCCGAGCGTGAATCGGGATTGCGACTCGACGTGCGCGACGAGGCGTTGAAACCGGCTGAGTCGGGAAAACGGGCCATCGTCCCCGGCAAGCCCGACGCCAGCCGGCTGATCGAGCGGATTAACTCGACCGACCCCGGCGAGGTCATGCCGCCCCCTGAGACCAACAAGAAACTCACCGACGCCGAGAAAGAACTGCTGCGGCGCTGGATTGCCGAAGGGGCACCCTACCAGGTGCATTGGTCGTTCGTCACTCCCCGCCGCCCCCCGGTTCCGCAGGTGAAACAGACCGCGTGGCCCCGCAACGCGATCGACAGTTTTCTGTTGGCGCGACTGGAGGCCGAGGGGCTGAAGCCCGCTCGCCCCGCCGATCGCGAGACGCTGATCCGTCGGGTCACGCTCGACCTGACCGGGTTGCCGCCG
The DNA here is from genome assembly GCA_009691905.1 of Planctomycetaceae bacterium. Classification (GTDB taxonomy): domain Bacteria; phylum Planctomycetota; class Planctomycetia; order Planctomycetales; family Planctomycetaceae; genus SIAF01. The sequence goes on along the minus strand of SIAF01000045.1, from coordinate 9,933 downwards.
ACCTCGGCCCAAGTCGATGCGTTTCTGGCCGACGCGCGCGACGACGCTTACGAACAGGTCGTCGATCGGCTGCTTTCGTCGCCGCATTACGGCGAGCGAATGGCGGTCGACTGGCTCGATGCGGCGCGGTTTGCCGACACCCACGGCTACCACATCGACTCGGGGCGCGACATGACCCGCTGGCGCGAATGGGTGATCGACGCCTTCAACCGCAATCAGCCGTTCGATCAATTCACGGTCGAACAACTGGCCGGCGACCTGCTGCCCGACGCGACGCGCGAGCAACAAATCGCCAGCGGCTTCAACCGCAACCACATGATCAACTTCGAAGGGGGCGCGATCCCCGAAGAGTATCACACCGCGTACATTATCGATCGCGTGAATACCACCGGCACGGTATGGCTGGGGCTGACTGTCGGCTGTGCGCAGTGCCACGATCACAAGTTCGACCCGTTGACGCAGCGCGATTTCTACGGACTGTACGCCTTCTTTCATAACGTTCCCGAGAACGGTCTCGACGGCTCGAAGGGCAATGCTGCGCCGCTGGTCAAGGCGCCGACGTCTCTCCAGCAGCGGCAACTTGACAAGCTGGCGGCCTCGATCGGCGCGCTCGAACAGCAGTTGAACGGCCCTTCGCCGGCCCTCGACGCGGCTCAGGCCGCGTGGGAGCAAACGGCGGTGGCGGTGCGTGACGCCTGGAAAGTTCTTGACCCGCGCGACTTCCGGTCGAAGGGGGGCGCGACTTTCAAAAAGCTCGACGATCGGTCGCTCGTCGTCTCGGGCGAAAACCCCGCTGTCGAGACATACGAGGTCACGGCCCCGATCGACCTGCGGCGAGTTACCGGGCTCAAGCTCGAAGCGCTTCCCGACGACAGCCTCGCCGCGCGCGGTCCCGGTCGATCGTCGAACGGCAACATCGTATTGACCAACATCCGGGTGACGGCCGCTGCGGCAAGCGACCCGAATGCGACCGGTCGCGAAATCAAACTCTGGTCTGCCTCGGCCGATTACAGTCAGAGCGACTACCCGGTCACGCAGGCGATCGATGCCGACCCCCATTCGGGCTGGGCGATTTACCCCGAGGTGGGCAAGCCGCACTTTGCCGTGTTTGAATTTCAGGAAACACTCAAGAGCGAAACCGACCTGTTGCTGCGAGTCACAATCGACTTCCAGTCGCAGTCGGCCCAACACCAGTTGGGCCGGTTCCGGCTGTCGGTCACTTCCGAGAAAGACCCGCACGCCACACAGGGGCCGCCCGAGAAGATCGTGCAGATTCTGGCCGTGGCCGCCGCCGATCGCAGCGAATCGCAGCGGAACGAACTGCGGACTTTTTACCGCACAAAGGTTGATCCTCCGGGCCGTACGCAGCATGAGCAACTCGAGAACCTGCGCGCCTCGCTGACTGAAATCGAGAAGGGCGTCTCGACAACGATGGTGATGCAGGAAATGCCGCTGCCGCGAGACACCTATCTGTTGATTCGCGGGCAATACGACAAAAAGGGAGACAAGGTCACCGCCACGGTTCCGGCGGCTCTGGGTGCGCTGGCCGCCGACGCACCGCACAATCGCCTGGGCCTGGCGCAATGGCTGGTCGCGCCCGATCACCCGCTGACGGCGCGGGTGACGGTCAATCGCTACTGGCAGATGTTCTTCGGCACCGCGCTCGTGAAAACAACCGAAGACTTCGGCTCGCAGGGAGATTCGCCTAGCCATCCCGAACTGCTCGACTGGCTGGCCGTCGAATTCAGAGAGCCGACAAGCACTCCCCTCCTTAGCAAGACGATTTCTCCCCCCCTTACGAAGGGGGGGCAGGGGGGGTCGGCTGACGCTGTGAGCGAGCCTGATTCCACCGACACGCCCAACGCGACCCCCCCTAACCCCCCCTTGCAAAGGGGGGGAACGCAGTCGGCACGGGGGGGCGTGACGGGCTGGAACGTCAAGGCGCTGGTGCGTCTGATTGTCACCTCGGCCGCGTATCGGCAGTCAGCGGTGGTGCCGCGAGAGTTGTATGCCAGGGACCCCGAGAATCGGTTACTGGCGCGGGGACCGCGATTCCGGCTGCAAGCCGAGTTCATTCGCGATCAGGCCCTGGCCGTCAGCGGGCTGCTCGACTCGCGGATCGGAGGCAAAAGCGTCTCTCCCTATCAGCCCCCCGGCCTATGGGAAGAACTGATGTCGCGTGCCGACGGCAAGAACTGGTCGGCCCAGTCGTACGAGCAAAGCCACGGGCCCGACCTCTACCGCCGCACGATGTACACCTTCTGGAAACGGACCTGCCCTCCCCCGACGCTGGCGACGTTCGACGCCCCCGACCGCGAGACGTGTACCGTCCGCCGGGCGCGCACGAACACGCCGCTCCAGGCGCTGGTGCTGCTCAACGACCCGACCTACGTCGAAGCCGCCCGCAAATTCGCCGAGCGGATTCTGACCGAGGGGGGAAAAACCACAAACGAGCGGTTGTCGTTCGCGTTCCGCTCGGCGACCGCCCGCCGGCCGGCGGAACGAGAGCTGGCCGTTCTGCAAGCGATGCTGGCTGTGCAATTGGCCAAATATCGCGCCAACCGGGCTGACGCCCAAAAGTTGCTAAAAGTCGGCGAATCGCCGCACGACGAAACACTGGACAGCGCCGAACTGGCGGCTTGGGCGACGATCGCCGGGGCCATTTTGAATCTGGATGAAGTTGTGACGCGCGGGTAAGCAATCAGAAGGAGAAATTTGCGATGAGCACTGTGACGAATCCTGTGTTTGATGCTGCGCTGGCATTGCCAGAATCGCAGCGGGTCGAACTGGCAGAGCGACTGCTGGAGAGCCTGGATTCCGAGAAGCCCATTGTGCTGTCAGAAGCCTGGCGGGTGGAACTCCATCGTCGGCTCGCAGATTATCAGTGCGGGAAGGACCGCGCCATGCCGGTTGAAGACGTCATAGCGCGCGTACGGGAGTCATTGCGATGACTCTGCGGATGTCGTCGTCAGCAGACGCAGAATTCTCAGAAGCCATTGCATGGTATGACGAGCGCAGCCGGCGGGTCGCAATTCGATTCGCCGACGAATTTGAGAAAGGTATCGAAAGCATCCGGCAGCATCCTGAGTCACATGCACTCGTTAAGGATGGTTTCAGGTGTTGCAAGCTGAGCCGATTTCCTTATGGACTTGTATACACGATTGAGAATTCCGGAATTCTTATCGTTGCTGTCATGCATCTTTGCCGAGGCCCAGAGTATCGGAAAGAGCGTCTGTAGTTAGATACGGGAGATTGCACAAATGCCTCATTCCAGGGAATTCGAGTTGGTGTTTACACGTCGCCAACTCTTCGGTCGCACTGCCGCCGGCATCGGCACGGCGGCCCTGGCGTCGCTGCTCAATCCGCAGTTGTTCGCGGTCCCTGCCGAAAACGTTGCAGCCGCGCCGGGTCGGTTGTCGCCGCTGCACTTTGCCCCCAAAGCCAAACGGGTGATTTACCTGTTCATGTCGGGGGGACCCTCGCACATCGACTTGTTCGATTACAAGGCCAAACTCAAAGAGCTGCACGGCACCGAATTGCCTGCCGAAATTCGGATGGGGCAGCGCGTGACCGGCATGACCTCGGAGCAGAAGTCGTTTCCCTGCGCGTCGAGCCTGTTCAAGTTCGCGCAGCACGGCCAGAGCGGGGCATGGGTCAGCGACCTGTTGCCGCATACAGCGAACATCGTCGATCGCATCGCCATTGTGAAATCGCTCAACACCGAGGCGATCAACCACGACCCGGCCACGACCTACCTTCAAACCGGCTCGCAGCAGCCGGGCCGCCCCAGTTTCGGGGCCTGGCTCAGTTACGGCCTGGGGAGCGAAAACTCCAACCTGCCCGCCTTCATCGTGATGATCTCGCAGGGCAGCGGCAACAAGACCGATCAGCCGATTTTCTCGCGGCTGTGGGGCAGCGGCTTTATCCCCAGCCTGCACCAGGGAGTGCGGTTCCGCTCCGGTGACGATCCGGTGCTGTATCTCTCGAATCCTCCCGGCGTCGATGCCGACGGTCGGCGAAAGCTGCTCGACGGCCTGGGTGAACTCAACCAGCTTGCTGCCGAATCGTTCGGCGATCCCGAGATCAATACCCGTATCGCGCAGTACGAGATGGCCTTTCGCATGCAGACGTCGGTTCCCGATTTGACCGACCTGTCGCAAGAGTCGAAGGCCACGATCGACCGCTACGGCATCAAAGACGACGGCATCGACGGCGGATTCGCCCGCAACTGCCTGCTCGCACGGCGCATGGCCGAGCGCGGCGTGCGGTTCATTCAACTCATGCACCGCGGCTGGGACCAGCACAGCAGCCTGCCCCAGCAGATTCGCGGCCAATGTCAGGACGTCGATCAACCCAGTGCTGCGCTGGTCGACGATCTGGCGCAGCGCGGCCTGCTGGATGAAACGCTGGTGATCTGGGGTGGCGAATTCGGGCGGACGGTGTACAGCCAGGGGGCCCTGACGGCCGACAACTACGGCCGCGACCACCACGGCCGCTGCTTCACGATGTGGATGACCGGCGGGGGGATCAAACCGGGCATCACCTTCGGTGAAACCGACGACTACTGCTACAACATCGTCAAAGACCCGGTGCATATTCACGACCTGAACGCCACCGCGCTGCGCTGCCTGGGAATCGACCACCCGCGGCTCACATTCCGCTTCCAGGGTCGCGACTACCGGCTGACCGACATCCACGGGAATGTTGTTCCGGGGTTGATGGCGTAGCAGGCTGTTGAAAATCGGGGACTGGTTCCGAACGGCCGCGAGAAAACTTCCGGAATCGGATGAGTGCGAGGTGCCTGCATGCTTTTCTCACACGCTCTTACGGCAATGAACAGCGTGATGACCGCGCCACGCGACCCCCCCTGCCCCCCTTCCTAAGCATTGGTCTCTACAGTTTTTATGCCGTGTCGCGGTACGGTATTTTGTCGGCAAGGCGTTTGAGGTCGTTGAGGTCGTAATGTTCGAGCAAAGCCAGCATCGACAGCAGTCCCCACAGACCGGCTCACCCGCATCGTCGGCAGAACCTGCTCCAAATGCGGCGTGTCGGGCGGTGCCGGCGAATCCCGGCGCGCCGGGACTGAGCACGCCCTTGCCCGTTTTGAGGTGCATTTCCATCGGCGCCAAGGGACTGCCGTCGGCGGCGCTCACCAGCAGCGCCGTCGTCAGTTCGTATCCCACATCCGTTTCATGGGTCAGTTGGACCAAGTCCTGTTTACGAGCAGGCTGCTTAAACACAATACCGTTCGTGTTTTCATAACTACGCAATCCTCAAAGCGTTTGCGCAATGGAGAGGGGCGTCGGTGGTGGGAGCGTTTCTTGGCCCACTTGGACATCTTCCGCTTGATCACTCGCGGGTTGATGCGGTTGCGTCGGTGGCCGATATTTTCTTGAAGCATCTCCGCCAGCACGCCTCCGTACCATTGCGTCAGCGATGCCGGCGTCCCGGCGCGCCGGGATTCGGGGAGACGGCATTGCAGGATGCGAAAGCATCCCGTGAACGACAGCCGGTCGACGTCCAGTCGCTCCTTTCGCGCGGCCTCGAACATCAGCGAACGCACGACGAAGTGTCCCAGCGATAACGCGTACAATTCCTGCTTGACTCCTTCGGGCGTCTCGCTCCGCAGTTGAGCGGGCTTCTCGGCGCGACGCGGATCCTGGTGCGTCTTTTGTTCATCAAACACCGACTCTTCTTCCCAGCGTTCATGGTAGACCAAGATCAGTTCCATCGCGGGAGCTTCCGTCTCGTCGAGCAGAGCAGCCTCCTGACGGGTTCGGCCCCCAACCGTTGACGTGCGACGCACAGACTCGAACGCGCGGGAGCAGCCTCGCCGATTCGCATCCGTCGCGCGTGTCGGAACACTTGGCGAATCGGAATGTGCGTCAGGAGTCCCATGGCGAGCACGATCCAAAACATGACTTCATGCGTCAGTGGACAAGCTCGACCGTTGACGCGCCCGGTGTCGCGCAGCACTTGTCGAATCTGCTCCGGAGAGATAACTTTCTCCAGCCCCGCCAACCGATCCAAAATGCGACCATCTTCATTGGTCGGCAACGTCGAGCATCCTTGCTCTACCATCGTCACAGCCTCCTTGGTGCTTGGTTTTTGACCAAACACAAGTTACCGGGAGGCTGTGACTTATGAAAAGACGAACGGTATTGGGCCTAGGCGCGTGCCAGCGCCACGACGAGCGCCTCCTGCGGCGCGGCCTTGAGCGGCTGCGAGTCTTCGAGCCTCTCGGGTGTGATGATTTCGTGCCCTGCGAAGTGGTTGTTCAAGAAGACGGGAGCCGATCGATGAGGTGCGGAAGTTGGACGAACGAAGGCGGCGCGTCGCCCGGCACGAAACAAGACGCGCCTCCAGGCGGCCATCCGGACCCTTCCACCTGCGCGAATTCAAAGTCTGCTCCCTTGACTGTGCATCGACCCGGGGCGAGACTTCCTCTTAAATCGACGGAGCACCGCGAATTGCTGGCGCAACGCGAGGTGCTTCGGCGCGAGGTTCGCCCGTTTGCAAAGGGCGGAGGCTGAGGAGGAATTGGCACATGGCCGACAGCATGATCGTATTGCGCAACGCCGGTCCGCCTGGTACGAAGCGGAACATCGTCGTCCTGGGCGATGGGTTTACCGCGGCCGACCAGGCGACGTACAACCAATGGGTCGATACGACGCTGATCAAGGGCGTTTTCGGACACGACTATTACTCCGAGGACGCGTCAGCGTACAACATCTACCGGATCAACCTCGAGTCGGTGGACTCCGGCGTGAGTACTCGGACGTACGACGAGAAGGGCACCATCGATCCGTCTGACGACACGATCGCAGCGGAGACGATGCGCAACACGGCGCTCGGCATGATTTTCAATGGCTCGTGGTCCCACTGCTGGCTCGAGTACGGCACGAACACCGAGGCCCTGCTCCAGGCCGCGATCAACAAGTGGGTACCGGACGCCAACGAGATTCTCGTTGTTCTGAACAACCCCGGGATTGGCGGCTGCGGGGGCGGCGGGCGGGCGCACGTGTCGGTGGGCGTCGACTGGACGGTCATCGCGCACGAGTTCGGCCACGGCATCGGCGGGTTCGCCGATGAGTACTCGGTGACTGGAAATTACACCGACGGCGAGCAGAGCTGGATCAATCTCACGACGCTCACCGACCGCGCGACGACGAAGTGGCACCAGTTCATCGATCCGACGACACCTCTCCCTACCGGCGTGGGCAGCGGCGCCAACTACAACCAGGGCACCCGGCCAGCGACGTGGAGCAGCAACTTCGACGGCGGTCTGTTCGAAGGCGGCGGCACGATGAACACCGGCATTTACCGGCCCGTCGAGAACTGCCGGATGAACGGCAACACACCGGAGTATTGCCCGGTCTGCTACACGTCAATCAAAACCAACCGCGACCATGAGACCGATCACCACTTCCGTGGCGCACATGCCGGCTACTTCTTTGGCAGCGGGCGCAGCGACGCACTTCTTCATCACGGGACGTCGATCCAACTCTTCCGTAACGACGGCACAGGTTTTACGCACACGTTCAGCGGTGTCGAACGGGTGCCGGGCTCCTGGCAGTTTAAGCCGAACGACCAGATCGTGGTTGGCGACTTCAACGGTGACGGCATCGATGAAGTGGTCGTCTTCAATGGCGTCGACTGGGTGATGCCCTACCTCGGTCTGCTCGTCTCCGACGGTGCCGGGGGGCTCAAACTCGTCGCGCGCTACGACGGCGACATCCCTGGCTGGGGAGGATTCGCGAAGAATGACAGGTTCCTCAAGGCCGACCTCAACGGAGACGGCAAGGACGATCTGATCGTCGTGAACGGTGATGACTGGTCGATGACGTATGTTGGACTGCTGCGCTCCACCGGGACAGGTTTCTACCTGACCAACCGTTATGACGGCGACATCCCTGGCTGGGGCGGACTTGCGCGGCACGACCAGTTCTTCGTCGGCGACCTCAATGGCGACTCCAAAGACGACTTGGTCATCTTCAACGGTGACGACTGGTCGATGGCGTACGTCGGCTTGTTCCGCTCGCAGGCGTCCGGCCTGAACATGACGACCCGCTACGACGGCGACATCCCCGGCTGGGGCGGATTGGCGCGCCACGACAAGCTGTTCCTGGGCGATTTCGACGGCGACGGCCGCTGTGACGTCTATATCTTCAACGGCGATGACTGGTCGATGAGCTACCTCGGCATGTTTCGCTCGTCGGGCTCAGGGCTGGCCTATGTGCGGCGGTACGACGGCGATGTACCCGGTTGGGGTGGCCTCGCCCGGCACGACCAATTCATCGCGGCCGACATCGACGGCAATGGCCGCTGCGATCTCTGGGCATGGAACTACCAGGACTGGTCCGAGGAGTACCTTGGCCGGATGATCTCGTCCGGCACTGGCCTTTCGGCCAGTTTCGCGGGAGACTGGGTGGGCGAATGGAACCTGGGTTCGGCCGATGCGTTCGAGGTCGCACGGTTCGGCGGGAAGAGCGGTCAGCCGCACCTCTACGTCCACAATACCGACTGGTTCGGGGTGATCAACGGTCGTCGCGGCTTCAGCCTCGACCGGATCTACTACCGCTGGATTCACACGTACCGTTACGGCCGGAACTGGTGAAAGGAACACGATGATAAAAAAGAGCAAGCGCGGGGCAGCTCCCCGACTGGACGACAGCCGTCCGACCAAGGCAGCAGCTCCGCCTGCCGGTAAGCGCGCCAGTTCGAGTGCCGGCGACGTCGAGGTGCCGTCTTACGACGGACCGAAGAAAACCGCCAAGATGCCGAGCCACAAGGCCCGGCGCACCGGCTCCACCAAAGCGGCTTTGAAGCCGGGCGCCGTGCGTCGTCCCGGATCGGGATCGGGCGACGTCGTGCTGGGGGACCAGATCGCTCGGTCCACGCGTGGGAGGGCCAAGCCAGCCGCTGGCCGCGAGCAGTACATCCGGATGCGCATCCGCGTGCATAACGACCGGTTGTCAGTCATAGACAGCCACCTTGTCGACGGTCCGCTCGCTCAGACACAAGTGTTCTCCGGCACGAACGCCTACGAGGTCGTAGTCGGCGACCGGCTACTCCATGCGGAAGCGCTGCCGGACGTCGGCGTCCAGCGCTCTTTCGTCAACCCCGCCGGACCGCCCGAGCAGCATGGGCACTACTTCACCGACCGCCCGATCTACGAGTTCATGGCTCGTGTGCCGGCCCACGAGGTGTCTCGGGGCATGATTGGCAAGATCGCGGTGCGGCTGTACCGGCTCAAGGACGAGGCGCGCACGGATCGCCTCGGCTCGGCTCCACTGGCCCGGCAATTCGAGCGTCAGATCCGCCAGATCGCCGAGCTCGTCGGTCTGCCGGCGTCGGTCTTGCCGGAGGCGATCGAAGAGCGCGGCGGTCGTACGCCGAGCGTCTGATTAGGCGGGTTGTCGTGCTCATGTCCCTTCCGAATACCTCACCCGCGCCGCCCGCTTGTCGGGCAACAACACGATCGTGCGGCGAGTAGAGCGCGGCCGTCGCGCATCAGCGAGTCCTCAGAAAAACCGGCGTGGAGTTGAAGGATCGTTGGGCCTTGACTCTCCGTGGGCTTAAAGAATCAACGACCCGCCAAACGATCAGGACGTGTTGGAATTAACGTAGCGTGTTTCGAGTTCAACGAGAAGTCGTGGTCGCTGTTTCCTGGAGCGGGCGCGACGCATCGTTTTACGTCTGCCGATCGCGGCCTGCTGAGATTGCGGCGGCTGGGCCGAACGATAGGGAAACAGTTCGGCCTGCGTGAACGGTTCGGGATGGTTCATGTGGGCGTCGAGTGCCAAGGCCAACGTGGGACCTTCCTGGACCAATCTCACGCCGGCATGGCAATGACCGTGGATTCGTCGCTCATGCCCCTTGGGAAGACGGAACCAACGCTCCAGGTCGAGGTTGTCTTGCGCGAAGGAGGCA
>SIAF01000044.1 GCA_009691905.1 Planctomycetaceae bacterium | reverse complement strand
CCTGGCTGAACCGATTCACTTTATCGCTGCTCAAGCAGCACCCGGGCAAAGACAGCCTGGCCATGAAACGCCGCTGCTGCGGATGGAATGATAAATTCCTCGTGCAAACCCTCACAGGAATAACGACTTAGTGGGCGCTGGCCCTGTCGACGGTCCGCCGGCACTCCACGGACCGAATTCTTTGCCCGCTTCCGCAACGGCCATCGTATTCGACGTGCCGTCGGTGATGTTCTGGATCCGCGTGATGCGGTTGTAACCTAAGATGCCGGCCCGCTTGTCGGTCACCGGCAGCAGCGGCGCGTCTTTTCCCACGCCGGCGATGCCGACATAGTGAGACACTGCGTACTTGCCATCGGTCAAGATGGGAACACTGGGGTTCAGGTACACGGGAACCTGTGACTGCGCGACGCGCTCGTTGGGTTCGTCGACCCAGGCCTTCTTGAAGTCGATCTGGGCGTACAGCGGTGCTTGATCGATGAAGGGCAGAATGTCGGCCAACCAGCTCAGCCGTTTTTCAGCCTTCAACTTGTCGTTCTGGTGGGTGCCCGCCGGAAAGCCATTGTAAACATCGTGGAAATTGTGCATCGCCAGCCCAATCTGCTTGAGATTATTCTTCGATTGCGATCGCCGCGCCGCCTCGCGCGCCTGTTGTACGGCCGGCAACAGCAGCGCCACCAGGACCGGCGCCGCCGTCCCGCCCGAACCGATGCCTGCCCCTCCCAGGAGGGGGACGGCCGGAAACGACGTGCGGCTCGTCCAGCGAATCTCATTCCCGGTTACCGAGCAGACGCTGACGTTGGGAAACAACTTGCGCGTGACCACTTCCGCCGGTGGAAAGTCGGCCATGGACACGGGCAGGTCAATCTTTGCATCCGGCCCGAACTGACGCCGGCGTTGCTCGGCCAGGCCCATCTGGGCGTAAGAAATCAACGTCGGTGCCAGGCCGATGGCCGTTTGCAGCCCCTCTCGAGGATCAGAAAACGTAAACGACGTGTACTTTTCAGGCAGGAGCGCCAGAGCCTTCGTCACGCTTTCCGGCGTTTTCCAACGCGGCAACGTGCCGTCCTGCCGCAACAGAAACGACTCGGCAGTTTGCGGGTACAGGCCGATCACCAGCCACTTGTCATCAATGGCCAGCGCCGGGCTGATTACGGGAACCTTGGGAAATTCGAGGAACGTGATCGTCCGCGTGCCGCGCTTGACCGATTGGACTTTCACGTCGCCGCCGGCCGATTGCATCAACCGCGTCAACAATTTGTCGACGGTCGAACGTAGCGTTTTGGGATCATCGACCGACAGCGCCAGCCCCATTCCCATGCCGAATAACCCCTGCCGCGTGTCGCCGTAGAGCACCATCACGTCCCCCAGCGGATCGAACAGGTCCTTCTGCAAATCGACCCCCAGGTGCTGTTTCACCTGCGCCAGAAGTTGATCGCCCGTGGGAGATCCCTGAGGGCCGAACAGCTTCAGAAAGATCTCCGACATCCGCTGCATGCCCGCCGCGGCCTGCGACCAGTCGAGTCGACCGGAATAAAAGCCGTCGGCTCCCGCCGGCAAGGCCGGCAGTTCCGTCAGCGACAAGGGCTTCTGCTCGGCGAACGCCAGGATACCGCTGCGCGGGGCCGGGGCCGTGATCGTGGTTTCACTCCAGAGCGCCTCATCCTTGAAGCCCACGCGACTCGCAGCCGGGCCGACGTTTTCGAGCCCCAGCGCCTTGAGCACGTCGGCGACGCGCCCCGGCTCATTCGGGTTCGATCCCGAGAGCGGAATGCCGCCGGTCAACTGGCGAATCGTCGCCAGATCGATCCACGACACCAGCGCGACATCGAAATCGGCCTTGGCCTGGTATTTTTTGTACACGGGGTTTTCGCCCAGATGCGGCGCTCTGCCGGCGGCCACCTGCAGCGCAGCGTCAACTGCGCCGATTCCCGCGGCAATGACCAGATGCCCCCCTTCAGCCCACCAGCCGACCTCGGCCGCCGGCAACGTGGGAATTCGGCCACGCGTCACCTGCCGCGATTCAACCGTCCGGGTGTTAAAGTCACGGATTCCCAATTGGTCCAGCAAAAGGCTAAGTTCTTTCGTGGCGCCCCCCGCCTCGGGGACGACAACGGTCAACTGCGGCAGCGGCGGCCCCTGATCGGCGGCCGGAACAGCGACTGCCAGGTAGACCCCTTTGTGCCCCAAATGGGCCAGCGAGTCGATCACCATCCGTACAGACGCTTCGCCCGCCTGACGCTCGGCCCAGGCAGCCAGCTTCGTGACGACTTCGCTTAATCCACTCTGAAAGATCGCGTCATATGCGGCGGTTTTCTGCCAGGCGTCGCGGTGAGCGTCAGTCCCGTCCCAGCCGACATACAGCAGCGTCCCGGCCGGCAACAGCTTTTCGGGCGACGGCCCCGGCTTCGCCTGCCCGAACAGAGACGGACCAACCAGCGCCGCTCCGACAAGAACCAGAAATGCGCTCCACGAAACAAAGGCCTGTCGCTGCGTCATGATCGCTCTCCCCCTTGTCGAACACTGATATAGGTAGAAATTGTCGAATGACGAAATTCGAATGACACCGCGCCTCAATGTCGGGAACAACCTCGCGAAGAGCCGAAGGGCCTTTCGATGCTGTTATTTCGCGAGCGAGAAACGGGACTTTACCTACAGACAGATCGTCTTCGGACGGCTTTTTGTCTGGCCGATTTACTTGGGATCGAGGTTTTCTTTAAGATCCTCGGGGGTGACTACCGAGTCGACTCCCTCAGCGGGGACATCGGCCTGGGCTGTCCAGAGCATCGCATTCAACACCAGTTTCCGAAAATTGGCGTCCCCCCAGTTCCGGTGGAAGTGGCCCCCCGTGAAACCGAAGCCCCGGCCACCGTCGTCGCGTTCGGCCGCCCAGGCGACGTGCTGCGGCTGGCCGATTTTCGCACGGACATGCGGGTTGCCGCTGTGCGGGCCATCGGGCCGCTCAAGTGTGCTGGCGGGAGGAATCGCCGTCAGTATCGGCGTGACATGATCCATGTGTTCGCGAAAACGCATGTGATAATACCATTCGTCGTTGATCGCGAACGGCTGAACGCCGCGGGTGATCGGGTGCTCGGGCAGCGTCTCGAAATTGGCCGTCCAGTGCGGGTTGACCGACCAGTTCGCCTCGAAATATCCGCCGATCCAGTCCAGCAGTTCGGGGCCGCCCCGTTCTTTGGGCACCTCAACCGCGTAGTGCAGGCAGGCGATTCCCACCCCCTGTTTGGCCAGCTTATTGATCTGGATCAGGTGATCTCCCTGAATGACCGGGTGTCCGTCCCCCCCGTCCATGTAAAACATGATCGCGTTGGCATTGTCGAACGCGCTGGGATCCTTCGGCCAACCCTGAAAGTACTGCGCTGTGACAATCCCGGGCTCTTTGTCGAGGCACGTTTTGAGCAGGCGGACACCGGCGCTGAATTCGTGATCTCCCGGTCCGTGACTGCGGCCCCCGGCAACCATCACCACCTTTTTCATCCCGGCCACCAGGCGCGTTCGGCGGATGCGGATGTTTTTGAATTGCACCGTCATCGGCGGGCCGGCGTGCAACTGCAGCGCGAGTATGCCCGATGTGGCCCGTTTCGCCGACTCGCCGTCATTGACCTGCGCGGTGACGCGGCCGTTGATGATGTGCGTGAGTTGCGGCCCCTGGGCGATCAAAACGTACTCGTTCCAATCGTCTTTCTTGATGTTGGACTGAATCTCTTTCTTGTCTCCCAGCGATGCGACGAGTTGTATCTTGTCGTCGGCGCCGACCTGGGTCTTCTGGCCCCGTTCCGCGAGTATGCCGCGCCCCTGCTCTTCATACAGAATTCCGGAATACACGTCGGTCGAATCAATGTCGGCCTGGTATCCCCCCACGCTCCAATTCCCTTTGTCCTGACTGCGGTACTGGATTCCCGAGTTGCCGCCGACGATTTTGTACGATAGCCGCAACTCGAAGTCGTCGACCGGACCTTCCTTCCAGATCAGAAACGTATTCCCTTTTGTCGGGTTGTCGGGAGTCGTCATGCCGGTGACGGCGCCGTCCTTCACCGACCAGAACTTCGGGTTTCCATCCCAGCCGTCAAGGTCTTTCCCGTTGAACAGGCTTTTGAAACCCGGTTCGAGCTCTTGCGCCTGCGTCACCGCTGGCAGCGCCAGCCCGGCCAGAATCAACAACAAGACACCAACCCATGCAGAGCATCGTGACGTCACAAAATTCCTTCCGATCATCATGGAGTACCTCAAGGCCAAGGGGAACCGGTCAAGCCTGGCAGCAATCTCCGGCAGTGTACACCGCTGCGATTGAGAAATCATCTCCGCACCGGTAGGCTGAGGTACATTATTGGGGACTGGCGCGGGGATTTTCCGTTTCGCGTGTTGCAAACGACGCACCCATGAAACTCGTGACCTGTTGCTGGATCGTCTGCGTCCTGTTCGCCGTGCTGTTGCTGGAAGAGATATTCATCACCATCCATCCCGATGGGGCTTTGTTTTTCTGGATGATTGTCGTACCGATCACGGCCGGTACGTCCTTGACGGCCGGGATCGCCGCAATCTATTTCTCCCACCGGAAATCCGGCCCCAATCCGAATTTGCATGGCATTACGGGAAAGTCAGTCGCGGCCGCGCTCCTGCTGATGATTCTATTTCTGTTTTTGTCGACGTCCGGATGACGAATCTTCCTCGGTGGCTTCGCACAAGGAACCATGCGGAGGCCACATGAAGGGTGTTCGCCCCGCCGAATGAAAAGTAAGTCCTGCCTGCCGGGCTGGACTTCGCACGTCTCGGCGGTGTCCAATGACTGGCGATGGTTCCTTCCGGCAGAAGGGACCTACTTTTGCGGCATCCCCGAGTGCTATTTTCTTGGGAGCCGCATGCAAAATGACCCTTCAGGGGGCTCACGCCCCCCGCTCGCCTGCTCAACTATTTCTGCGTGTCAACTTAGCACTCATCTTGAATCGACTTAAGGAGAACCGCAATGCGTTGGACGAAATTCGTGACCTTCTGTCTGCTGGGACTGCCACATGTTGCCGGCGCGGCCGATCTCCCCAATCCGACCGGGGACAAGATCGTCCCCCCCGATGCAAAACTCGAAAAACTGTTCACCCGCTTGCTGCCGATCAAGGGGGGACTGACTGAAGGCCCGACCGTGGCCGCCGACGGCAGTATTTATTTTTCAGACATTCCGCTGGCCGCCGACAAGGGGAAGATCATGCGGTTCGACCCCAGAACGAAAGTGACCACGGTCTTTGCCGACAACAGCTATAAATCGAACGGCCTGAAGTTCGACGGCAAAGGCAATGTGTTCGCCTGCGAAGGCTCAGACGAAGGGGGCCGCGCCGTCTCCCGCTGGGATCTCAAGACGAAAACGCGCACGGTCGTCGCCGATAAGTACATGGGCAAGCGCTTCAACGCCCCCAACGATCTGACAATCGACGCCAGGGGACGAATTTATTTCAGCGACCCGCGGTATCTGGGCACGGAGACACAGGAACTCGATCATAAGTGCGTCTACCGGATCGATACCGACGGAACGGTCGTTCAAGTCACATGCGACGTCGAAAAACCCAATGGCATCGCCCTTAGCCCCGATGGAAAAACGTTGTACCTGGCCGATCACAACAACGGGACCGACCGAATCGTCGAGGGAGTAAAATCCGAACTCAAGGCCATGAAAATTTACGCTTTCCCGCTCGGCCCTGACGGCCTGGTCAAAGGCGATCGCAAAACGATCGTCGACTTCGGCGATCAGGCCGGTTGCGACGGGATGACCGTCGACAAGCAGGGGCACATTTATCTCACTGCCCGCGGCCTGAAGCGCCCCGGCGTGCTCGTGATCGACCCCGCCGGGAAGGAAATCGCCTTCATCCCCACCGGGGCACCCAACCAGACCGAAAAGCCCGAGGGCATCCCCAGCAACGTGACGTTTGGCATCGGCGCGGACAAAAACAATCTCTACATCACGGTCGACGTGAGCCTGTATCGAATTCCCACCAAGGCCGAGGGGTATTTCGCCTGGATGAAATGACCCGACGACCGGGATTTCGGGCAGATTGACGCTCGCCGATCGGACTGTTACAGTCTTGAATCTGCCAATTTCCAGGAGAATGCGGCCGACGGTCCTGCCATTTGCAGCAGGTTATTTTGACGATCATAACACAAGGCGCTGAAAGCACATGGGATCGGTTGAACGCACTCGGGAACTTCGGCGTCGTCGCAGTCGCAAGGTGAAACTGAAAAAACTGCGGGCGAAGTTTGCCGCCGCACCTAACGAAACCGAGAAAAAGGCGATTCTCGAAAAGGCGCGCCGCGTCAGCCCGCTGGTGACGTTCGTCGACCCCCAGCACTGACGTGTTCGTCGCGTTTTGCGCCTCGTTTCCCCTTTGTTCCGAAGCGATCCCCGGTATGGCGCGAAGGCGCGCCCTTGTGCTTTTCGCGCTTTCGATAGATCGTTCGTCGCCGCGCATTGTCCCCGACGAAACCCCTCTGGACCTTGTCCGCGAGTCTTGCTACATTTCCGCCTCTTCTCCCCCCCGTCTAAGCTACAACTCTGACATTTTCGGCTTTGTCCCGCGGCACATCGGCAATCGGCCGGTGACCCAGACACAGCCGCAGTTCTTCCGACACCCTCAGAATGGAGTCTGTCGTGCGGAAACTTACTTCGCAAACGTGTCGGCGCAGGCTTCGTCGCGTCATCATGCTGGGACTCCTGGCGCCGCTGCTGTCGGCCGGACCGGCTCAGGCAAAAATCGACTGCGAGAAGGGTCGCGTCTACAAGCTGTCGCCCAAGTGTGGCCCGTGGATGATCATGGTCACCAGCGTCGCGCTGACGACTGCCGACAAAGATCACACGCCCGAGTCGGACAAGACCGCGTCCGACGTCGCCAATCAGCTTGTGTATCAACTGCGCCACAAAGGAATTCCGGCGTACGTCTATCGAGTCGACGATCAGCTCGGGAATTCCACCGGGGTCGACCGCTTCGGGCGGGGTCTCAAGCGGACCTACAAGGCGCAGCATGGCATGATCGGCATCGTCGCCGGGAACTATCCGAGCCTCGAAGACAAGGCCGCGCAGCAAACACTCAAGCTGGTCAAGCAGTTCGAGCCCAAGGTCACGATCATCGGTCGCGATAAGAAACCGATGGGGGTCTCAATGTCCCTGGCCAAGGCCTTTCTGGCCCGTAATCCCCTGATGTCACCCGAAGAGCAGTCCAAGATAGTCCGGGATCCCCTGCTGGTGAAGATCAACACGGGGGTCGCGAATTCGCTGGTCGGCAACGCCGGCAAGTACTCGCTGCGGGTCGCCTCGTTCTATGGAAACTCGCAGATCAAGCCGGCCGCGTTCAAGGACTTTGACCTAAGCCAGAAAATCAACAAGAACATCAGCCTCGAGAATGCGGCTCTGGAAAGTCAGCAGTTGTGTGCCGTGATGCGAAATCAGGGGTACGAAGCTTACGTATACCACGAGCGTTTCCGGTCGATCGTGACCGTCGGATCGTTCAATTCCAAAAACGATCCGCAGATTGCGCGTCTCAAGGAAATGTACCAGGTGAAATACAAACGCAACGAAAAAACCGGCCAGGACGTACTCGTCGCTGAAGCGATCAAAGTCCACGGCAAACAGGATTCGAAGATCCCCACGAAATTCGGCAGCGAGTACATCCGCCCCGGAGAAGCGTGGACGATGGACCCGGACCCAAAATTGATCGAGCGGGTCGGCAACTCCTGGCGGGAGAAGTCTGACGACTGAGGTCGGCACTTCGTCGGTGGACGCCGTATCGACTGTCGTTCGCCCGGCCGCTTGACACCTCTCGGGCAGGCGACGAAACTCCGTCGCATGCCGCACTTTCCGCCGTTGATTCTGGGCAGTCGCAACCGCAAAAAGAGTCGCGAGATCGCCGAGCTTCTCGAGCCGCACGGCCTGACGGCCCAGTCGATCGCCGACTTTCCCGACGTGGCGGAAGTCGTCGAAGATGGGGCCACGTTTCTCGACAACGCCGCGAAAAAGGCCGCCGAACCGGCCCGGCAACTGGCCCGCTGGGTGATCGGCGAAGACAGCGGCCTGATGGTCGATGCGCTGCGGGGGGCGCCAGGGGTTTACTCGGCCCGCTACAGCGGCGAGGGGGCGACCGACGACTCGAACAATCGCAAACTGCAAACCGAACTGGCCGGCCTGACCATTGAACAGCGAACCGCCGCCTACATCTGCACGATTGCCCTGGCCGACCCGACAGGTGCCATCCGCCTGACGGCTGAAGGTCGCTGCCGCGGGTTGATCATCACCGAAGCACGCGGCGAGAACGGGTTCGGCTACGACCCGTACTTTCTGATTCGCGAGTATCACTGCACGTTCGGCGAACTCTCGGCCCGGGTGAAACACCAGATCAGCCACCGGGCCCGCGCCTTCGGCGTGTTCATCCCGCAACTCGTCAAACTCTTCGCCGGCACGAACCGGTAACCTTCGAGCTTGCCTCTTCGCGCCTAAGTTTGACGGGACCGGCTACGGCAATTCGCGAACATAAATGTTCTTGAAATACAGCTTATCGCCGTGGTTCTGAAGTTCGATCTGGCCGGTCGGGTAGATCGGCTTGTCGCGCTCCCAGTAGTTTTCGAGCACGACCGCCGACACCACAAGTTCGCCATTGAGCCAGACCGTGACCCGTTCGCCGACCATGCGAATGTAAAACGAGTTCCACTGTCCGACCGGGCGGTCGGCAACCTTCAACGGGTAGGCCAGGTTCTCAGGCTTCTGGTTGTTGAACAGGCCCCCGGAACCGACGGCGTTGATTTTAGAATCCCAGATTTGAATCTGCGGATTGCCGCGGACGTAGATGCCGCTGTCCCCCTTCTCTTCGATCTTCCAATCGACCAACAGGTCGAAATTCTTGTAGTCCTTGAGGGTACATAGCGAATCCCCTTTGCCGTCGAACACGATCACGCCCTCGACGGCGCTCCAATGGGCCTTCATTTTCTCGTCGGCCTTTTTCTGCTCGTCGGCCAGTTGCTCGGGCGACATCTTCGCCCGCTTCGGCGGATCGGCCACCAGCCCCTTCCAGCCCGTAAGGTCTTTGCCGTTGAACAGGGGCGTGAATTCCGGCGGAGCGACGTTGTCTTTGGAATCGTCGGCTCCAACGCTCGCAACGCCCGTGAGGGTCAACAGTACGGCCACCAACGACACGGCAGCAATTCGCATCACGACAGGCTCCTTTGGCAGGGGTGATTCACTCGCGCGGCGACCCATCCGGCGAGCGGGGGGCGTCCCCGGCGCGCCGGGGTTTCTTTTACCGTTTTCGTCTCGACTTTCGTACCGACTCGATCACTTTGTATCGCGCTGAGCGCTCGAAACAGGTGTTGCGCGCACGAGAAACAGGGGGCTGACGCCCCCCGCTCGCCGATTTTTTCGCTTATTACTTCGCCCAGCTTGGTTCTTTGAACAGGTCGCCGACATTGACTTTGAACCCTGACAGCACCGGGCTGCCGAACAGGTGCTGGTGCTCGGCAAGCTTCTGTCCGATTCGACCTGTCGCAAATGCGTGCGCCTGTTTCTCTTCAGGGTCGAGCACCCATGCCAGTTTGACGCCCCAGTCGAGCCAGCCCGTGACCCGCTGCCGCAGGTTGCGGCGGCGGTCGTTGGTTGAGGCGATTTCGACAATCAAATCGGGCCGCGCGTCAGTCACCAGGGTGCCGCCCTCGTCCAATTGGGGCGGGTCGACGAAAAAACAGACCGCGGGAAACTGCAATGTGTCGGGATTGCGGCTGACGATCAGCCCCAGATCGAAGCGAGCGCTGCCCGATTGCGGCTCGCGATGCAGGAATTCACCGAGGGCCTTCGTGAAGTTGAGCATCGCTGTGCCATGCTCGAGCGTCGGCGGCTGACGAATGACCAGTCGCCCCGCCAGCAGTTCGGTCCACCGGTGAGCGTCGGGAGCCTCTTCGCGCTGCGCGACGAATTGCTCGATGGTCAGGAGGTTCGGAAGGGACATGGTGGTTGATTTTACCTCAACCTGACGAGGGTTTCCATCGGCACGACGATCTGGAAAAGCAGCCCGGCGGCGACACGGGGCGGCTTTCTGTTTTCGCACCGCACCCCTAGAATCGTTGAGTGCAATCAGTCGGGGGCATCGCCCTTTGCGACACACGCCTGGCTCGCTGGTGCCCAGTCACAGGTTTGATCGACACATGCGAATTGCTTTGTTGGGAGCTCACGGGCAGTTGGGAACAGCGCTTTCCGATTCCCTCTCGGCAGACGTCGTGCCGTTCACAAGTGCCGATGTCGACGTTGCCGATGCCGCGCGGGTCGCGGCGGCCCTCGATGAGTGCGGTGCCGATCTGGTCATCAACGCCAGCGCCTACAACTTCGTCGACAAGGCCGAAGACGAGCCGGACCGGGCATACGCCGTGAACGCGCTTGGTCCGCGAAACCTGGCGGCGTGGTGCTCCCGCCGCGCCGCGCCGCTGCTACACGTCAGCAGCGATTACGTGTTTGGCCTCGACGCCGCGCGGCAGACCCCGTACCTCGAAACCGACCTGCCGGGGCCGCTGGGGGCGTATGCCGTCAGCAAGCTGGCGGGCGAGGCGTTCGTCCGCAGCCTGTGCTCGCGGCACTATGTTGTCCGCACCTGCGGCCTGTATGGCGAGGCCCGATCGCCGGGCAAAGGAAACTTCGTCAAGACCATGCTGCGGCTGGGGAACGAGCGGGGCGCCGTGTCGGTCGTCGACGACCAGTCGTGTACGCCGACGTCGGCAGTCGACCTGGCCCGGGCCATCGCGCGGCTGATCGAAACCGATCAATACGGACTGTACCACGCCACGAATTCCGGCGCGACGACCTGGTGCAAGCTGGCGGTCGAGGTTTTTCGGCTGGCGAAATTGAATGTCGAGGTTCGCCCGATCACCACAGCCGAGTATCCGACGAAAGCCCGCCGTCCAGCATATAGCGTCGTCGATTCGTCGAAGCTGGCCTTTGTGATCGGCGAACCGCTCCCGGAGTGGCAGGACGCTTTGGCCGAGTATGTGGGGCGGATCTCTTGAGACTTCGGTGAAGGACGGGCACGGACGGGTCGCCGAACCGGGAGACCATAACCACGAAGAGCGAGTGGACGGAAGGATCGCGCTGTGAAGGTCGATCAGAAGCACGCACGGGTCGGCGACCCGTCCTACTTTGTGTTTTGAGGCGGACATGTCCGTCGGTGATTACCCGCTGATCGAAGAACTCTCGCCCGCGCCCGGCGTGGCTGCGACGCTGCACACGTTCGCCGACTGGCCCGGTGTGATTCTTCTGGACAGCGCGCTCCAGCGCGAAGGGGTAGGACGGTATTCGTTCCTTGCGGCCGACCCGTTTCACGTTGAGACGCTCAAAGACCTTTCCGATTTCCAATCTGAGATTTCGAATCTCAAAATTGAAAGCTCAAAATTGAAATCTGAGATTTCAGATTTCAAATGCACTGATCCATTGCATTCTCTGCGCGAGATGCTCGCCCGGTTTCCGACCGATCCCGATCCGGAACTTCCCCCCTTTCAAGGGGGAGCGGCGGGGTTGCTCTCGTACGACCTGGGCCGCGCATGGGAGCGCATTCCACCGCCGCGCTGTGACGAGTTCCGCCTGCCGGTGATGGCCGTCGGGCTGTACGACTGGGTGATCGCCTGGGATCACCTCGTCGACAAGGCGTGGGTCATCTCCCAGGGATTTCCGGAAACCGATCCGGCGGCGCGACGCGCGCGAGCGGCCTGCCGAATGCAAACAGTTCGCGACGCACTCGCGGCAGAAAAGCCGCCGCGTTCGCATCGTCGCTCGTCTCCCATTGTATTGACGGCTCCGCAGTGGCCCGCCCCCGGCCTGTCGGGGCTGACCAGCAACTTCTCGCGCGACGATTACCTGCGCGCCGTCGAGCGGGCCATCGAATACATCCATGCCGGCGATCTGTTTCAGGTCAACCTCTCGCAGCGGCTGCTTTACCCGCTGGGCGAAAGCCCGCTGGAACTGTACCTGCGGCTGCGCGAGTGCAACCCGGCCCCCTTTGCCGGGTATTTCGCGCACGACGATTGGGTGATTGCCAGTGCGTCACCGGAGCGGTTTGTCGCCGTCGCAAACGGTGAAGTCGAAACGCGGCCGATCAAAGGGACCCGCCGCCGCCGCCCGCTTCCTGAAGCCGACCTGTTCACTCGCGACGAGCTGCGAGAAAGCGCCAAAGATCAGGCCGAGAACGTAATGATCGTCGACCTGTTGCGCAACGACTTGTCGCGTGTCTGCCGGCCGGGGACGATTCGCGTCCCGCAGTTGTGCCGTGTGGAATCGTACGAGACCGTGCAGCACCTCGTTTCCGAAATCCGCGGCCGACTGCAACCGGGAAAATCAGCGTGGGATCTGTTTGCGGCCGCCTTTCCGGGCGGTTCGATCACCGGCGCGCCGAAGGTGCGGGCGATGGAGATCATCGCCGAACTTGAGCCCACGGCGCGTGGCCCTTACTGCGGCAGCCTGTTTTACGTCGGCTTCGACGGCCGGGCCGACAGCAACATTCTGATCCGCACGTTCACGATCCGGAATGGATGGGTCCAATGCCCCGTCGGCGGTGGGATCGTCGCCCAATCGGACCCGGCCGCCGAATACGAAGAAACACTGCACAAGGCCGACGGGATGCTGCGGGCGCTGCGCTATGTTGACACGCAGAAATAGTTGAGCAGGCGAGCGGGGGGCGTCAGCCCCCTGAAGGGTCACTTTGCATGCGGCGCCGCATAGCTTCCATTGCGGGTCCACTTGGTAAAAAGGATGTCTCGGCACAAATGATTCTGCTGATCGACAACTACGACAGCTTCGTTTACAACCTTGCTCGGTACTTCGAGGAACTGGGGTGTGAGGCGCTCGTTGTCCGCAATGACGCGGTGAGCGTAGCCGAGGTGGCGGCAATGCAGCCGGCGGCAATCGTGGTTTCGCCCGGCCCGTGTACTCCCAGCGAGGCCGGAATCAGCCTCGAACTGATTCGCGAGCTCGGCCCGCGTGTGCCGCTGCTGGGGGTGTGCCTGGGACACCAGGCCATTGCGCAGGCCCTGGGGGGCCTTGTGATTCGTGCACCCGAGCCGGTACACGGGCGTACGTCGCTGATCACGCATCACGGCAAGCGGTTGTTCTCGGGTTTGCCCCACCCTCTCCAGGCCACGCGGTATCATTCGCTGATCGTCGACGAGGCGTCGCTGCCGGCCGACCTGCATGTTTTCGCCCGTACCATCGACGGCCTGCCGATGGCTTTGGAACATTCCCACTGGCCGCTCTACGGCGTGCAGTTCCATCCCGAGTCGATTCTGACCGACGGCGGACATCGACTGCTGGCGAATTTTCTGACAGTGGCAGGGATTCCGGCTGCCGAACTCCCGGGAGGTGAACTGCCCACGACACTCGCCGGCTCGACCGACCCCGCAGATGTCTGGTGGGCCACGAAACCGTTGTGAGAATCGTTGCCTTGGCATTTTGATTCAATCAGACCAATGAACACCTCGAACGCCTTGAGCACCATGCAAAACCGACTCTCCCGACAAACGGGGCTATTCCTCGTCGCGGTCACATTGGCAGCAGCGGTCGACCCTGTTGGCACATCGGCCGAACGGCGACAAAACCTTCCGACAACGAATCCCACCGGATCGGAGACCGCGCCACGTCTGCGGGTGATCGTCGAAACCGACGCCGGCGGCGACCCCGATGACGAGCAGTCGTTGGTGCGGTTTCTGCTGTACGTCAATGAGTGGGACGTCGAGGGGATCATCGCCACGCGGCCCGTCGCCCGCGACGGCGAGAATCGCAACACCGAACGGACGGGACTGGGAATCATCCGCCGACAGATCAACGCCTACGGCGAGTGTTACGGAAGTCTTGTCCGGCATGACGCCCGCTATCCAACCGCGGCGCAATTGCTCGATCGGACGGTCGTCGGCTACGACGGAAAGGACGACGGGGTGTCATTGATCATCAAGGCAATCGACGGCGCCGACCCGCGACCGGTGTGGTTCCTCAACTGGGGCACCGACCGCGGCTCAAGCGGCAGCAGCCTGAAACGCGCGCTCGACAAGGTGCTTGCGGAACGCGGCGCGACCGGATACGCGACGTTCAAGCAGAAGCTGCGGCTCAGCTCGGCCGACAAGTTTGACGATCACACGACGACGATTGCGCCCCCCTTCCCTCTGTGGGTCGAAACGTTTCGCCCCGAACTCGATCGCAAGCGCTGGTATCACCGTTTCTCGGAGATCACTGCGACCGCTGGCGGGTTCGATGTCAAACGCGACGTGCTGACCGGTCATGGACCTCTCGGAGAGCTGTACCCGCTCAACACGACGCACCCCCAGAAAGAGGGGGATTCGATGACGTTTCTGTACCTCGTCCCGACCGGAATGAATAGTCCCGAACAGCCGACCTGGGGAAGCTGGGCGGGCCGGTACGGGCTTCAGCCTGAGTTTTCCGATCGCCAGTATTACTGGGCCAACCAGCCCGACACGTGGAACGGCACAATCCACCGCGACAATACGCTGCGGCGTTTTGCCGCCGACCTGCAGAACGATTTTCGCGCGCGACTCGACTGGTGCGTGAAACCGTTCGCCCAGGCGAATCACCCACCGGTCGTGCGCGTGGCGGGAGACCGCCGACGCACCGTCAAATCGGGCGAAGCGCTGACCCTCGACGCGACGGCGACGACCGACCCCGATGGCGACAAGCTGACGTTTCACTGGTGGAACTATCAGGAGCCGGGGACGTTTCCCCGGGAATTGCGCGTCGATTCGGCCGGCAAGCCGACTCTGCAAATGATCGTGCCCGAGGTCGATTCAACGCAGACGATTCACGTGCTGTTGACCGTGTCTGACGATGGCGAACCGAGTCTGACTCGGTACGCGCGCGTTGTGGTGACGGTCGAGCCGCCCGGTGATTGACTAAGTGAACCCGCAAAGGAAACGATGCCGCGTCGCACGCAAAGTGACTCTTCAGGGGGCTCACGCCCCCCGCTCGCCTGCTCAACTATTTCTGCGCGTCAACTTTGGGCCGGCGGCGCAATACGTCACGCCGGAGATTCTTCCAGTTCGCTGCCGGCCACGATCTCGGCCCATTGCTCAGGGGTGTACAGCACCTCACGCGCCTGGCTGCCGTTATAGTCGCCGACGATGCCATCTTCGGCCATGTAATCGATCAGCCTGGCGGCACGACCGTAGCCGATTCCGAGTGCCCGTTGCAGCAGAGACGTGCTGCCGCGTCCTTCGCGAACGACGACATCAATCGCCTGCTCGTACAGTTCGTCACGGGCACGGATCGCGTCGATCCCGCTTTTGCCCCCCGATTTGGTACTGAGCTGCGTCAGCTCGCGGCTGTACTGCGGGTCGCAATCGCCGAAGAACTCGATGATCTGATTGACTTCGTTGTCGCTGACATAGGTCCCCTGGGCGCGGGTGATTTTACTGGTGCCGGGCATCAGGTACAGCATGTCGCCGTTCCCCAGAAGCCGCTCGGCCCCCATCTCATCGAGCACGACGCGGCTGTCGACGCGACTGGCGACCTGAAACGAAATCCGCGCCGGCAGGTTGGACTTGATCAATCCGGTAATTACATCGACGGTCGGCTTCTGCGTGGCCAGCACCAGGTGAATGCCCACCGCCCGCGATTTCTGTGCGAGGCGAATGATGTGGCCTTCGACGTCCTTGCCCGAAGTCATCATCATGTCGGCCATTTCGTCGGCGACGATCACGATGTATGGCATCTTTTCAGGAATCTGGGCCGCCTCGTCTCCCTCGTCGTCCAGGCCCAGCCGCTTCAGAATCTGCGCGCGTCCCAGTTCGTTGTAGCTGTCGAGGTGCCGCACGCCGCAGCGGGCCAAAAGGTCGTACCGCTCTTCCATTTTGTCGACCGCCCAGGCCAGCACAGCCTCGGCCTTTCTCATATCAGTGATGACCGGGTGCATCAGGTGCGGCACCCGTTTGTACGGGCTGAGCTCGACCATCTTGGGGTCGATCAACAGCATCTTCACCTGGTCGGGCGTGCGACTCATCAAGATCGACAGAATCAGCGTGTTGAGACACACGCTTTTTCCCGTGCCGGTGCGGCCGGCAATCAACAAGTGCGGCATCTTGGCCAGATCGACGACCAGCGGGCGACCGCTGACATCCTTGCCGAGGTAGACCGGGATCCGTTTTTTGTCCATCGCTTCGGGGCAGGCCTCGATCAATTCCCGCAGACGCACCATGACCTGCGTGTCATTGGGGACTTCGACGCCGACCGTGTTCTTTCCTGGAATCGGCGCGACGACGCGCACGCTGGGGACGCGCAGCGCGATCGCCAGATCGTCAGCCAGCACGGTGACCTTCGAAAGCCGAAGGCCGGCTTCCAGTTCGAGCTCGTACTGTGTGATCACCGGCCCGGTGTCGATCTCGACGACCCGCACGTTCAAACCGAACTCGCGGAATGTCTTTTCGAGCGTCCCGGCTGAGATGCGGGCCTTTTCAGCCAGCAGCTCGAACGGAAACGGCTGTGCGTGCTCGAGCAGGTCGGTCGTCGGCAGCTTGAACACCGGCGGATGGCGACGCGCCTGGGCTTCGCGCAGCGCGACGAGTTCTTCGCGGCGCGAGGCGGCCGTGATGGGGGGATTCACACGAATCGGTCCGCGAACGCCGAAATCCGGCGTCGGCCCTTCGTACAGTGGAATCGTCGCCTCCACCGAAAGAGGTTCCTCGTCGGCCTCTTCCTCACTCAATTCATCTTCAGCGTCGTCCATTGACTCAGTGGCGACAGGCACCGTTTGGCGAACGCGCAGCGGCTCGGCAGGCACGACCGACGCAGTGGGGGCTGATTTGCCGAAGCTCAATCGGTGGAACAGCAGGTACGGCCCGGCGACGGCATAGGCCAGCAGGCGAAACAGCAGGAAGTCGGACGTCAGCAGCATCCCCACGACGAAGCCGGTGAAAATGATGACGGTCGTACCGGCAGTCGAGAGATGCTGTTCGAGCAGCGTCACGCCCCAGGCCCCCAGATAGCCGCCGCTGCCGATCGGCGAACCCGATCCCCAGCCGGGAACGGCCAGCCGCAACCCCATTGCAATGCTGGTCACCAGCAGCAACCACCCGCCCGCGCGGAGGTACGGGTCGCGATAAACTTTTCGCGCGAAGAGACGAAAGTCCAGAAACCCCAGGCTAAACAACACGAACCAGCTCGCCATGCCGACCGACGCGTGCAGTCCATGAGCGACCAGCGCCCCGACCGGACCGCAGGTGTTGAGCGTCTCGCTGCGCGGCGGATGCACGACCGACCCCGGCGGGTCGGCCGGGTCGTAACTCGCCAGGCACAGCGCAACGAACACCGTCGCCGCCATCAGCGCCAGCGCCAGCACATCGGTTTTGAGACGTTGACGGTCAAACATAATCTGAACCGTACCACGTCGGATGTGCCGCGCCCGAACACCCAAACACGCCGTGTTGCGTTTCGGCAACGCCAGGGCTCGGCTGTAGGGGCTGTAGCGATTGCGTCTTGTTTGCGACCGCGTTTGCGGCGATAATCAGAAGATCAATCGACAGGGATCCGTTTGCCCCAAAGGCCTTCAGTTATGGTGACTCTCACTGCCGCCCCTGAGACCGAATTGACGGTTGCCGATTTACTGGATCGCTTTGGCCCGATTGCGCTGCGCCGCATTCGACGCGAGCCCGAGCCGGGAACTGCAACCGAGCAGGATGTGATCGACATTCACGACCGGGAGAAGCGGCTGTTCGAACTCGTCGACGGAATTCTCGTGGAGAAGACGATGGGGGTTCAGGACTCGTTCGTCGCGGTATGGATTGCTGGTTTTATCGGGCAGTTTGCACGTCAGCACGATCTAGGAATTGTCCTGGGATCCGACGGCATGGCCCGGCTCGCTCCCGGCCTGGTGCGAATTCCCGACGTCAGCTTCATCGGTTGGGACCGACTGCCGGGAAAAAAAGTTCCCGACATTCCCATGCTGACAACCGGGCCGAACCTGGCCGTCGAAGTCCTCAGCCCCAGCAACACCCACAAAGAAATGCAGCAAAAACTGGCGGAGTATTTCGATTCCAGCGTGCAGCTCGTGTGGTACGTCGATCCCCGATCGCGCACGGTGCGAGTCTTCACGTCGCCGGAGAACGTCGTCACGCTGAATGAATCCGACATGCTCGACGGGGGAAGCCTCCTGCCCGGGTTTCAGTTGCCTGTCGCAAAACTCTTCGAACAGGTCGAACGGGCCGGTTGAGAAACCGCCCCCGGACGCTCAGCGTCATGTCAGACCGTGCAACTGGTCCCAATTCTCTTTTTTTTCGATCCGAGTCTGTCTCCTCAGCTCTCCCTGGCACTCAAATCCGAGTCGAACCTTATCAGAGGCTGATTGAACCAGGACGACCTCGACATCTCGTGGTAACCGGACAGCGTGGTTAACGAACAGCCTTTCCCCTCCCAACGGCACTCCGCGGATGTTTGCAAGCCTCAGATCGGCACTTCCGTCGTCACATCGTTCGAGCGTCACGACGATCTGATCGTCGATGACAACCGACTGTCCGGGGCTTCGCGAGAGCACAAGCATTGCCATCTCCTGACTCGTCACACGCTACGGGCGCGGCGTCTGCCGATTGAGTTCCAAACGCCGAACAAACTCCGCGTGCTCGGGGGTCACCAGACCGGCTTGCGCGGTCGCGAGCAGCCGGGCGTGCTCACCAGCCATCAGCGCCCCACCGTCGATCCAGAGGCCGGGAAACGTGCGGATCCAAATGACGCCGTCCGCATCGGCCTGAAGTTCCCGATCGGCGAGCAAATCGTACCAGCGGAAGAACCGTTCATCCAGGCAGGCGACGAGGTATTCCAAGACTCCATGACGACGATCGTCGTCGTACTTCCCATGCAAGTCGATGGCTCGCGTGCTGTGAGCGATTTCGATGATCAACTCAAGAGGGCTATCGACGTAACCGTCGCCCGTTGTTCGCGACTGTCCCCCGAATTCCGGTTGAACACGAAGGTCGAGGTCGGGTTGTGGCTCCGCCTCGTCCCCCGGCAGCACGGTGATATTGTCACCCGTATCGACGCCCGGCGTCGCAGCGCGATACAAACCCAGAACGGTCGGAGCCTGGTTCATTCGCCCAGTGGAACAGCAGGGAATCCTGGTTGCCTCGGGATTCAGGACGACGTGCCGAGGTTGGATTCCGGAATTTGCGTTGAGTTTGTCGATCGTGCCGAGGGGATAGGGTTCTCTTGGCAATTCGTCTAAGCCGGACTTAGAGCAGGAAGTTGTGTTTGCCGATCATAATCAATATGTGTTCAAGCGAATCAAAGCTGATCTTGATCGATACCCAACCCGCGGGACGCTGACCCCGTATGGTCATGAGGTGGCTCCCGATGGGAAAACGATTGCCGAGCTTGGGGCTGCTGGCCGCATTCGCGGTCGCGTCGGCTTGGGGGGTCGCGTTGTTCGGTCACGGGGACGACCCGGAGACTCGAAAGAAGTTTGGAGGGTTTTCGGCGCCTCTACTCCGTAGAACGAGACGCCAGCATCTCCCCCCCGCTCGCCGACGGCATCGGGCGTGTCTCGTTTCGAAGCTCAACGCGACATGGACGTGCGGCGGAGTTCATCGAGCAGGGGGTCGCGCAGCTTCACGGTTTCTGGCCTAGCGAGGCAGAGCGGTCGTTTCGTGCCGCTGCACGGCTCGATTCGATGTGCGCAATTGCCTATTGGGGCCTGGCGATGGCGAACCTCGATGATGAACCGAGGGCTCTGAAGTTCATCGAGTTGGCCACGTACCTCAAGAACGACCGAAGACTGGTCAGCTCGCGCGAGTCGATGTACATCGACTCCCTTGCAGCCTATTTGAAGGCCGGACCAGACCATGACCGAGAGCGTCGCGAGGCGTATGTCAAGGCGCTTGAGGGTATCGTTATCGAGCACCCCGTCGATATCGACGCGCGCGCGTTTCTGGTCGCGCAGCTTTGGAAGAACCGTGAGTCCGGGATTCCGATCGGAAGTGTCGTCGCGGCCGACTCGCTGATGCAGCAAGTCCTGACGGCGGAGCCGTCGCATTCATCCCGTCTGACGCAGGTCCTGCTGTGGGCCAACGAACGGCATCCGGCCGCACTCCTCGCGGCGAGAAACTGCGGTGAGACGACTCCCGGTTTGCCGGCGGCGTGGTCGGCGGCGGGGCAGCTCTTCGAGCATTTCGGAAATACCAGTGAAGCGAGTCGCCGTTACGAAGCGGCGATCCGGGTTCATCTGGGTCATGCGATCCGCGAACTAAGCCCCCCCGACCGGAGGCAGGGAGATGTCGTTTCCTCGGTCGCTTCTTTGATCCGACTGTGTGCCACCACGGGTCGATGCCGCGAGGCGATCGAGCTGGCGCAGATGCTCGAAAGCATTCCGCGCCATCCGCGATTCAACAACCCCGCCGAAGTGGACTCTGCCGCGACCGTGGGTCGCGACCTGCTGGACGCGACGCTGGCCAGGTACGAAAAATGGGACGAGCTGATCACCGGGAGCGAGAGTGAAGGCCGTAACGACCTGCGAGACAAGGTCCTGCATCTGAGGATGTCAGGGCGGGTGTTTTACAGCCGGGGTGAACCCGTCCGGGGACGGAGCCAGCTCGATGCGCTTCGGATCGTTGATAAGAACTTACGATCGAGCGATCGATTGCCCGAATGGATGGGCACGTTCAATGCGGCGATTGCAGAACTCGAAGGATGGGATCTTCTTGCGAACGGACGAACCCACGAGGGACTGACGAGGCTGCGTGAACTGAAGGAACTCGGCAAGAACGAATTCGTTACGGCACTCGTCAATGCGGGACGGCTGGAAGAAGCCCACAACGACCTCGTCGATGAAACGCGGCGAGCACCTCACGACACCGTCCTTCTGGCCCGGCTGGTTGACATCCGCTGGAAGTTGGGATTGAGACAGGAGGCGGAACAGGCGTTCGTCGTACTGCGCGACAAGGCGGGCGGGCTCGATCTGGAACTTCCCGTGTTTGCCCGGCTGGGCGAGGCAGCTCGCGGTCTGGGGTATGCCCGGGATTGGAGAACGCGACCGTTCGCGGTGTCGGCTCCCCTCGATCGAATCGCGTTCGATCGCCTCGGGCCGAATCGGTGGATGCCCCCCAAAGCTCCCGAATGGAGCTTGAAGGACGGGCAGGGGCGCACCCATTCGCTGGCGGAACTGCAGGGACGTCCGGTAGTCGTCATCTTCTATCTCGGGACCGGGTGCGTTCATTGCGTCGAGCAATTGCAGGTTTTCGGCAAGCACGCGGAACGCTTCCATCAAGCCGGAATCAGCCTGGTCGCGATCGGAACCGACGACGAATCAACTCTGCGCCGCGGCTTTTCGAGCAAGGGGCTCGCCCCCTATCAGTTTCCACTCCTGTCTGACACAGGCAAAAAGGCGTTCGCCGATTACCGTCTCCACGATGACTCGATGCTCACTCCGCTGCATGGAACGTTTCTTGTCGACGGGCAGGGCCGCCTGCTGTGGTGCGACCGCGATACGCGGCCGTTTACCGACCCCGAGTGCCTCTTGCAGGAGTCCATGCGGCTCCTGGCGAATGCGAAATCGAAACTCGCGGCGAGGGACATGCCTCGCGACGGATCGAATTCTTCCGATTGAAGCGGATACTCTGGCGTCCGAGGGGGGTAAAGGTCGATTAAACAGAGAAGACAGTGTCTCGACCGCTCGTGACGCTGGTCGCCGATGCCGACGAGTCCGGTCAATGCGGGATCAGCAGGATCGTCGCATTCTGCTCCCAGTTCAAGGTTGCACCTTGCCCCAATGCATCCGACGGAGTCGGAATGTCGGGTGCCGGTGACTTCATGGAAGGAGTCGTCGTGATGCGTTTCAACGCGAGTTTGCGCGCGGTCTGTGTGTTTGCGAGCTGCCTGGGAGCGCTGGCCTGCCGAGCACGACGAATTTCCGCTGACGACGAAATTCTCCAGCCGGTTGTAACCGTCACTCGCGGCGCGGCGGCGCGGAGCGGCGTTAAATCCGGCGTGCGGGATGGATCGGGCGAATCCCGCAAGTCCCGCCTGGCGGCCGCTCGCTTGAAACTCGAATTGACCGTACCGAAGTCGGTGTCGTCGAATGCGACCGACTCCCGGACTGCTCAGGTAAGCACGACGTCTCCCGCCAGGCCGGCCGAAGAGAAGCCGGATCAGGGGGTGCAGTCCGGGCGCGGCCAAGCGCAGCGGGCCAAACACTCGGTCGCGACACCCGATCAGAAACTGCTCCGCGCGTCCGCCGTCGAAGAGAAAGCGCGGTCGACGGAAACCGACCCTTTTCCAAACCCGGGATTCGGCGTGGGAACTGAGGGAGCGGCCGGTCCTTCACACTCTCAGCCGCCCGCCGCAGGAAGGAAAAAATCGCCGCGAGGCCGGCGAGCGCTTCAGCCTGAGACTTTGCTCAAACCCGACGACGACGCCGGCACTTCGCCGCGCCGTCTGGCGCCGGGCGTGGGCGAATTCTACATCTCTCCGCCGCCCGTACCTCCTGTTCCACGGGGTTTCGAGGCGCTGGAGAGTGAAGACCAGCGGGTCGCGGAGCGGCCCAGCCTGACGCTGGCAACCTTCGAGCAGATGGCCCAGGCGAACAATCCCACGCTGCACCAGGCGCAGAATCAGATCGAAGGAGCGTTGGGGCAGGCGATGCAGGCGGGGCTGTGGCCCAATCCGATGGTGATGTACAAGGGATTGCTGATCGGCGACCCGGGTGCCGGTGCAGCGGGGACGCCGACCGCCGGGATCTTTCAGGGAGGCGTGGCGAGCCAGACGATCATTACCGCCGGGAAGCGCCGCCTCGATCGCGAAAAATTGCTGGAAATGACCAAGGCGGCGCAATGGAAGGCGGTAACACAGGAATGGGAGATTCTCAACAGCGTGCGGAGCGAGTTCTAGATGCTGCTCGCCCTGCAGGCCGAAGCCAATGTCCAGAAGGAACTTGTCCAGAATGCCGAGGACTATGTCGTCACGATCCGTGAGGGGTACAACATCG
This sequence comes from Planctomycetaceae bacterium, assembly GCA_009691905.1. GTDB lineage: Bacteria > Planctomycetota > Planctomycetia > Planctomycetales > Planctomycetaceae > SIAF01. Next base: position 1,343 of record SIAF01000044.1, on the reverse strand, counting down.
GCACCGCGAACCGTGCCGATCTGCACGTCGCCAATGCGCTATTGCAGAAGCGCCGTGTCAAACTCCTGACGGTCGAGAATATGAGACACGAAGCTTGGGCCTCCCTCACGGCGCTGGCCGGCCAACCGATGGAAATATCGCTGGTTGAAGGGACTCTCGAGGGCGACACGACTCCCATCGAATATGAACCGGCGCTTAAGCAAGTTCTCGCGGCGAGCCCCGAAGTGATGGCTGCGTCGTTCAACGTACAGGCCGCCCAGATCAATCTGCAACGGCAACGAGTTGAACCGTGGCCCAATCTCTTTGTCGCCGGCGGGGTGGGCTTGAATACCACCAATAACCGCGTGGTGGGCATGGCTGACGTCGGGATTTCCGTTCCGCTCTGGAACCGGAACCAGGGAAACGTCCGTACGGCCGAAGCCAATGTGCTGCGACAGAACTGTGAGGTTCAGAGAATTCGGCTCGACCTCCAGACTCGCATGGGCAGCGTTTACCAGAGGTACCTGACCGCCTTGCAGATGGTCGAGAACCTGGAGCAGGTCGCCCTGCCGGAACTGCGGCGTGCCTATGCCGTGATGCTCGATGCGTACGAGGAAAACCGTGCAACGTGGAACCAAGTCCTCGAAATTCAAAAGGAATATTACGAGTCCCGCGCCGAGTATGCCGGGTGGTTGTACGAATGGCGTTCGCACGAAGTGAAGATTGTGGGATACCTGCTGCCCGCCGGGCGCGGTTCGGCTCTCGGGCGGCCCGCCATGGGCCCCGGACCGCAGGACCTGATCCCGAATTACCACTACAACGGTCAGCCCGAGTGACCGAATGGTCTTGAGAGCTTGAGAGATCGTCCAGCAGGCTGCGGAATTGAGCCGGAGGTAGCGTTGATGACGTCGGATCAAACACGCAGAGAGTTCCTGACGCAGGCGACCGCACTGGCGGCCGGCGCGCCGTTTCAGGACGTGGGCCGCGCCGATGAGCCGCTCGCTGCCCGTACCGACGTTCCGACGATCGATTCCAATCGGTTTGATGGGCGGCCGGAAGGAAAGTACGCGGACTCGATCCTCGAGCAGTTCCGCCGGCTCAATCGGTTCTATCCCACCGATGGCGCCCCGGAATTCAGCGACCTGTACCTCGGAAAAATGGTCCCCGGTCGTCGCGAACCCGGTCAACCGCCTGTTCCCGTGATTCAGACCGATACGCCCAGGCTCAGACCTCCTGATCTAGGGTTGTGAGTTTCTAGCGTTGGGAGTGAGCGAAGTGGCTTGATTCGTAGGGCATTCGTGGTCTCGCGGATGGAGAAGGGGAATTCAGTCCTGCGGAAAGAAAAATGGTACCTTCAACCTCTG
>SIAF01000043.1 GCA_009691905.1 Planctomycetaceae bacterium | reverse complement strand
ACTCCAATACTGGCAGGCGCGCAACGCCACCGCACGCCGCAGCCACGTCAAACGCCGGAAGAAAAAGCTCCGACAACTCGGCATTCGTCTCTCCGAACTGCCCCGATGTGATCCAGGATGAATGTCAAACGTGCGCTGTAGTGTTAGAACCGCTCGTCCGACGGGAAATCGCCTCGCCACAGCGGATTGCGTTTCCGCTCTTCCTCGTTGAGGCGAATCTCTTCCCAGGCGGCCTCGATCAAGTTGGGATCGATGGGCGGCTTTGCTTCACCGGCACTGGCAGTGGGCGGTTGGGCAGTGGACGATTGGGCCGGGGGCGGTTGACCAGCGCCCGACAGTCGTGATTGGAAGGCGCCGGGCTGTGGGGAACAACCGGCGCGGGGCTGTGCCGAATGACCGGCGTGGGCCGGGGGCGCGGCAGGACGATCGGGGGCTGCCTTCGCGGTGCCGCCGGCTGTCCCGGTCGTGCCGGGAGGGCCGACCACCAGGCAGCCCGCTTTCCGCAACCAGTCGGCGTCGCGAATTCCGCCCGTCTCGTAGTCGGGATGATCGCGATCGGCCCGGTCCGGGCCGGGGAGGTAGTGTTCGTCGCGCGGGGCGGGGGAGTGGGGGGCGTTGCGGGTGGGCATGGGAGGCTCCAGGGACTAGGAAGGACCGTGCAACGATTACCTTTACCAGTGCCGAAGACTTCAAAAGCAGGCAGGCAGCGTTCAAGAACATCATCAAACAATGGGTGAAACACCAAGCACACCTTGCAAAGACGGCCTAACTTGTGCTGCAGCGAACTCGGACCTCGCGCTCTGGTTGCAAGCGTGTCCCCTCGCGGGCCGGGTCGCTGAGCTTGGGTCGTTACGGCTCCCGCACATTTCCCCTCTCCCACGCGAAGCATACCCCCTTCACACGGCTACCCATCCTGTCCCCCGCGACGGGGGAAGGGAGAAGTTGACCGCTGCCTGCGATGTCCTTCCAGCGAGGTTTCAATTCGCCCAAATCACTTTGCCCGTGATTACTCCGTAATGCCGACCCCCACCTGCTCGGCCAGCCGGGACAGGCAGTCGTCAACCGCGGCAAACGCCGGCGACCGGGGCAGGTCGGCGGCCGCGTGCAGTTCGACGTGCAGGCTGCCGAGAATGTTCCGCCTGAGAAACTCGGCAAACCATTTGACCCGCCGCGCCGTCACCGCTCCCTGCAATTGCCGAAAGCGGGCCTCCAGCAGCCGCAGGCCCCCGGCCGTCCCTGAAATCGCCGTCTCGCCCATCACGACCGCCCCGGTTCCCCCCGCGATATCGCCCAGGATGTGAAACGCCACCGACTGGGCTGCGGCATCAGTCACCGCCGGCGTGAAGGCATGCCCGACCGGGCCGGCCGCCACGAACAGCACGACCGACGTCATCGGCCGGGCGACCGCGGCAATCGAATCGAGCTTTCGCAGCAGGCCGAATGCACCGGGGCTTTCGTCCCGAAAGGCGACCATCTGCGAGTTCACCACGCTCTGCAATTCGGTCTCGAAATCAACACTCGCATGCTCGCTGCGCAGGCGTTCGAGCAGCACGGTGCGCGACGCACCGGCCATCAGGGCCTCCAGCCGCGGCCGCAGCAGGTCATTGCCAAGTTGACTGAGCCGTCGCAGTTCGGCATAGAGTGCGTCGAGCGCAGTCAGCATGACGTCCCGCTCGGCGTGGCGGTACGTCTCACCCGGATCGGCCGGCGCGCCGGCAATTTTGCGATGCGCCCAGCGAAACGGCCATAACACTCCTTCTCCCACTGTGCCATACACGTCGTGAATCGTCTTCGTGAACCCATGCCGCTGGCTGCGCCACCAGCGGCGAATCTCGTCCACCAGCAGCCGGGGCGGCGCCACCGGCCAATTATCGACCCGCGCCAGATGCTGCATCGACAGCAGGTGCGCCGCATCGCCGAACGCGGCGCTGCGGCGACGTACTTCGTCCAGATACGCCGGTGCCCCGTGCTCAGGCGAGAGCACATGCCGCAGCGAACCCCGCAACGTCCGCAACTTGACGTCGACGAAATGCAGTCCCGCGAGATCGGCCCTGAGGTCGCGCGGCGTTTCGGATACCTCACCATCGTCTGGCGCCGGCCACCGCCGCGGGTAAAAGGGGAGCTGGTTGCTCTCTGCCGCGCGGCGGTCGTTCGGCGCCAGGTAAACCAGTTCGGGCTCGATTCCCGTCCCGCGTGAAAACGTGTCGAGCCATTTGGGCCAGTGCTGTTCGTCGTCGGGGAGCAGGCATTGGTTGAAAACGACGATCACCGCTTTGTCTTCGGCCGCCGCGTTGCGGAAGAACTGCTTGACCGCCGCATCGTTGTACTTCTGCTGCGTGAGCACGGCGATCAACACGTCGGCACAATGCCGGATGCAGTCGGCCCGCAGCCAGTTGACTTCGGCATCGCTGTCGATATCGGGTGTGTCGAGCACGAGCAGGTTGGGGGGCAGCTCGTCGGCCGTTTTCCAGAACAACTGATGCGTGGCGAGGTTTTCGAGCGGAGACTGTGCCAGGGTCCAGGGAACCAGTTCGAACCCGGTGAAAATGTCGCTCAGGTTGTGGCGAGACTCGAATCCGCGCGGGACGAGACAGACGGGGTGTTTCGTTCCCGAGGCCAGCGGGCTGACGGCGCTGGCCTGACAGCCGGCGAGGTGATTGAAAATCACGCTCTTGCCGATGTTCGTCCCCCCCACGACCGCCGCCACCAGAAACGGGTCGTCGACCAGTTGCGGCAGCAGTTTGCGCTGCAGCAACTCGAACCACTCGCGCCCCGCCAGGGGGGGCAACTGCAACAGCTTCCCGGCCTTGTCCAATTCGCCCAGCGCATCCGCGAGCCGCCGCGTCTGTTCCGCACAGGCGGCAAACGAGGGATGAGGCGCGACCGGCGGGGCAGTTTCGGCTGACATACCGCAATTCTAGCACATGGGAGAGCCTCGGCGCCGCTGACACGTGATGGGGCGAAAGCGGTAGGCCGTTTAGCCGCGAGGCGCAGCCGAGTGCAATTTTAAGTCGACTCACAATCGCGCATTTGTTTATTTCGCACCCAATAGGCGACGCACTCGGCTGCGCCTCGCGGCTAAACGTGATCGAGCCACAACAGCACGAGCCGGTGGGTTAGCCCCATCGCGCCAGTCCCAGAAACCCGATCGGCAGCGACGTTTGGCCGTCGAGCGCCAGTTCGGCCAGTGCCTCACCGATCACGGTTGTGAACTTGAACCCGTGCCCTGAAAAGCCCATCCCCAGAATCACCGCCGGCCAGTGCGGGTGCCGATCGATGATGAAATGACAATCGGGCGTGCGGGTATACATGCACACCGAGTGCTGCACGGGCCGGGGTGCGACGTCAGGGATATGCTCGGCAAGAAACGCGGCGACCGGCGCGAGGTCGGCCGCGTGCAGGTCGCGATCGACTGCCAGCGGATCGGCGACCGCGTCTCCCTGCGTGTGCTCGGCAACTTTGATCGTCTGCCCGTCGATTCGCGGAAAGCCGTAAAACTGCCCCGCTGCGGTTTCGAAAAAGAAGGTGCTGTTTCCCTGTGCGCAGTCGTATTGCGGTCCGGCGGCGAACCAGAACACCGGCTTACGAACGACCCGCAGCCAATCGCTCCACCGGCCCGATGCCTGGCGTGTCGGCCCCGCGCCGCACACGGCCGCCTCGCTCGCGGCGAGCATCTCTTGCGCCCAGGGACCGGCCGTGACGATCAACCGCGAGGCCAGATAGTCCCCCCGGTCGGTGCGGACGCGAACGCCTTCGCCATCGGGCCCGAACGAGAGCACGGTCTCGCCGGTATGCAATTGGGCCCCGTGGGCGACGGCCGACTCGACCTGGGCCGCGACGCATGCCTCGACCGCCAGGTACCCTGCCTGCGCTTCGCAGACCACGGTGAACTCGTCGGGAAAGCGATACCCTGGGAAGCGCTGCCGAGCATCGGCGGCGGTGAGTTGTTCGACCGGCAGGTTGTGCTGCCGCGCTGCCAACAGCGTACCGGCCACCGATTCACATTCGGGTCGACCGGCGATGAACAGCCCGACCGGGTCGAGCAGTCGGCGGCCCGTCTCGCGTTCGAGTTCGCGCCACAGGTCGTACGCACGAAACAAAAGCGGGACGTAGTCGGGATGCTCGAAGTAGGCCTGACGAATGATCCGCGTTTGACCGTGCGAACTGCCTCGATCGTGCGCGACGCCAAACCGCTCGATCCCCAGGACGCGTCGGCCCCGCAGCGCCAAATGCCGCAGCGCCCCGCTCCCGAACCCGCCGACACCCAGCACGATCGCGTCGTAAACCGGCGGCATCAGCGACGACCTTTTGTTTCGTTACACATGTCGAATACTCTCGATTGAAATCGTTAATGGTTGACAGGCCCGGCGGCTTTTGCACAAAATGGGTCGGCGGCGACGTCCTGTGTGGTAATCGGGCAGACCGGTCTTCGCAAGCGTCGGGAATTTTTTGGGGTTAAAAGTCAGCAACTGCGGGCCGATCCCGCCTCGTCCCCGTCAGGGATCAGATCATGAAGTTCCGTTTGATTTTCGTGACCGCGCTCGTGCTGCTGGCGGGAACCACCCCGGCGTTCGCCAAATACCGCATTTGGACCGACGCGCGCGGGCAGAAAATCAATGCCGAGTTTGTGCGCATGAATGCCGGCAACGCGGTTCTCAAGAATCGAGTCGGTGGGAAGCAGGTCACGGTGCCGTTCGACAACCTGAGCGAACCCGACCAGAACTTCCTGCGCGACTTGTTGGAATCGCAGGGGAAGGGGGACCAGGTCCCCGCGAAAAAACCCCCGGTCGATCCTGTGCCGCCGGGCGCCGGCCCCCCCGGAGGGGCAGGCCTGCCGGGGGCACCCAACGGCGGGCTGCCCGCCGCCGGACCGGGGATCCCGCCGGGTGGAATTCCCCCCGGTGGTGGACCGCCAGGGGGCATTCCCCCAGGGACGATTCCTCCGGGAGGGGGGCCTTTCCCAGGTCCCGGCGCAGGCCCGGCCGGTCCGATGCCAGGCGGCCCGATGCCACCAGGGGGCGGCCCCATCGGTCCCAATGGCCCGGCAAATGGACCACCAAACGGCCCACCCGGCGGACCCCGCGGTGGCCCACCCGGCGGCCCACCCGGCAGACCCGGAATGGGACCGGGAATGGGTCTCCCCAACGGACCGGGGATGAATGCTCCGGGGATGAACGGCCCGCCGATGGGTCCGGGAGCAAACGGCCCCGGACTGAATGGCCCCGGAATGAACGGCCCGGCGATGGAGGGCGCACCGCAAATGGAGCTTGTTCAAACAAAGAACTGCATGAAATGCGGGAAGGAAGTCGCCGCCACGGCGAAAGCAGGCGACAAATGCCCCCACTGCGGCGTCGAATGGGGTGACGAACAGGGGATGGACGGCCAGAAGACCGACTCCACCTCGTACCGCGTCGGCAAAATCATCGGATACGTAATGGGCCTCATGATTCTGGTGGGGGGTGCAGTGGTCGGCGTCAAAAAGATGACGAGCTGAGCACGCGACTCAAGCCGACAAATATCCCGCCGCCGTGGTCACGACCCAAGCCACGCAAACAGGCGACTTCGGGAATGCAGTTCATTCCCACAGCCCCCGTCGATCACAGCCCCCTTCGTTCACAGCACAGCGTCTGCCTCTATTCCGGCAGCCGACCCGGCTGCACCTCAGGAAACTCGCCGGTGCAGGCTTCCATGAACGCCACTAAGTCGAGCTTGTCCTGATCGCTCAAGACGAGCTTCACGATTTTGGGGCTGAGGGACGGGTTGGGCGTCCCCCCCTTCTGGTAATGCTCGACGACCTCCAGCAGCGTTTTCTGGCTGCCGTCGTGCATGTAAGGGGCCGTCTGCGCCACATTGCGAATCGTCGGCGTCTTGAACGCACCCCGGTCTTTGTCGTCTTTGGTGACGTTGTAGCGACCCAGGTCGGGTTCGGGCCGGTCCATGCCGACACCGAGGTTATGGTACTTCTCGTCCGAGAAGTTGGCCCCGACGTGGCAATGCGCACAGTTGATCTTCTCGCTGAAAAACAGGTTCCTGCCTCGCAGCGCGCTCTCGGACATCGGGTGTGCATCGGCTTCGGCGAGCCGCGTTTCGTAGTCCTGCTTGAGTTCGGCATCGTCGGCGAAGTCTTCTTCAGTCAGTTTCAAAAACGGTTCGAGCTGCCCCCGATAGTCGTAGGGTGTCGGACCCGTGACGACGGCCCGCTCGAAGGCGGCGATCGCCCGGCCGACGTCATCGATCGTGATCTTGTCGCTGCCGAAGATCCGTTCGAACTGCAACCGATAGCCTTCGACCCCCTGCAGTATCGTGACGACCGCATCGTGGGTATGGCCCATTTCGATCGGGTTGGCAATCGGCCCGACCGCCTGATCTTCGAGCGACGCGGCACGGCCGTCCCAGAACTGGGCGCCGCTGGCGATGCGGTTGTAACTCACGGGAGAATTTCGGCCCCCCTTCTGTCCGCCGATCCCCTCGCCGAACTGCGTATGCCGGGCCCAGCCTTCGTCCGGGGCATGACAGGTCGCGCAACTGACCGTGTTGTCGGCCGAAAGCCGGGTGTCGAAATACAACTGGCGGCCGAGTTCAATTTTCGCCCGGGTCAACGGGGCGGTTTGAGCCAGATCTTTCCCGTACCCACCAGCCTTCAAGCCAAGCGGCAGTTCGATTTCAAGAACCTCGTGGTTTTCAGGCTGGTCAAGCCACGCGTGAATCTCCTCGACCGAAAGCGGGCCGTCGTCGCCCGGGATTCCCGCCGTCAATTCGGCGCTTCCCAGCAAGACTTGATTGGCGCTTGCCGGCGCCGGCTCTGTCGGGGTCGCCGGCGTCGGCACGGTCGGCCCCTCCGGCGGTGCATCGGTGGCAAGATCAACCGAAGGCTCGGTTTCACTGTCGGCAGGTGACGAATCGGCTGCGTCACCGGGAGGCGTCATGTCGGCGATCTCCTCCGGTGAAGCCTTACGTTGTTCGGAGCCGGGGGCGTCGGTCTGCCGCGCGACACCGCCCGGCGGCGTGGCCGGTGGTGCTTTCTTGGGTGCCTTCTCCGAACACCCTGCGAGTGTCCCGAAGAGTGCTGCCATGATCCCGAAACGAATCCCGTACTGTCGCAGTAACATGTTCAAATCTCTCTTCCCGGAAAGCAGATCAGTGTTCGTATAGTCGTATTCTGGCCAGTGGCACGCCCTTTTCAAGGGGCCGCGTCGAACTGAAGAACTCATTCCCGCGCCAGAACGGCGAATCGCAACGCTCTGTTAGGCGAACATCTCTGCCAGCGGGTCGCCCCAGGGAACCAGCACGTACGGCCGATTGAGCGGGTCGTGGACTTCGAGCGTATGCGGGATGCCCAGCGCCTCGTAGATCGTGGCGATGATCTCGGCCGGCAGCACCGGCTTGTCGGCCGGCAGCGCACCGGTTTTATCACTCGCGCCGTAGACGAAGCCTTCTTTGATCCCGCCGCCGACCATCATCAGCCCGTAGCAGAAGTTCCAGTGATCGCGGCCGGCGGCCGCGTTGATTTTCGGCGTGCGGCCGAATTCTCCCATCACCACCACCAATGTCCGCTCGAGCAGGTTCCTCGAAACCAGGTCGTCCAGCAGGCTCGCGACCGCCATATCGAGCTGCGGCAGCAATTCGCCTTTGAGTTTCACGAAGTTGTTGCCGTGAGTGTCCCACGTGGCGTTGGCGTCGGGCGCCCAGGCGATCGAGACGACGCGCGTCCCCGCTTCGATCAGTCGCCGGGCGAGCAGCACGCTTTGGCCGTAAATGTTGCGGCCGTAGGCGTCGCGCACAGTCTCGGTTTCGCGCTGCAATTGAAACGCGCTCTGCGTTGCTTCTGAACTGAGCAGGCTGTAGGCGCGCTGTTGAAAACCATCCATCCCGGCCAGCACGCGCGAGCCGCGCTCGGTGAAACCGCCGTCGATCGCACCGGTCAGCGAGCGGCGGCGCGCGAGCCGTTCGTTGCCGACGTCCGACTGCAAAGCCAGTTCGGGAATCGAAAAAACCGGCGAATTAGGATCGGTCAGCACGAACAGCGGATCGAACGACTTGCCCAGAATGCCGCCGAAGAATCCGGGCTGCGGCGGACCGCCCCGCCCTTCGGCGGTGATGTACGGCAGCGACACGAACGGCACGATCGGCTGCCGCGGCGGACGAAGCAGCCCCATCACCGACCCGATCGCCGGATAGTCGTGCGGAGCGGCGCCGACAGCCACGGTGCCATCGCCGCGATCGTGCCCGGTCAGCGATGTATACACGGCCATCGCATGCGCGTTGTTGACGCTGTGGTGTGCCGAGCGAATCAGCGATGCGCGGTGCATGTGCCGCGCCAGCCGCGGCAAATGCTCGCAGAGCGGCACCCCCGGCAACGACGAGCCGATCGGCTGAAACTCGCCCCTGATCTCGCTGGGCGCTTCGGGCTTCATATCCCACATGTCGAGATGGCTGGGACCGCCATCCAGAAACACGAGAATGCAGGCATCGGCCCGCGCGCCGCTGCCGGTCGCCTGCCGCACGGCATCGGCGTGCAGCAAACGGGGCAGCGTGACCCCCGCCAGTCCCAGACTGCCGACCTCGAGCATCTTCCGGCGGGTGATGGGGGGTGAGTGCAAAGGGTGCCTGCGATCGCTTGTGGGACGAATGGACATTTCAACAAGCGGCGGAAATGTCGCGCACTCGCATCATGCCCTTTTGATGCATCATTGCACAGGGTGCGGGTCGAAACAAGAGGAACGGGCGGGGTTCGTAACGGCTCCCATCGCCTGACGACGTGAGGATCACCAGTCAAAACCCGACGCCTGGACAATTCCTCGCCACTCCAGCGGTCTTGACCCAAAACGGCGGGTTCGCGTATACGACGATCGCCGAAAAGTCGGCTGGTTACGATCGGAGTCACGGGGGCCCCTGATGCGAATTCTGCAGCGCGCCGTTCTCAAAGACCTGCTCTGGGTATTCAGCGGGGTGGCGACTGCGCTGACGTTGCTGCTGGTCGTCGTGGGGGTGATCGGCGAAGCGACCAAAAGCGGGCTCGGTCCTGTGCAGATTCTCCAGATTCTGCCGTATATCGTCCCCAGCCTGTTGCCGTTCACGATTCCCGCGACGTTTCTGCTGACGGTGTGCGTCGTCTACGGACGGATGTCCGGCGATCAGGAAATCACCGCCATGAAGGCGGCCGGGATCAACGTGCTCGACGTGCTGTGGCCTGCATTCGTCCTCGGGGCCATGCTCAGCCTGGGGACGCTGATGCTGACCGACTTGTTCGTCCCCTGGGCCCGCGCCCGCATCGAGCACGTCGTCACCACGGCGATGGAAGAAATCTTTCTCGACGTGCTGCGCGCGCACAACCAGTTCAGCGATCCGGCCCGGGGGCTGGCCATCCAGGTCGGCCGCGTCGATGACCGTAAGCTGATGGATGCCACATTTCGATATACCCTGCCCTCGGGGCAGACGACCCTGATCGCCTGCCGCCAAGCCACCTTGCAGTTCGATCTGGCCGGGCAGCAGGTGCTGCTGGACCTGCACGATGGAACCATCGAAACCCCCGGCGGCACGGGACTGGACTTCGAGCATATCGAGCGGCCGTTTCCCCTGCCGATGCAGTCCAGCGGACCGATGCCCCCACGCAACATCACGATTCAAAACATCCGCCGCGAATTGGCGACGATCGTCGGTGAATCCGAACGACTGCAACAGCGGCGCGTGCTCGCCGCGGCCTTTTCGCTCTCGACCGGCAGTTTCGACGAACTGCTGCCGGCCGCGCAGCAGCCGTTCGATAAGAAACAGGTAGACCATAAAGAACGGCGGCAGAAACTGACCACCGAGCTGCACAGTCGCATCGCGCTGGCGTGCAGTTGTTTCTTTTTCGGACTGGTCGGCAGCCCGTTCGCCATTCTGCAAGGCAAGCGGCAGTTTCTGACGAGTTTCGCCTTGTGCTTCATCCCGATTTTGTTGTTGTATTACCCGTCGGTGCTGCTGTCGATGAACCTCGCGCGCGAGGGAGTCATGCATCCCGCCTGGGGCATGTGGATCGGCAATGCCGGCCTGACCCTCGCCGCCGCGGTCATAATGAAAAAAGTGCTGCGGCATTGAACACGGCATTGAAGACGGCGCGGCTGACTTTCCTCCGTCGCGCGCGGGACGTAAGATGACGTGTGCCCCGCCATGAATGCGTCCCCCCCCACGACGGTTTCGACCGAGACTGACGATTCGCCCTACGGCACCGGCTTCTGGTTGGCTTATGCCGCCAATTTGTTGCTGGTTTGCGGGAACGCACTGACGTTTCGGTTCGCCGAATTCGTGAACTCGCTGGGGACCGCTGAAGAACTCCTCAGCGGCACCGAAAAACTTTCGGGCGAAATCGTCCGGGCCGGCCTGATTGCCGCCATCCTGTTTCGACTGGGTCTGGGGCGCGCCATCGATCACTACGGTCCCCGGCGGATGTGGTTGCTCTCGGGGCTGGTCCTGCTCAGCGGCGACGTGGGCTTTTTGCTTGTCGATCATCTCTCGCCGGCATTATGGATTGCCCGCATCGCGTATCAGGTGGGACTGGCGGGGATGTTTTCGTGTTCGATCGTGCATATTCAAAATCAGGTCCCCCCGCACCGTCGGACCGAGATCATCGGCAGCCTGGGCTCCAGCGGATTCGTGGGGACGATCATCGGCACCCAATTGTCCGACCTGACCTTCCGCTTCCTGCCGCCGGGTAATCCCCGTTTCGACGCCATGTTCTGGGGGGTGCTGGTGTTGGGCGTGCTGCATACGCTGGTCGTTTTTCGACTGACCAAGGGCGATCGTCATGCGCGGCCCGAAGTCACACCGGGCCCGTTTCGGCTGCTGTTGCGCTACTGGCCAGGGCCGATCGTGCTCGTGGCCTTCGCCATGGGGACCGGATTCGCCGTCACCACCGTTTTTCTCACGCGGTTTGTGACCGCGACCGGATTAGGAGGGTTCGGGATGTTTTTTCTCCCCTATTCCATCACGGCGTTCGGCTGTCGCTGGGTGTTGCGCGACTGGGGAACGACGTTCGGACGACACAAGATGGTGTTATGGGGACTCGCCGGCCTGACGGTCGGGCAAATGCTGTTTCTATGCGTGACGTCTGACTGGCTGTTCGTCCTGCCGGGCGTCGTGTGCGGGTTCGGGCATTCGCTGCTGTTTCCGGCGGTGGTCTCGATCGGCGCCGGACGGTTTCCCGTGCAGTATCGAGGCAGCGGCACGACGCTCGTCCTGGGGTTCACCGAACTGGGAACGGCGGTCGCGGCTCCGCTGTTGGGACTGCTGATCGACAGGGGCAACCGCGACGAGGGCACGCAGGGATTCGCGTGGATGTTCGCGGCGGCCAGCGCGATCGCGGGGATCGTGTGGGTGTATTACGCCTTCACGGCGGCCCGCCATCCCGACCGCGATCACAGCGAGCGGACCGCGACGCGCGCGGCCGACACTGTTGAAGCTGAGACGGACACCGGCGACCTGATCACCGTGCCGGCTGCCGATCCTGAGCCGCCGCTTGAGTAGATCCCGCTTGCCGGACGGGACCTCGCACGTCTCGGCGGCGTCGACTCGCAACCGGTCCCCTCCGCCAGAGGGGACCTACTTCGGCGGCGGCGCGGTTTCGCGCTTGAGCGTGCCGGCTTGAAGGTCCTGGACGACGGCCGCCAGAATTGTCGGGTCGGCCGACTTCATGATGTGTTCGATCCGCGTCCGGGGGACTTTGATCCGCTCCATGTAAGTGCGGGCCTGTTCCCATAGTTTGGCGCGCTTCTTCCCCTCGGCGAGGTACAGATTCGTGACCAGCTCGGCAAGCTTCTGCTCGTCCTGCTGGTCGCGGTTGTCGTAGTATCGCGAAATCACTTTTTTCTGATAATTCGTGTGATCGCTCATGGCGCGGGAACTGTAGCGAATTGATTGCCGCGAGGCAATTGCAGAGGAACCGGCTCGTCCGGCCATACCTCACCCGCCCAAAAAGAGAGTGACTCGCATCCCCCCACCTGCTAGCATGCGCAGGCGCTGGAGCCTGAGACACCGCATGGACGAGACTTCCCCGTGGATGACGGATCGGATGGAGACGAAGTTACGCGTTGAGATTCTGGCGCAGCCGGACGATTTCACCTGCGGCCCCACCTGCCTGCACGCGCTGTATCGGTATTTCGGCGACCACGTGCCCCTCGAGCAGGTTGTCGCCGAGGTGTCGATGCTCGAGGGCGGCGGCACGCTCGACGTGTTGCTGGCCAACCACGCCCTCCAGCGCGGTTACACGGCAAAAATCTTCACCTACAACGTCGAGCTGTTCGACCCCACCTGGTTCGGCCCGGCGGTCGTCGACCTGCGCGAGCGGCTCAAGCTGCAGAGCGAGCACAAGTCGAACCCCAAACTGCAGATTGCCACACAGGCGTATCTCGAATTTCTCGATCGAGGCGGCCAGTTGCGGTTCGAAGAACTGACGACGGCCCTCATCCGCAAGTATCTGACCCGCGAGATTCCGATTCTGACGGGGCTCAGCGCCACCTATCTGTACGGCAGCTCGCGCGAATACGGCCCCGAGGGGCGACCCGACGACGTCCGCGGGAAACCGGCGGGGCACTTTGTGGTTTTGTGCGGCTACGACCGCGAGAGCCGCGACGTGCTGGTCGCCGACCCGCTTCAAAAAAATCCACTCTCGGCCACGAACCAGTACATCGTCAGCATCGACCGCGTGATCAGCGCGATTCTGCTGGGGATCGTGACGTACGACGCCAACCTGCTGATCATCGCACCCCGACAGAGGACCAAGCCGACGCGCCGTGTCGATTCTCATCATCGTCAATAACGTCAAGGAATGGCAGTTTCACATTCCGGGAGTGCAGGTCGTCGACGCCTGGTCGTACCTGACGCGGCCGGAATACGGCGCGATGCGCGCCGTCAAAGTGTTCAACCTGTGCCGCTCGTATCGTTACCAGACCGCCGGATACTACGTGACGCTGCTGGCGGCGGCCCGCGGCCACAAGCCGCTGCCGAGCATCACCACGATACAGGACATGAAATCGCAGACGATGGTGCGCTTCGTCTCGGATGACCTGGACGACCTGATTCAGCATGCACTGGCGCCGATTCAATCCGAAGAGTTCACGCTGAGCGTCTACTTCGGGCACAACCTGGCGAAACGGTACGACCGCCTGAGCCTGCAACTGTTCAATTTGTTTCAGGCGCCGTTGCTGCGAGCGCAATTCGAGCGCGCCGCCGAGCGCTGGCAATTGCGAAACATCAGCCCGATTCCCGTGGGCGACATCCCCGAACCGCACCACGCCTTCGTCATTCAGGAGGCGACCGGGTATTTCGCAGGGAAGCGGGCGAATGTCCGCAAGCGCGTCCCGACCAAGTACGATCTGGCGATACTGCACAATCCGCAGGACGAATTGGCCCCCTCCGACGAAAAGGCGCTCGAGCGCTTCATCAAGGCCGCCGAGGCGATGGGCCTGGGAACCGAACTGGTCACGCGCGACGATTACGCCCGCATCGCCGAGTTCGATGCCCTGTTCATTCGCGAGACGACGCAGGTCAACCATCACACCTATCGCTTCGCCCGCCGCGCCACGACCGAAGGTCTCGTTGTGATCGACGACCCCGAATCAATTCTGAAATGCGCGAACAAAGTTTATATGGCCGAGCTGATGGCCCGGCACAAAGTGCCGATGCCGCGGACGCTGATCGTCCACGAAGACAACATCGACGAGATCGGCCCGGCACTGGGGTTTCCCGTCGTGCTCAAGCAGCCTGACTCGGCCTTTTCGCAGGGGGTCGTCCAAGTCAAAGATGAGGCCGAACTGCATGCCAGGGTCGACGAGTTTCTCGAAAAGTCCGAGCTGGTCATCGCGCAGGAGTTTCTGCCGACGACCTTTGACTGGCGCATCGGGATCTGCGACGGTCAACCCCTGTACGCCTGCAAATATCACATGGCCAGCGGGCACTGGCAGATCGTCAAGAACGACGTGGTCGGCCCGAAAAAGTACGGCAAGGCCGAAACCATCCCGGTCGAGATCGCCCCGCGGCACGTCGTGCGCGCTGCGCTGAAGGCGGCGAACCTGATCGGCAACGGCCTGTACGGCGTGGACATCAAGCAGACCAACGGTCATTGCTATGTGATCGAGATCAACGACAACCCCAACATCGACGCCGGCGTCGAAGACAAGATTCTCAAAGGCGAACTCTACCGCCGCATCATGGATATGTTCTTGCGCCGCCTGGAACGCAAACGGGCCGGGATCGACGAAGATTGACCCGCACCTGGCCGCGCGACCGACGCTTCACGCCCGATTTGAATTCTCCACTGAATTCTCCACTGAATTCTCCACTGAATTCTCCACTGAATTCTCCACCTGGGACCCAGGGTTCATGAGTCTCGCGTCACCGCGATCGATGTTTTCGGCGTTCGGCGTCGAACTCGAGTACATGATCGTCGACGAGCGTTCGCTCGCGGTGCGACCGATTGCCGACGAACTGCTCGTCGATGCCGCCGGTACGATCACCGGCGAAATCGAACGTGGGCCGGTCACCTGGTCGAACGAACTCGTCGCGCACGTCGTCGAACTCAAGGTCACTCAGCCGGCCCAAAGTCTCGTCGGGTTGCCCGCCGCGTTTCAAAATGACGTGGCGGAAATCAACCGGATGCTTGCTCCTCACAATGCGCGGCTGATGCCCGGCGGAATGCACCCCTGGATGGACCCGGCCCGCGACACGCAGCTCTGGACGCACGAATACAACGAAGTCTACGAAGCGTTCGACCGCATCTTCGGCTGCCAGGGGCACGGCTGGTCGAATCTGCAAAGCGTACACCTTAATCTGCCGTTTGCCGACGACGACGAGTTCGGGCGGCTGCATGCGGCCGTGCGGCTTGTCTTGCCGATTCTTCCCGCGCTGTGCGCCAGTTCGCCCGTGATCGACGGCCGGTTGTCGGACGTCCTCGACAATCGACTGGAAGTCTACCGGATCAACTCGCGCAAGATCCCGTCGATCGCCGGGCGCGTGATTCCCGAACCGGCATTCACGCGCGCGGCGTACGAGCGTCAGATTTTCGCCCGGCTTTATGCCGACATTGCCCCCTACGACCCCGAGGGAATTCTGCAACACGAATGGCTCAATGCGCGGGGCGCGATTGCGCGGTTCGATCGGAACACGATCGAGATTCGCGCGATGGACGTGCAGGAGTGTCCGCAGGCCGACGTGGCGATCTGCGCCGCCGTCGTGGCAGTGTTGCGAGCACTCGTCACCCAGCGCGATGTCCCGCAGAGCGTCCAACAGGCGTTTGCCGTCGAACCGCTGGCCGACATTTTTGAGCGCACGATTCGCGATGCCGACGAGGCGCTGATCGGCGATCGTGCGTACCTCGACGCATTCGGATCTCCGGGAGACGCCTGCACCGCCGGCAGCTTGTGGCGACATCTCATCGCGCGGGCCTTGCACGACGGCGCCCTTGACCCCTGCTGGAAGCCGGCCCTCGATGTGATCAACACCGAAGGCCCGCTGGCCCGACGCCTCGCCAACAGCCTGAAAGCGGCGGGATTCACCTCGGCCGACCCCCGCCCGCTGTACGACGTTTACGCCAAACTGTGCGAGTGCCTCGACCAGGGGATGATGTTCCGGCAATAGTTTTCCTTTGGAGTTCACCGCAGGCAGACGTTAGACTCGTACCCAGCGACGCATCGTCGGCAAACCGACGCCCTGCCGGAGCAGCGGCCGATCTCGGTGGGTTGTGCTTCTCAATCAATGGAGCGATTCGATGTTCGCCGATCAGATTCCCGCCGATGCGCGAACGGTCGTGGCCATCGCACAACACCTGGTTGAGTTGCAGGATGCGGCGCGTCGGCTGCTGGGAACATTCGAGGCCAGCCGTCGAGGCTACTTCACTCCCAGCGAAGACGAACAGACGCGGCACCTGCTGGTCTCGTATTGGCAGTCGCGCAATGCCTTGATTGAATTGATCTATTCGTTCAAAGATGAGTCGCGGCTGACGGCCGACGAGCGCCCGGCCGGCTTTCTGCTGGCTTTTGCGGCGGCGCTGACGTTGATTGACGCGGCTCGATTCCTGCGCGAAAACTGCCACAGCCGGCCGATCGTTCGCGACAAACTCAACGAGCCCGAACCCTGGTTCGGCATCCCCGAGGGAACGTACGACCACGTTCAGTCGTCATTGACCAGCCCCGTACACGTCTGGCACCTGTACCACGCCGTCAGTTACTTCAGCCTGCATGAGCCCCACCTGCGCGAACTGGCGCAGGACGAACTTCTCGGCCCGGTAATGGACGTCATCGACCGGTTGCTGCCGCGCATCCGGGTCGGGGTCCACGAGTATACCACGGCGCGCATCCGCTCGAACGCCCGCCGCGCCTGGAATGCCATCACTCGCGATTTGTTGCGACGCGCCCTGTACGGCCTGCAGAAGTGCGTATCGCGGCTCGTCTCGGACGTCTACACCGTGCGAGACCATCATCCCGAATTGCCCGCCCCGGTCGCCGATGAATTGAGGACGCTGTTGCAACCCGGCGACGTCCTGATTACCCGCAAAGATCACGCGTTAACGAATTACTTTCTGCCCGGTTACTGGCCGCACGCCGCGCTGTATCTGGGAGGCGGCGAGCAGTTGATCAAACTGGGAATCTCCGAACACGCGAACTTCAAACCGCGCTGGCGGCGGCTGCTCGAATGCGACGCCCAGGAACCTAGGCGCGTGCTCGAAGCCATGAAAGATGGTGTCTGGGTCCGTTCGCTCAAATCGCCCTTCGGCTCCGACGCGCTGGCGGTGATCCGCCCGCAGCTTTCTGAGCCGCAAATCGCCGAAGCCCTGGCGCGCGGCATGTTTCACGAAGGCAAGCCCTACGACTTCGATTTCGACTTCAGCCGCTCGGATCGACTGGTTTGCACCGAAGTCGTCTATCGCTCGTACGAAGGGGTCGGAGGGGTTCGATTTCAACTGACCCGCCGCGCCGGCCGGCAGACGCTCGCCGCCGAAGATCTGTTACAAATGGCCCTCGACCGGACGCATTTCGAGCCGTTGGCGGCCTTTTGTCCGCAGCATACCGACAAGTTATTGACAGGCGGCGCCGCAGCCGACCTGATTGCAAGGACGCATCAGGCAAAAACGCGACCCGCAGGAAACGAAGGAACCATACCATCATCACACGTTTCGGACTCGACAAGCCGCTGAACGACCGCCGGCGTCGGTGTCGAATTGAAGGCCCGCCCAATGCCGCTTATCCCGCGAACGGCCACGAGTGAGACATATTTACCCACAGGTCGCTAGCTGGTTGAGACCCCATCCGGCTCGGGGGCTGTTGATTTACTGCCTGCCGAAGGCCGGCGGATTTGGCGGCGGCGGCCTGGCTCCGCGAGCGTTGTCGTGTGTTTGGCGCCGTTATGCGACGCCGTGCTGCGAATGGTGCGATATCCGATGAGAAAAACTTGCGCAGACCCCCACGCCCGCCTAGTTGTTGAGCGCGGTAGCCGTGGCGACATCCATCCGGGCGCGGAGGCCCCGCAGGTCGCGGGCCAGTTTGTCGAGGTTCGCCGCGGTGCAGGTCCAGAGCGATTCCGTTTTGACTTTCTCCAGGCCTCGCAGCAGGAACTGCCGGAGGCCCAGGACCTGTTTGATATAGCCGAACGGCGTTTCAGCAATTTGCATGCGGCGGTCGTAAATCGCATGAGCCTCGGGCGTCTCCATCTTCGCCGCGTGTCGTTCACGTTGCGGCGCGTAGACGTCGCGGTTCACGCTACGGCCACCGGTCTTGTTTTTCCCCGAGATGCACTTCGCTGCCAGCGGGCAGCCGGCGCACGCTACACAGCGGTAGACGCGCCAGGCCGCCGTTTCACCGTGCTTCTTGTCGGTCTTCGTCTGCTCGTAGGGCATTGGTTCGCCGCGCGGGCAGTAGTACACATCCTGCGGGGCGTCGTACACGAAGCAGGCTTTGTCCAGC
Source organism: Planctomycetaceae bacterium (assembly GCA_009691905.1). Taxonomy (GTDB): domain Bacteria; phylum Planctomycetota; class Planctomycetia; order Planctomycetales; family Planctomycetaceae; genus SIAF01. The sequence goes on along the minus strand of SIAF01000043.1, from coordinate 6,717 downwards.
GTTTTCGACTTCGGGTTGACAGGCAACCGGCTGCAATCCGTTTCCGGTACAGGTTGCGTCGGGTCGGGACGGATCGCCGGGTTGTCTTTCTCCGGGGTTTTCGAAATGGGCGAGAAGAACGCGATCCCCCGCGCCTCCAATTCCGTGATGTTCGCGCCGGTGGCAAAGGCCCCGTCGGCCAACGCGTGCTCAGGCTTTTCGCCGAACGTTGTGGTGATTCGATCAAGGCTCGGGACGAGGTCGTGGTGTTCGGCGGGACCGACGATCACGTCGGCATCGACGATGTAACCGCCGTGCCCTTCGGTTGTCGCCAGCGGCGTGTAGTTCGGTGCATAGCCCCCCTCTTTATTGGGCAGAACCCGCGATTCAGGATCATGTTTAGGGATTTGCGCCGGGTACTTCGCCGGGTCAATGCCATCCTTCCGGCGCGCCTCGTCGGCTTCCCGCAGTTGCTCCTGAATCACCTGCAGCTTCTTCTGCCGCTGGGCCAGGTCCGTCAGGTCCGGCGGCAGAGGGTCGACAGAAGCGTCTCCCAGTCCGTCCATCTCCTGATCGTCGGCTTTCTGGGATTCGGTCAGTCGCTTCTCAAACTCAGCCGCCAGTTCCTCGAGCGCTTTGGCGATCCGCGCGGCGTTCCACGTTTCGAAGCGGCTGTTGTTGGCCTTGATCCGTGTTCCATCCGTGCCGATGTCAACCAGTGTCAAAAACCCGGCTGCCATCGCCACACGCGCCACATACGTGAACAGGTGCTTCAGTTCCTTGCGGAACTTCGAGCGGAACTCGCTGAGCGTGGTGTGATCGGGCGTATGCCCCTCCGCCAGCCACATAAAGTCAATGTTCTGACCGGCCATGTATTCCACCTTGCGGCTGGACCGGACCCCCCGTCGCAGAGCGTACAACCACAGGCCCGCCAGAATCCGGGGATGGATCGGCGGTTGTCCCAGCCGCCCGTGATACGTCGCTTTCCAACTCGACCAGTCATAGCCGGCGAGGATCTCGGCAAACACTCGCACGACATGGTCGTCCGAGATCCGATCGTCCAGAGTCGTGGCGATCAACACCAACTGTTCGCGAGGAAACGGTGCTTTTGCCCAGTGTCCCATCCGTGTGCCTGCCTCTCATCCTGCGTGATCGAGCCGCGTACCGCGCTGTCGGCATCCAGGGAATCGTTATATCTTTGTCGCCGACGCTCGAACAGCGTATGGGTGCCCGCATTCCTGAAAAATGAGCGATTAAATCAACAGCCCCCTTGAGTGGATGGTGAATCAGATCACCGCTGGGGAGCGAGTGCGAAACGCCGCAAGCACCGTGCGACATCGTGTCCCAGGCGCCGAGCGGCAATCTCCTTCACTCCCGGCGCGCCGGGACGCGAGGCGGATGGGGTCGGTCGCTTGCTGTCGTGGAACGTGTTTAGCCGCCGATCTCGTTCACTCCCGGCACGCCGGGAGACGAGCCGGATGGGGTCGCAACCTGTGGGTAAAAATGCCTCACTCGTGACCGCTCGCGGTACAGCGCACCATTCACCGTTGCTGCGAGCGGTAAATCTCTTCCAGCAGGTCTTCGACCGATTTGAATTTCGTTCCGTCCGCCACGACTTTTTCAATCTTTTGCCGGGCGTCGGGGGCCGAGTGACCCAGGCTGACCAGCGCGTCGTAGGCGTCGCTGATCACGCCCCGCTCGGCATCAAGTTCGGGGGGCAGGTCTTTTTGAATCAGCAGCGCGAAGCGGGCCATCTTGCGGCGGAGTTTGGCAATGATTCGCTCGGCCAACCCGGCGCCGATCCCCGGCAGAGTGCTGAGCTGTTTGACGTCCTGCTCTTCGATGGCGACTGCCACTTCGCGTACCGGGCGAACCATCGCGCGCAGCGCCTTTTTGACCCCCACGCCGTCAACCGAGCAAATGGCGTCGAAAAACTCACGCTCGGCATCGCTCGTGAAACCGATCATGCGGGGGGTCATGTTGCCCCGGCCGGGTGTGCCTTCGAGATACTCGATCGTCCGCAGGCTGATCTCGTCGTTGATTTTGCCCTGGAGCTGCCGCCGCACGAATTCGGGAATGTACACCTGGTACTCAAACGGACCGGCGGCGATCACCGCCGCGTCGGTCAAGAGGGTTACAAGACGGCCGGTAATGCGCGTGATCATGGGCGAGCGAGGTCAGGGTTGAAGGTTCACAGAGCATTTCGCCGCGTTCAAGCTCCAAGGAGCGAGCACTGGCGGAGCGAGCACTAGGGGTTCGGTATCCGCACGCTGTAATAATGACACAGCGCGACTGCCGCCGCATCGGAGACGTCGTGCGGTTCGAGCAGCCGATCGAGCCGCAATTCGTTGGCGATGGCCCGCTGCACCTGCTCTTTGCCGGCCTTGCCGCTGCCGGTCAGTAACTTTTTGATCTGCCGCGGGGTGTAATGGACGACGTGGACCTGGCAATCGGCGGCAGCGTACAAAATGGCCCCGCGGGCGTGCGCCATGAGCAGCGCGGTCTTGGGAAACTGGCCGGTCGAAAAGACCTGTTCGATCGCCATCACCTTGGGCCGATACTGCTCGCAGACTTCGCGCAAGCCCTGCCCGATCTCGAGGACGCGCTCGGCAAGCGGCATTTTGGCGGTTGAGCGAATGACCCCGGCCTCGCGCAGAATCGGTCCACGGGTGCCGCGGTCCAGAATCGCGTAGCCGGTGCGGTTCAGGCCCGGGTCAACCCCCAGAACCGGGGTGGCCGCACGCTGCGCCGCGTGCGAATTCACAAGCGTTCGCTTCTCGTCGGCGCGGGTGGTGGCGACACTGGCGGGCATGGGAAGACGTCGTGGATGGTGGATCGTAGATGGTGGATTGTGGATAGCAGCCGCGCGTGAATCCCGTTGCTGCTGATCGCGGAGCGTCGACTTTCCTCGACGGATCGAGTTAAAGGCGTAAGTGAACGGGTTCAAGAATCATTGCACCCATCCACTATCCACCATCCACTATCCACTATGAGTCGCGCCTCCACAAGACTCCGTCGGGGCGGTCTTCGACGACCACCTTCAACTCCTTAAGCCGGTCGCGGATCTTGTCGCTCATCGGCCAGTTTTTGGTCGTGCGGGCTTCGCCCCGCAATTCGAGAATCAGCTTCATCAACCCGTCGGCAAAAAGATCGTCACCACCGGCGGATTTTTTCGGCAGAGGCTTGACGAACACCCCCAGCAGCCCGGCAAGCTCTTTGAGCAACGTCATCGCCGCCGTCAGCGTGGCGACCAGTTTCGGGTCGGTTTTTCCGGTCGACTCGAGCTTTTGCTCCTGGATAAAGCCGTTGATCGTCGTTCGCAAATCGAACAGCGCGGCCCGCGCGCCGCCGGTGTTGAAGTCGTCGTCCATTGAATCAAAAAAACGATCTCGCGATCGCGTCAAGTCAGCGACGAATCCCGCGGGCTCGGCCGGCAGAACCGTGGTTTCGCTCCGCAGTTTCGGTGCGGCGAGTTGGTAGAAGTCTTGCCCCGTGATCCGCTGATAGGTCTTGAACAGGCGATAGAAGCCTTCCAGCGACTTGCCCATTTCGGCGATGTTCTCGTCGCCGAAGTCGATCGGGCTGCGGTAATGCGTGGCGAGCAAAAAGAAGCGCACAGTCTCGGGCTGATGGCGGACAAACAGTTCTTTGACCGACGCCGCGCCCTTTGAGCCTGCCAGCTTCCCGGCCTCCTGGGCATCCTTGTCGAGTTCGGCATCACCCTGGCGGCTGTGGGCGCCGCCCACCTTGCCGGCGGTCTTGCCCGCCTGCATCAGGCCGTTGTGCAGCCAGTAGCGGGCGAAGGTCTTTCCGGAATAGCTCTCGGACTGGGCCAGTTCGTTCTCGTGGTGCGGAAACATCAAGTCCAGCCCGCCGCCGTGGATGTCGAGCGTCTCACCCAGGTGCTTCAGGCACATCGCCGAGCACTCGATATGCCATCCGGGGCGGCCTTTGCCCCACGGGCTGTCCCACGACGGCTCACCGGCCTTGGAAGCTTTCCACAGGGCGAAGTCGGCGGGGTGCCGCTTGCGATCGTTGGCTTCGACCCGCGTCCCGGCGATCACGTCGGAAATACTCCGGTGACTGAGCGCCCCGTAGTCGGGATCTTTGGCTACGTCGAAATAGACATCGCCCTCGAGCGGATAGGCGTAGCCCTTTTCGATCAGCCCGCCGATGATTTGCTGCATTTCGCCGATGTGCTCGGTCGCATAGGGAAACAAGTCGACCGAATCGACCCCCATCGTGGCCAGGTTGTCGAAGTAGTCCTGCGTCATTTCGCGGGCCAGTTTTTCGACGGTCGTCTTGCGTTCGGCGGCACGGACGATCAGCTTGTCGTCGACGTCGGTGATATTGATTACGAACTTGACCTGGTAGCCGCTGTAGGTCAGGTAGCGCTTGACGGTGTCGAAAATCACCGGCCCGACCATGTGGCCGATGTGGGCCGGCTTGTAAACCGTCGGCCCGCACAGGTACATCCCGACCTGGCCGGGATTCACCGTTTTGAAGTCTTCTTTCTGGCGGGTCAGCGTGTTGTAAACACGTAAAGGCATGCTGAGTTTTCACAATCCAATGAGCGGGTGTTTCGCCGCACGGCTTGCCGTGCGCGTTGATCGCGACTGGCCGCGAAACAAAACGCAAGTGGTTGACGACGCCTTAACTCGACTCTCGACAGAGCAGCACCACCGCGTCGGCCGACATCGCTTCTTCCCGTCCGATCGGGCCGACCAGCTCGCCGGACTTGGCTTTGACATTGACTGCTTCGACCGGCAATGACAGCAGTTCCGCCAGCCGCTTGCGGATGGCCGACTTGTGCCCGGCCAGTTTAGGACGTTGGGCGAAAATCGTACAGTCGAGATTGACGGGCCGCCAACCGGCGGCCCGCACGCGTTCGAGCGTTCGGGCGAGCAGCACCGCGGAGTCGATGCCGGCATACGCCGGATCGGTATCGGGAAACGCGTCGCCGATGTCGCCCAGCCCCGCCCCCCCCAGCAGTGCATCGGTCACGGCATGCAACAGAATGTCGGCGTCGCTGTGCCCCAGCAGGCCGCGGTCGAAGTCGATACGCACCCCGCCCAGGATCAGCGCTCGATCGGGTGCAAGGCGATGGGTGTCATGGCCGAGGCCGACGCGATAAGGGATGTCGTTCATGTTCGCTGTTCCACTTCCTTCCAGATCGGCCCATACACCTCTTTATCGAACGGCGGGCAGCCGGTCGGGAACTGCCCCAACGGGTGATCTTTGGCCCGCATCAGGCCGGTGCAGTACGAAAATGTCCGGCACACCTGCTTGCGGTTGAGGCGGCCCTCGGTTTGCAATGTGCGCGCGAAGTCGGGGTGTGACAACGTCGCGCGGCCGAAGCCGGCCAGGGCGACATGGCCGGCGGCGATGTTGGCGGCGGCAGCCTGCGGCGCGAAATCCTGGAGCCAACTGTAGCCGCTTCCCACAATGGGAATCTCGGGGACCGCCGCCTGAATTTGCCTGGCCACGCGAAAGTGCCGCAGTACGCCCAATAGCGGATGCTCGGGGGGATAGTAGCCATCGATCGGCGGGAACTCGGCCGGGCGAATGACGTGAGGGTTGCCGTATGGGTTTCCCAGCGTGACGTTAATCAGGCTGACTCCCCAGTCGCGCAAATCCCGCGCCACCTGCAATGGTTCGGTCAGGTCTTCTTCGCGGTGATCATGCGGATTGGTGCCGAACGCCGCAACGAGCGGTAACTCGTGCGGGCAGGGCTGACCGATGAAGTTCTCTCCCTCGCCGACGCCGCGATAGGGAATACCGTCGTAACAGTTCATGCGCGTGGCGATAAGCAACCCCGGCACTTCACTGCGGATGCGGCCGATCACGTTCCGAATCAGTCGCGTGCGGTTCTCGAGGCACCCGCCGTACTCGCCGGGGCGGTTCTTCGCCGCCAGCAGTTCCGACAACAGGTAGCGGTGGCACTGCTTGAGGTCGATGAAGTCATAGCCGAGATGTGCCGCGCGTCGGGCGGCGACGACAAACTGATCTTCAATCCGCTTCAGGTCGTCGTCGGAGAGCAGCGAGTAACTGGCATCGACCCGCCGGCCTGTCGATTTGTCGACGATCAGCGGGTCGAGCAGCGGATCGTGCATCGCCAGCAGCGGCTTGCGCACGCTATAGCGCCCCGAGTGCGTCAGTTGCAGCCCCACGAGCAGGTCGCCGTCGTCGCCACATTCGGCTCGGTGTGCGGCGCGGGTCACGCGCCGCATCTGTTCCAGCCCTGTCAGTGTGTGCTCGGCCATCAGCAACTGCCGCGTGTTGGCCCGTACCTCGTCGCAAATCGCCGTTGCCTCGCCCCAGATGACTTTCGCGCCCCCCCCGCCGAATCGCTGATAGCGGCGAAACGTCAGTTCATCGGGCCGGCCGTCGAGCGTGCCGTCGCAGCCTTCCATCGGCTGCACGAGCAAGCGGTTGCCTGCCTTCCGTCCGCCGATCGTCACCGGCCGGAACAGGGGGGACAGATCGTCGGCGAGGGCCAACTCGTGGCCCAGCGATTGGGCGTCGGCCATCACATCGGCAGTCGATTTGTATTTGAAATAGCGGGCCATGCGGGGCGCTGGGTCTTACAAAAGAAGAAGAAGCCTCGTCACCAGAATTCGTGGGTGAATTTTGGAGTGGGGAGGTCGGATAGGGTGTGATACAGGGCGATTTTTGCGATTTCCGGGGAACGAAAGCCATACGCTTTTCTCAGGGTCAGTTTTGCCTTGTTGTTGAAGC
>SIAF01000042.1 GCA_009691905.1 Planctomycetaceae bacterium | reverse complement strand
TCATAATCCGTTTCACTCGAAATTCCTTTGTGTTCGAGGTGCTTCATTGTTTACGCACACATGAAACACCACAGAACGCCCAGGGATTCCGAGTTTTTTGTTGCTACGCCGGAAATGACGAAATCGGGTGTGCTTGGTTGAAGGCTAGTGTCTGCCGACGCACAGACGCTTCATACGGTTTGAGTTCACTCCCTGCCCATTTCATCCAGCGGCGAACGTATCGTCTAATACGGTCGTCGCTGGATGTGTTTTGGGCACTATCGTTTTGACGACGGGGTGTCGACGGTGGCGATGTCAGAACTATGCGTATGGCTGCGACGTGACTGGAACGCTGCCGTTTCGTATGTCGCGCGACATGACTGGCAACATGGTCGAGCGATGGCCCCGCCGGGTCGTGAAATACGCGTTGCCCCGACGAACGACTTACGCGCGACGGGGCCATCGCTGGGTATTCGGTTACCAGCCTGCTGAATTGGGGGACAGTCTGCGACGCGATAAATACTGTGAAATCTGATGTAATTCGGCGGAGCCGGACTTACGTGTACTTCTGGCTTTCGAGCCTGACGCGGACCGACTGATGCCGCTGAAATCACCGTGATTCCGTCAGCCTGGAAAGGCTGACCTACTGCGCTTTCTGAGATCGTTTCAAACCCCCTCCGGCCAGCGGCGGGTGGCTGCGAGCGATTCGCCGGTTTCGAGGAGACTCTTGAGACTTGACAGAATAGGCGGCCAGCCGCCCGACGTGGCTTCGATAAGCTTCGAATCGGGTCTGTCGATCTCATGGATGACAGTGAGCTTGACCGAGTCCCCCTGCTGTTCGAGTTCGTAGGTCAGCCGCGAATAGCCTTCGGCACGCAACTCGGGGAGGAATTCATTGCGCCATGTGAGGACGAGCCTGCGGTGCGGCTCGATTTCGAGAATCTCGCCGCTGTCGCCGACGCGTCCGTCGGGAATCATCGATCGCCAGGAAGCTCCGGGCTTCCATTCCGATTCCTGCCACGTTTCGCACCAGTACTGGCGGGTGAATTCAGGCTCGATCAGAGCCTGCCACAGTTTCTGGGGGGTCGTGCGAATATAGGTCACGTAAACGAATCGCGATTCAGCCATCGGTTTCTCCTTCCAGCTTTTTCTTGAGTTCGGCGAGGGCGCGCAGACGGCCCCGCTCGAATTTGCCGATCCAGCGATCGGCGATCTCGTGGATCGGCACCGGGTTGAGGAGCATGTCAAGGGGTGAGGAGGTGGATAGTAGATGGTGGATGGTGGATAGTGGATAGTGGATCGGGCGCCTGAGTCGGGCGTCCTGTGGCACCCGAAGGGAGTCATCGCCACAGCCTTGCCCGTGTCCCCTATCCACTATCCACCATCCACTGCCTTCTCACCACTGCCTTGCCCCCCCAAACAGCAGCCCCTAAACTCCACCCCTTGCGCCACCGTTTCTTCAGCGAAAGACCGTTCCCGTGTCAACCAGCACTGCCGTAGCCCGCCGTTTCATCAATACGTTGACCGATGGGGAGACCGTCGAAGAGGTTTATCTCCTGTCCGACAAGCAGCTCCGGGCCAATCGCAATGCGGCACTGTATCTGCTGGTTGAATTACGGGATCGGAGCGGGGCGATCAGCGCCCGCATGTGGAACGTGACCGAAGATGCAGCGGCCCACGTCAACCCCGGCGACTTTGTGGCGGTCAAAGGCAAGGTGCAGCTCTTTCAGGGCGCCTTGCAGATGATCATCAGCCAGATTCAGGCGGTCCCTTCCGAGCGGCTCGATCCGGCCGACTTCGTGCGGCAGTCCGAGCGCGACGTCGGTCAGTTGACGAACCGGCTCCGCGAAATTTTGCAGTCGATCGACGAACCGGCGCTGCGGATGCTGATGGATTGTTTTCTGATCGATGAGGCGCTGATGGCGGCATTCACGACCGCGCCCGCGGGGATGAAGGCTCATCACGCCTTTCGCGGCGGATTGCTCGAGCACGTGGTCAACATGCTCGAGATTGCCAAGCGCATTGCCGACTTCCTGCCCGGCGTCGATCGCAACCTGCTGCTGGCCGGCGTCTTTCTGCACGACATCGGCAAGACCCGTGAGTTGTGCTACGAAGCGGGAATCAGCTATTCCGACGAAGGGCAGCTCCTGGGGCATCTCGTCATCGCCGTCGAGATGCTGACCGCGAAAATTGCCGAGGTCGAGAAGCTTGCCGACGAACCATTCCCCCGTGAGATGTCGCTACGACTGAAGCACCTGATTCTCAGTCATCATGGCACGTACGAATTCGGCAGCCCGAAACTGCCGATGACTCCCGAGGCGATCGCGCTGCACCACATCGACAACCTCGACGCCAAAGTCCACGAGTTTACGCGCGACATCGCCGACGATCCGAACCCGCAGGCCAGCTTCACCCCCTTCAACGCGCGGCTGGATCGCAAGCTGTTCAAGGGGCTGCGGGGGGAGAAACAACCGTGATCGTTGCTTTTGCTATATCGAGTTTGCAATTAACGCGTGGTGACAGCGCCGCGCGACCCCCCCTGACCCCCCCTTGCTAAGGGGGGGAAATGCCCGTCTACGAACAAATCGTCCGTGAACTGCGGCAGGCTTTTCCACAGCCGGTCTCTGATCGCGTCCACGATGCGTATTTCGTGTTCTCGTTTCTCAGGGCGCTCGATCAGGTCGACGCCATGAAATCGGCCATGCCGCTGCTGGGAAAGCCCGAGACGCTCGACTATGAAGCGGCCCGCGCCTGCCGAATCGCCGACGACCCGCAACCGCTGGAACAGGTGACGGCGCGGCTCGTCGAACACCTGTCGGGATTGTTTATCGCCGGGCACCCGCGGACGCAAATGAACGTCGTCCCGGCCCCGACGATTGCCAGTATTATCGGCGGGTTGCTGCCGTCGATTTACAATCCGAACCTCGTCAGCGACGAATCGGCGCGACGGATCGCCGTGGCTGAAGTCGAGGTCGCCGCGATTGCCGCCGCGCTCGTTGGATACGATCCCCAGCAGTCGGCGGGAGTATTCACCTTCGGGGGCACAGGCACGACCCTGTACGGCGTCAAGATCGGGCTGGAGAAGTGCTGCCCGGGAGCGATGCGGTCGGGGATCCCGGCGTCGGCCCGCGTCGTTTGCTCCGAACGAGCGCATTATGCCTGTCGGACCGTGACCGGCTGGCTCGGCCTGGGGTTCGATCATCTGGTCGAGGTTCCATCCGACGAGAACAACGAGGTCCGGATCTGCCTGCTCGAAACGATGTGCCGCGATTTACTCAAGCAAGGTCAGCACATCGCCGCGATTGTGGCCACGATGGGGACGACCGACGCCTTTGGCGTCGACGACGTGCAGGCGATCGTCGAAATACGCGACCGGCTTGTCGACGAGTTTCAGCTCGATTACCGCCCGCACGTGCATGCCGACGCGGTGATCGGCTGGGCCTGGAGTGTGTTCAACGATTACGATTTCGCCGGCAACCCGCTGGGCTTTCGCAAGCGGACGGTGCGGGCGCTGGCCGGGGTGCAGCGGCGGATGCGACACCTGGGACTGGCCGATTCGGTCGGCATCGACTTTCACAAAACCGGCTTTGCGCCTTACGTTTCAAGCCTGGTGCTGATGCGCCAGGGCGCCGATTTCCAGAAGATTGCACGCTCTCCCGAAACGATGCCGTATCTGTTTCACGACGGAGATTACCACCCAGGCCAGTTCACGCTGGAAACGACGCGCAGCGGCGGGGGACCGCTCGCAGCGCTGGCCAACCTGTCGCTGTTCGGGAAGAACGGACTGCGCGCGTTGCTGGGGCACCTGGTTTCGATGGCCGAAAATCTTCGCGAGCACCTCGAGGGACACTTTGCCACGCATGTTTTGAACGGCGGCAATCTGGGGCCGGTGACGCTGTTTCGCGTCTATCCCGACGGCGTCGATACGTTCACGTTTCCGCAGAAAGAGCGAACCGACCCCGCCTGCCGCGACGCGCTGCAGCGACACAACGCCTACAACCGCCGAATCTTCGAGCTGATCCAACAGGAAGCGCTGCAGGGGCGAGGGGTCGTGATCAGCATGACCGACTGTTATCGCGAGACCGATTACGGCGAGCCGATCGTGGCCCTCAAGAGCTATATCATGAGCCCGTTTTCAGAAGAGCAGCACGTCGAATATGTGCTGGAGTCGATCTGGCGTGCCCGGGCACAAATTGCGGCGGAAGCCTGAAAACGCCCACCCAATTCATGGCGGATCCGTATCATTCGTGCAATCCGTAGTTCACTCTTTCTTCAACCGCAATGACAAAGCGTGAAGCGAGTTGTGTATCGTCACCGAAAAATCTCATGTGGTGGCGGGCGATTCACTTGTGACCGAAAAAGAGGTCAACCACGAATGACTCGAATCATACGAATAAAGAAAAATGACTCGCCGTTGGACTGATGCTCGCCGGTCAATCTTCATTCGTTCGATTCGTAAGATTCGTGGTTCCCTTTCTTGGTTGCGGCCGAAGGCCGCGCCAGGTAATCCGTGGTTTTTTTCGAATTCGTGGCGGCAGTTCAGACAATTCGGCTGAATCGGTCGCTCCATTGGGGTAGGTGTTCAATCGATCGTTATTCAATCGACACGCGATAACCCCATTCGACGAAGGGAGCAGGCGATGCAGACTCATCAGCAAGTGTCAGGGAAGGCGGGAATCTGGTTGCGGCGCATCGGCACGGCTGCGGCGGCCGGGGTGGCGCTGGTCTGGCTGGGGGGGCTGCTGTTTTCGTCGGGGGGGCAGGCAACGGCCGAGGCGCTGGCGGCCGGACGCGAGATGTTTCTGCACGAATGGCAAGTCAACGAGCCTTTCGGGGCGAATCGCGACCCGCTGGTGGCCGCGACCGGCGACGGGCTGGGGCCGGTCTTCAATGCCAAATCGTGCGTCGCTTGTCACTTCCAGGCGGGGGTCGGGGGCGCGGGGCTGAACAAGCAGAATGTTCTGGCCTTTGATGTCGTCGCCACGAAGACCAATCCGAAGTTCCATGCCGGCGTCGTGCATGCGGCGTCGATCGGCGACCGGAATCAGGAATCGCCGTCGGAAGTCAATACGCTCTTTCCGATCGTCCAGGGCGAGCAGCGGCGAATTGCCGGTTGTACGATCACGATTCCCGACTTCAACCCCGTCAGCTTCATTCCGATCAACCCGCCGGCTCTGTTTGGTTCGGGCGACGTCGACCGCATCTCCGACCAGGCGATTCGCGGCTATCAACGGTCGCGGCAGTTGGCTATCTATCCGCAGGAAATTCGCGGGAATTTCTCGGCAACACCCGCCGGCCGCCTGCGCGTTCTGCCGGGCGGCCGCGTCGGCAAGTTCGGCTGGAAGGCGCAATTTGCCACGCTGGATGAGTTTGTCGCGTCGGCGTGTGCGGTCGAAATCGGCCTTTCGAACCCGAAACGCCGACAGGACCGTCCCCATCAGCAGGGAGAAGATCGTGACTCGGCAATGGATATGAGCGCGGACCAATTATTTTCTCTGACAGCGTATACGGGGTCACTCGCCAGGCCGCTGCGCGTCTTGCCGGACGACAGCGCCGGCCGCGTCGCTGTCGAACGCGGCGAGGCCCTGTTCAGCACCGTGGGATGTGCCGATTGCCATACGCCGACGCTGGGCGGTGTCGCCGGAATGTACAGTGACTTGTTGCTGCATAAACTGGAGGAAGATCGCAATGGTGCCGGCGGATACGGACGAATCAACCCCGATTTGCCGATCCCCGACGATCAACCGCTTCCCAATGAATGGAAGACCCCGGCTTTGTGGGGCGTGGCCGATTCGGCCCCGTACTTCCATGACGGAGCGTCGCCGACTCTGGAAAGCGCCATTCTGAGGCACGGGTCGCAAGCCAAAAACGTGACCGAGCGATTCCAATTGCTGCCCCCTGCCGACCAGCAGGCGGTCATCCGGTTTCTGAAAACGCTGCGGGCACCTCAGGCCGAGCCGGCCCCGCAAGCCGTTGAACTGGTCAATCGGTAACGCAAGTCGCAGGTGAAGAATCGCGTGTGCGGCGCGCGACTCGCCCGTTTCGCCGCCGAGCTTGCTCGGCGCGCAACGGGCCAACGCGCGTCGCAAGCGACGCGGCGAAACAGAAACGGGGGACCGTTTCCCCCCCCCAGTTTTCGCTTTCGGGAAAGTCTTCCCTGTCTACCCATTCTTCCGCGTCGGCAAAGCTGACTTGACCCCCCGTGCCGATCCCGTTACCACGATGGTGCCGGTTTCAGCCGTCGGCACGGTGTCGCGGTTTGTTCCGGCCGCCTGAATGGAGTCAAAGTCATGCACCGAATTGGAATAATTCTCGCCACGTTTGCCGTGGCACTGTTCGCTTGCCAGTGCTTTTCGGCTGACGATCAGCTTTTGCCGGTTTCTGCCGGTTCGGTTTCGGCCGGCAGCGACGCGAAGGCCACCGTGGAACATCTTCTGAAAGCGGCCGAACATCTGCAGGCCGCCGGATTGGTGAATGAAGCGTGGCGAGTGAGTCTCGAAGCGCGTCGGATCGTGCTGGCGGAAAATCTCGTGGCTCGCAAAGAAGCCGAGCTGGAGTGCCTGCTCGAAGAACTCGACCACTTGCGGCGTGTTTCCGGTGAAAGTTCGCAGATCGAGATCGACCTGATCGCGTTTGAATTCACTCGCAGTCGACTTGGTCGCGATGCCGACGAACTCGACCGGATCCTGGGGTTGGACGAGTGCGATGCCTCGCCTCCGGACGTCGGTCAAACCGAAATCACTGCAAGTACCGAACCAGTGCCCAGCGATACCCGCGTCAACGTTCTCGACACCAACCCGGCACGGGAATTGTTGTTCCAGAAACTGATTGAACAGAAGCAGATTCAAATTCTGAGCCGCCCGACATTTCGAGCCATGTCACGCGAGGCGGCGTCGTTAACGAGCGGCCCTCAGGTTGTCGCAAAACAAACGTCACCGGAACGCTGGGAGTCACGTCCGGTTGGGCGTCGTCTGAGCCTGGAAATGCTGCCGATTGCTCTGGCCGGCGGGCGACTGCGCTTGCAGGCGAAATTCGAGGTTTCCGATTTTACTGACAAAGACGCAACGGCAAACGACGACAAGCAGGCACCCGAGTCGTTCAACCGCATTCTCTGTACGACGGTCGAAATGCGTCAGGGGCAAACGCTGGTTCTCGTTCAAGCGGGCAAAGCGTCTGGCGACCGCGAAATCGTGTTGCTGGCAACGCCGCGTCCGGGCGGCTACCTGTCGTCGATCACACCGTCTGCCGCCGAGCCGATCCCGGCAGAAGCCGAGCTCACGGTCGAAGAACTGCTGCCCTTCATTCAGCCGGCGGACTACGAGTATTTCCCCGTGACGCCTGTGCCGCGCAAGGGGACGGCCGGGCGGTAGAGAAAAACGTCGGCAAACAATGATGGACGCTGAGGCTTTTGTCGCGTATCGTGTGGGGATGCCTTCGCACTCCGAATTGACGGACCATTCCAGCCCCATTCCGTTCGACGCGAACCGCATCGGCGCCGCGGCGCTCTACTGCAGCGACGGGCGGTTCGGCGAGCAGGTCGATCACTTGCTCCACAACACGTTGCAACTGCCGCGGTACGACCGGTTGGCCGTACCGGGCGGAGCGGCGTGCCTGGCGGGGCATTTCCACGCGTACCGCGAAGAAGAGGGGGTCGCCGAGCAACTCCGGTTTCTGCTGCAGGTTCACGACGTGCGAAAGGTGATCCTGATTGCCCACCAGGATTGCGCGTATTACACCCAGTGGCTGCACGTCGCCCCGCTGCAGCTCGAATCGCGCCAGCGCGAAGATCTGGCGAAGGCAATTCGCCATGTCAAGCGCTTCGGGATCGATATCGAGGTCGCGGCCTACTTCGCGCGCCGAACGGGAGAAGAACAGGTGACCTTCGAACAAGTCCACCTGTAATTCAAGGCGGTCCGCCGTTCAACTTTCCCGGAAGTGCCCGTCCCTGCGAGCCGGTGGGTTTACCCCACCGGTCTGAGTTGTGCTGCGCAGCCGGTCCTGCATGAAAATCATCAGCAACTCTCTTAACGGAATGATCCCTATTCCCTCGTTCCCGCGTTCCGCGTGGGGACGCGAATCGATGCCGCTCTTCGTGTGGACTAAAGTCCCCACTACGGGTTCCGGCTGCCGACGGGGCACTACCCTTTCAGCTTCGAAATGGTCGCGACCAGTTTCTGGGTGATGCGCTGCACGGTCGCCTGCTGGTCGGGATCTTTGAGCGTTCCGTCGCTGGCAAATGCCTCGTGCGCTTTGACGATGGCGATCTGGTCGGGCAGCACCAGCACCTGGATATTCCCCAGAATCGACCGCAGGTGAACCAGTCCCCGCAGTCCGCCAAGCGCTCCTGGTGAGGCGCTCATGATCGCCGCGACCTTGCCGGTGAAGCAGGCCAGGGCCGGTTCGATGGGCGAGACTCGCCGCGAGGCCCAGTCGATCGCATTTTTCAGGACGGCCGTGATCGAATTTTCTCGTAGCTGACGATTCCCAGAATTGCCAACCGAGCGATAGAATGCCGATTCGGAAGAGCACGGCGCAGCGCGTCGCGAGCATTGGAATTGGTTTGCCGTCGACCGGAGTTGTCTCAGGTTTGTCTTTTTGAGGAGCTATCGATGAATTGCCGTCGAATCGTGTCGTGGATGGCAGCGATTGGTCTGTTGGTTGTTGCGAGCCTCCCGATGACGGCTTTTGCCGACGAGCCGGGCGCTTCGCCGCCGCCTGCGACCGTCGTTCCCCTGGATCGCGACGTTCCCCGGCACAAGGAAATCAACGCCCGGGCCAAACAGGGCGATGTCGACCTGATATTTATCGGCGATTCGATCACGCAGGGTTGGGAAGGGGCCGGAAAGGAAGCATGGGCCAAACGCTACGGGTCGCGCAAAGCAATGAATGCGGGGATCGGCGGTGACCAGACGCAGCACGTTCTGTGGCGGCTCGACAACGGGAACATCGAAGGCCTGTCGCCGACGCTGGCGGTGATCATGATCGGCACGAACAACTTCGGAGCGAATTCTCCTGAAGAGATTGCCCTGGGGATCAAGGCGATCGTCAAGTCGCTCCGACAGAAGCTCCCAAAGTCGAAAATTCTTGTATTGGGAGTCTTTCCACGCGGCGAAAAGTCCGATGACCCGCTGCGTGCCAAGAATGTCGCCGTCAATAAGTTGATTCAAGACGTCGGCGACGACAAAATGGTGACTTACCTCAATATCAACGACAAATTGTTGAGCGCCGACGGGACGCAGGATCGCGAGATCATGCCCGACCTGGTGCATTTGAGCCCGAAAGGTTACGAGATCTGGGGAGAAGCCATCGAACCGAAAATTTCAGAACTGCTGGGGGAAAAAGCGGTTGCCTTTCCCGAATTGCCGAAGGGGGCCGGGGCGATTGACAAAGACGCCCCGAAAGCGTTTACGGAAACCAAGTCGGGGCTCAAATACCGAATCCTCCGAAAAGGAACTGACACGCAGCCGAAGGCCACGAACACAGTCGAAGTGCACTATCACGGATGGCTCGACGGCGGCAAAGTCTTCGACAGTTCGTACAAGCGCGGAAAGTCGATCGGCTTCCCACTCAACGGCGTGATTAAGGGCTGGACCGAAGGGATGCAGCTCGTCGGGAAGGGGGGCATGATCGAATTGCAGATTCCGAGCGAACTGGGTTACGGCAGCCGCGGGGCGGGCGCCGATATTCCGCCCGACTCCCCACTGCACTTTCTGGTCGAATTGCTGGAAGTCAAGTAATCCATCGGAGTTTGTTGTTGCGATATCCGGAAGGCGAGGGTAACGTCAGTGAGTTGCCTGTTGCCGGGCCGTCGCCCGACGCAGCTTGTGCCGACCGCCGATTTCTGTTCGCTCACAGGAGAGATGGTCATGTTGCCTCGCACCCGCCGTGAATTTCTGGCTGACGTTGGACGGGGAATGCTGGTGGCCGGAGTGGGGTCGGCCACGGCCATCGATCTGGGACTTGCGACCGCTCGTGCGGCAGACGAGTCGAGTGAGCCCCTGGCGTTCGGGACGCTGGAGCCGCTGGTCCGCCTGATGCAGGACGCGGCGCCCGAATCGCTCTTGCCGCAGTTGGTCGCCAGACTCAAGGCCGGGACCGAGCTGCGCGACCTGGTCGCGGCAGCCGCATTAGCCAACGCGCGCACGTTCGGCGGCGAAGATTACATCGGCTTCCATACGATGATGGCCCTGTCGCCGGCGCTGGCGATGTCGCGGGAGTTGCCCAGCGCCGAGCGGCCGCTGCCGGTGCTGAAGGTTTTGTACCGCAACAGTCGCCGAATCCAGGAGCATGGGGGTCACGATTCTGAGGTGCTGCACCTTGTGCCGTCCGACGGTCGAGGGGCCGGCGCACCGGCCGACGGCGCGGCACTGCTCGAGGCGGTTCATCGCAAAGATCGCGACGGCGCCGAACAGACGTTCGCCCAAATCGCGAAAAACGGCGCCGAGCAGGCGTTCAACGAACTGTTGATTGCCGTTCAGGACAATTCGGAAGTGCATCGCATCGTGATGCCCTACCGTGCCTGGGATTTACTCGACATCGTCGGCAAAGAGCACGCGCACACGCTGTTGCGACAGTCGGTGCGGTATTGCGTGCAAAGCGAGTCAGAGCAGTACAGCACATCGTGCAAAGGAGGTCGCGACGTGCTGCCCCGCTTGTTCGATCAGTATAAACTGCTGTCGAAGCCCCTGGGCCGCCGGCAGGCCGATGATAACTGGGTGTCGTCTCTGGCCGATACGATTTTCGGATCGACTCCCGATCAGGCGGCTGAAGCGGCGGCTGCCGCGCTCGCCGAGGGGTTTGCTCCTGAAGTGGTCGGCGAGGCGATGTGTCTGGCGGCGAATCAACTGGTGCTGCGCGACACGGGCCGCCCCGCCGAACAGGCCCGTCTCCCTGAAAAGCCGGTGGGGAGCATTCACGGCGACTCGATCGGCGTACACGCCTGCGACTCGGCCAACGCCTGGCGGAATATGGCCCGCGTCAGCAACCCGCGAAACACGCTGGCCTGCCTGATTCTGGGGTCGTACCAGGTCGCTCGCGACCGGCTGCAGCGCCTGGGCGACTTCTTGAACTGGCAGCCGTATCCGACGGCCGAACATCGCGAGCACGTGCGGGGCATGACACCGGCCGAATTGCTGGCCGAAGCCGACGCGGCGATTCGCGACAACGACCAGTCGCGAACGTGTGCGGCAATCGAGCGCTACAGCCAGGAGGTCGCAGCGACGCCGACGGCAGGTTCCGGCCCGAGCGAGCACGGGGCCCGCCCCGTCTTTGATTTGCTTCTCAAGTACGCGATCAGCGAAGATGGCGCGCTGCACGCCGAAAAATACTATCGCACTGTCGCCGACGAATTTGCCATGACGCGGCCTGCCTTCCGCTGGCGACAGCTTCTGGCCCTGACGCGCGTGACCGCGAGTTCGTACGGTCGACCGGCGCCAGGGCTTACTGAAGCGATCGGTCTATTGCAAAGCTGATCCTCCCATCGAGTCATCGAAAAATGAGTGAACACCAGCCACCCGAGGCTTCGGAGGCCGCGCCGCAAGCGGACCCCGTCGAGCTGAAACCCGCCCCAATTCAGATTTGGCCGATGATTTTTGGTGGTGGCGGCCTGCTGTTCGCGGCCGGGTTGATCTGGTTCATTATTGCGATGCTTAAGGACGACGGTACGCTCGTGACGGTGACGGGGCGCGTAACGATGCAAGGCCAGCCGGTGGAAAACGGATTTATCATGGTCGCATCCGCTCAGGGTGGCCAGTCGGCGCTGTCGGCGTTTGATGCCGATGGGAAGTTCGACCTGGCGACCGAAGGCGCACAGGGCGTCCGCGTCGGGACGTACAAAGTCGTCGTCAGGGCCTTTACCAGGGCGATGCCCCCGCAGTCGACGGTTCGCAGCATTTATACCGAAGCCACAACGACGCCGCTGACGATGAAAGTCGAAAAAGCGGGGGTGAATCATTTTGAATTCGACTTGGAAGCCCCCTGAATGCCTGCCTTTCTGTTCGAGTATTGATTTCACTTTTCGGCTCGATTCCGACTGTTTTTGCTTGACAGCCGGGTTGGGAGTGTATAAACTGCACAATATCCTGAAGTTTGCCATTTCTTAACATGTTTCCATCCACAACATTTCGCCGTTTCCGGCGGATTCGGGTTGCTTGATTCGAGTTTTTCTATCCAAGTTCTTCTTCGGGAGGAGTATTCATGTCGTTGAATCGATGGTCAATTCGGCGTGCAGGATTCACGTTGATCGAACTCCTGGTGGTGATCGCCATCATTGCGGTTCTGATCGCATTGTTGTTGCCCGCAGTCCAACAGGCGCGCGAAGCGGCGCGGCGGACGCAGTGCAAAAACAATCTCCATAACATCGGTCTGGCGCTTCACAACTATCACGATGCGACGGGAACGTTTCCGATTCTTGTGGGTTGGAACGGGTTCACGGGCGATCGGCAAGGGGCGTTCACCGATAAGGTGATGATGTTGCCGTATCTCGATCAGGCGCCGGCCTACAATCGTGTGAATTGGAACGATTATCCGTGGGATTCGGGGGGCTGGTATGGCAGCTCGAACATTCAGTCGATGAGCATGCGGTTGGCGGTTTTCATCTGCCCGAGCGAGCCGAATCTCACCAAAGGGGGTCAGGCCAATTTCAACTATGCCATCAACATGGGGATTCAGCCGTTCAATGTATCGGGGATGGGATCGGGGCATAATGGGTTTGCCGCCGCATTCGGCTCGGTAGACTGGTGCCTGCCCGACAAGGGACCGACCAAAGCCGGCAGTTTCTCCGATGGTCTGAGTAACACGGTCGCCTATGGCGAAATCACAGTCGATCCCGGTCAGCCATACAACAAGAAATACTCGATGCATGACTGGACATGGGGCGGCGGTTCCGTAGCCGGCAGCCGAAATGTCTGCAATAACTACACGGTCTCCAACGCGATGTTCAATACCGATGCCGGCCGCGCGGGGATGAAGGGAAGTTCGTGGGGTTGGTCGTTTGGCGGCGTCGCAGCGACGTACACGCACACCATGAACCCCAATGAAAAAGCCTGCCACAACGGAGAAATCGAAGACTGGTCGGGCAATAATATGGTCGGCTCTCAAAGCCATCATATGGGGGGAGTGCAAGTCTGCCTGGCAGACGGCTCAGTCAGGTTTGTTTCCGAGAACGTGAACTGGCCCACGTGGCTGGCACTCGGCTCACGCAACGGCGGTGAAGCTCTCGGCGAATACTAATTGCGATTCGCTCACCTCAGTTCGATTTAGACGCGGTGCCGCGAACCGCCTGGGTTTGCGGCGCCGCTCGATCGATTGCCCGTGGCACTTTCGCAATGCCGCACATTGCGTTTTTATTTAACGACCCGCTTCGAGGCGAGGATGGGTGCCACGGCCAGCGACCAACGGGAGTCGGCCGTGCGTGGTGGAACCAGCATTGTATCGCGCGACACGGCATCCTTAGCCCGCAAGCGGGTGGTTGTTTTTTATTTAACCGATTTCGCTGCCTTGGCGTCTTCGTCGTTCTCAGCCTGCTTTCAATGGCGGCGGGTTGTGGTCGCAAAACGGATGGGGTCGATGCGGAAGCGCCTGCTGCTCAAGCCAAGCGGCGAAAGCCGTCGGACTCGACGCCTGTTGCGGCCGTGACCGGGGCTCGCAGTGCGGGAGGGCTGCCGCCGGCGGTGCTGCCGGTTTTTATCGATGTCGCGTCCGAGCTGGGTGTCGACTTTCAATTTTTCAACGATGCCCGGCCGGACCGGTTTTTTCTGCCGGAGATGATGGGTGGGGGAATCGGCTGGGTGGACTACGATCACGACGGCCAACTCGATCTGCTGGCAACCAACGGATGCGTCTGGCCCGAACGTGAGAAAACTCCTGCGAGCACGGTCAGTCGGTTGTTTCGAAATCGGTCGGGAAGCGGGTTTGACGATGTCAGCTTTTCCGCCGGGGCGGCCTGTCGGGCATTCGGTATGGGGTGTGCCGTCGGCGACTACAACTCCGACGGGTTTTCCGACATTTACCTCACCAATTATGGAGAGAACATTCTGCTGGCCAATCTCGGTGACGGGACGTTCTCCGACGCCACAGCGGCATCGGGGACCGGCGATCCGGGTTGGAGCACTGGCGCCGCGTGGTTTGATGCCGACGGCGACGGGGACGAAGACCTGTACGTGGTCAACTACCTGGACCTGACCCTCGAAAACCACCGCGTCTGCCGTTATGAGGGGATCGCCGGGTATTGCGGTCCGGGAAGTTTCGAAGCGGTTCCGGATCGACTGTTTCTCAATGCCGGCGATGGGACGTTTCTCGAATCGGCTGTCGCGCTGGGAATGGTCGGCGACGACGGGAAAGGGATGGGGATCGCCGTCCTCGACCTCGACGACGACCTGTTGCCCGAAGTGTATGTCGCCAACGATATGGCCGCGAACTTTTTGTTCACCAGAGGGCCGCGCGACGAAGTTGCCGACGACGAGTCGGCGGTGCGATACCGCGACGCGGCGATTCCTGCGGGCTGCGCGCTGAGCGGCAGCGGCCAGGTCGAGGCGAGCATGGGCATCGCCTGGTCTGACTTCGAAGGCGATGGCCACGTCGATCTGTACCTGACGCATTATTATTCGCGAAAGAACACGCTGTACCGCAATCTGGGAGGGTTGCACTTCCACGACGACAGTTTCGGGTCGCGCGTGGCCGCAATCAGCAAGCAGTTTCTCGGGTTCGGCACGGTCGCTCTCGATTATGACCGCGATGCGGCGTCCGACTTGTTCGTGGCCAACGGGCACGTCCTTGGTCCAAATATGTTACCGTTCGAACTGCAGCCTCAGATCCTGCGCAATGACGGCCGGGGCCGATTCGACGACATCTCGTCGCTGGCGGGGTCGTACTTCGCCGACGCCCGCCTGGGGCGGGGGGTCGCCCAGGCCGATTTCGATAACGATGGCGATACCGACCTGGCCGTGGCCAGTCTCGATCGCCCATTGAGCCTGCTGCGGAACCAGACCGTGACCGGGCGGCATTTTCTGGGGTTGCAACTGCGGACGCCGAACCGGGTCGCTCCGGTGGGAGGCCGCGTGGTCGTGACCGTCGGTGGAAAATCTCAGGTCCAGCCGGTCGTCTCGGGAGGGAGTTACCTTTCGGTCTCGGACACGCGCCTGGTATTCGCACTGGGAGCAGCCGAAACGGCCGGTCAGGTCCATATTTTCTGGCCATCCGGCCGAGTCGATCAGCTCAGCGACCTGAGCGGCGACCGCTATTGGACGGTCATGGAGGGGCATCCGCCGTGCCTGTTGCCGTGACCGCCGCCCAGACCCCGGAAACGCCCGCCAGATCGCGCTGGGCCAGTTCGAACTGGGTCAGTTCACGCTGGGGCCGGCGGGCGCTGGTGGCAGCCGTACTATGTGCGGTCATCGTCGGGGGGGCGTTCTGGCTGTGTCGCCGCGAGCGAGTCGCTGCCAAACGGCTGCTCGATCGCGGGAATTGGGTCCAGGCGCGCACCAAACTGCGGCGATTGCTGTGGCTGCAACCTGCCGATTCCGAATTGCGACTGATGATGGCCGAGGCCTTCGCCCGCGACGATTCGCACTCGGCCGAAAACCAGGCGCTCGAGGCCGTCGAGCACTTACGCTGTATTCCCGACAATGCGCCGCAAGGCCTCCACGCGCGAATTCGGGAAGCCCGCCTGACGCTGTTAGTATTGCACCGGCCGATGGCTGCCCAGGCGCTGTTGAATCGGGCACTCGCCGTCGACCCCAACGCCGCCCAGGCCCATACGCTGTTGTGGACGATTCTCAGCCTGACAGGTCGCGAGGATCTGGCACAACCGGTGTTTCAGCGACTGTACGAGCTGGGCCCGGCGAGTTCGCGCCGCGAGTACCTGACGGCCTGGTTTTACAGCCAGATGGACTTGGGTCAGATCACGGCGGGTTTGGACGAACAAATGGGGTTTCGCCGCTTCGCCGATGAAAATGCGCGACGGGTCGAATTGAACCGGCTGCTGGCCTATCGGCACGCCGAGCCCGACGAGCCTGTCGTCCACGCCGCGGTGGCGCGCTGGTTTCTGGACGAGGGGGATCCTGAACAGGCGCTGCACGTCCTCGAACAGGGGCTGCAAATCGCCGCCGCACCCGACGATGCCTATTTCGTGGCGGCGCTGGTGGCGGTGCTGATCGAACTGGGACGGCTTGAACAGGCCGATGAACTGTTTGCCCGCTGGCCCGAGCCGCACGAAGGTCACTACTATTGGAATTCGGCGGGACTGTTGCAGGCCGAGTTGCATTGGGATAACCGTGCGGCGGCAAAAGCCTACGATCAAGCGCTGGCGGCGTGGCCCGGCCAGATCGACTGGAAATGTCAATTCCGCAAGGCGAATTGCCTGGCACTGGCCGGGGACGAACAACACGCCGCCGAGGCTCGCCGCCGATCGCATGCGATCCGCGATCAGTTCAAGCCCGATGTGTTGCTGCGCTTGCGCCGCGCGCTGGAGGACCCCGACGATCCCGAGAATTTGAAAAGTATCGTTGATTTCTATGCCGCCTTCGGGTGTGATACAGAGGTTCGATACTGGAAAGAGACGCTCGCCGGGGGCGGGTAATGATCGATCAACGTTGCGGCGTCTGACTCAATCGTCAACGAGGTTTGGTTTGTTTTTTTGCACTCAATTCGAAAGGGACCTGAGTATGCTCAAATCGTTGTCGCGGTGGGCGTTCGTGTTTGGCCTCACGTTTGTGATGGGATGCGGCAACGGTCCGCCTGAGGCGGCCAAGACCACGCCCGAAGTCACTCCGGAAGCCAAGAAGTCGATGGAAGAGGCGATGAAAGGCGGCTCAGGAATTGAGATGATGAAAAAGCGGAAGGAAAGCGAGCAGTCGAAGTCGAATTGAATAAGGCGGGTTTTGCAGAGATTTTGAGGAGCAGAGCAATGCCAATTCAGATCGCACGCGATCGCTCGCCGGCCGATGCGCTGCTCCTCAAATCCCGGCTGCTGCGCCGCTGGTTTGTCGCCGCTATCGCGGTCGCGACGACGGCGGCGGCGATTGCAGTGCGGTTTTCAGGTCCGGCAGACGGCGCGACCGCTGCCGAGGGTGTGGCCCCGCCCCGCGGATTGCTGGCTGTCACGCATCCCGTTTCGAATCCTCCCACGCCCGAAAAAATCGAATTGGGCCGACAGTTGTTTTTCGACCCGGTCCTGTCGCGTGATCGGACGCTGTCGTGCGCCAGTTGTCACGATCCGCAGCGCGGGTACAGCATCGGCGAACGTTTCGCACGCGGCGTCGGGGGTGCCCTGGGCCGGGTCCACCCACCGACCCTCGTCAACGTGGCCTACAATATGATGCAATTCTGGGACGGTCGAATCGGCAGCGTGGGGGGCGACGATTCGCTGGAGCAGCAGGCATTGGAGCCGATCCGCGACCCGCGCGAGATGGATCTCGACCCCGAGGTGGCTGCCCAGCGCCTGAACGCCGACCCCGGTTACCGCCGTCAGTTCGAGGCGGTGTTCAAAGGCCCGGCAACGCCCGAACTGATCGCTAAGGCCATCGCGACCTTTGAGCGGACGCTGCTCTTCGGTGACTCGCCCTACGACCGCTACACGGCCGGCGATAAAAAGGCGATGTCGGAGGCCGCGATTCGCGGACGTGATTTGTTTTTCTGGAAAGCGACCTGCAGCGCCTGTCACCGTGGTCCCAACTTGACGGACAATGCGTTTCATCCCGGGATTGCTGTGCGCACAGTCGATCTCGCCGACCGAGGGACGGCTGACGACGCCGACCAGGGTCGTTTTGCCGTGTCCGGCGATGAGGCCCATCGCGGCTTTTTCAAGACGCCCACTTTGCGCGAGGTGGCGCGGCGATCGCCGTACATGCACAATGGCTCTCTCGCGACGCTCGAAGCGGTCGTCGCGCGTTACAACGAGGGGGGTGTTGACACGCATTATTGGCCGCCGAATCGGCGGCCGCTGCTCGAGCAGTTGATGGCCCTACCCTCTAAACAGCGCGAGCACTACCTCAAAAACGCCGCGCCCCAGCTTCGGGCTGGATTTCCGCTGTTTTTGACCCCCGAAGAACAGCAGGACCTGGTGACGTTTTTACGGGAGGGGTTGACCAGTTCGTCGTCGCCCTGACGCCGCATTCGAAACCTCATTCGCCGGCAAGCGGGGCGATACGACCTTGAAGTCGAACGGCCGGTGCCGTTTCTCGAATCACGTACTCGAACTCGCCGGCTGATAATTCCATCGCCGTTTTGACACCGGACGGCCACGAAATTTCCAGGGTGACGGGGTCGTCGGCAAATCGTGCGAACAGAATCTGTCGCAGGTCGGCGGCCGACAGGTAACTGCTCCCGCCTTTTACCTGCTGGACGAACGACTCTGGCCCGGTGGTAACTCGAATCGCCGCGCCGACCGCATCCCGATTGCTGGTGACTCCGACCAGTCGCAACCGCACCGCGGCGCTCGCGGGGCGGGCGTCGTTTCGCAGCAGCGCCGGGGGGGCGTCCTGATGGGTGATGACCGCGTCGAGATCGCCATCGTTGTCAAAATCGGCCACAGTCAATCCGCGGCCGACATGCATCGTTGCAAAATAGGGACCGGCTGCCGCGCCGCCGGCAAAGCGAAATCGCCCGTGGTCGTTGCGCCACAGGCCCGGGGGCTGGCGATAGGGCGAATCGCGGCCCATCTCGTGCAGGTTTTCGTCGGTATGCCCATTGGTCACGATGACGTCGGCCCAGCCATCGCCGTCGAAGTCGACCAGCGCCGTTCCCCAGCCGACCCACGGGATACTGTCGGCCGCGAGGCCGCGCGAGCGACCGACATCCTGAAACAGGGTATTCCCCAGGTTCTGATAGAAAGCGTTGTGCTCGCCCTCATAGTTGGTGACGAACAGGTTCAATCGGCCGTTGTGGTCGGTGTCGGCGGCGTCGACCCCCATCCCGGCCTGGTCGCGCCCCTGAAAATCGTGTGCGGCGCCCGAGTGCTCGGTCGCGTCATCGAACCGCCCCCCGCCCGCATTCAAATACAGAAAATTGGGATGCAAATCGTTCGTGAGGTACAGGTCGATCCGGCCGTCCTGATTCACATCGGCGGCGACCACTCCCTGGCCGCGACCTAGTCGCTGGTCGAGCCCCGCTTCGACGATCGCGTCGTGGAACCGTCCGTCGCCATCGTTGTGGTACAAGACCCCGCGAGCGGGTTCGACCGTCGTCGGATTGCAATAAATGCGAACGCCGCGCGCCTGGTCTCCGCACCACTTGTTTGATTCGAGGCTCCACACGGCATAATTGCAGACGTAGAGATCGAGCAACCCATCGCCGTCGTAGTCGAGAAACGCGGCGCTGGTTCCCCAGTTCGGGTCGTCAACTCCCGCGGCCTGGGAAATCTCGACGAATGTACCGTCTCCCTGGTTGCGGTACAGTCGATTGGGACCGAAGCAGTTGACGTACACGTCGGGAAAGCCATCGGAATCAAAGTCGCCCACGGCGACCCCCGCACTGAACCCGTCGTGACCCAGTCCGGTCTGGTTTGTCACGTCGGCGAATTTCCAGTCACCCCGGTTTCGATAGCACCGATTGATCGATGCCGTTCGCCCGTGATCGGGCGGCAGCGTCGTGCCGGTCAGAAAGTACAAATCAGCCAGCCCGTCGAGATCGAAATCAAAGGCGGCAACCCCGCTGCCGTTCGCCGCCGGAAACGGTTTATCGGCCGAGTCGCCGCTGACATGCACAAAGTCAATTCCTGATTCGTCGACGACATCGGTGAATCGAAAGGGGCTGTCGATTTCCAAACCGGCCGATCGAGCGCCGGGACGGGTCGCAGAGTCGGCTCGTCCACCGGTACCCGCAGAATGCGACGAATCCGCGACAGGGGTATCAGGCTGCGGCTTAGACGTCGGGCCCGCCCGCCATTTCCAGAGGGCCCATCCACCCCCCAGGCAAATAGCAACGATTGCGATCCACAAAGTCTGCCGCACAACCGGACCTTTCAATTAAAACAGCTTCATCGGGATCAGGTCGAACGAGGGAAGCGGGCGTTTATTCTCGAGCGACTCGGCCAGTTGCCGGACGAATGGCTCGTCGGGGCGTTCCTTCAGCAGACGCTCGATCAGAACCGCCGCCTGCCGCAAGTTTCCCTGGCTGGCGAAACGATGAGCGCGCACGGCCCGCGACCAGAATGCGTCGGGTGCAGCCTGCAGGCCCTGTTCAATGGTACTCAGACGCTGCTCCTGATCGCGAAGTTTGGCGACGCGGGATTCCCACCCGGTCGCTGCGGCCCGATCGCCCGACAGCGTCAACGCCCTCTGGAATAAATACGCGGTCGCGCTCGACAGATCGTCGCGGTCGGCGACCGGGTTCAGCCACTTCAGCGCGAGGGCGGGGTCGTTTTGCTCGAGTGCCGCGCGGGCCAGCCCGTTGCGGGCCTTGAGGTTGCCTGAATCGCGTGCCAGCGCCGATTTCCATAGTTGCTGCGCTCTGGCGGCATCGCCGGTTTGCTCGCAGGCCTCGCCGAGGGCTGCGGCCGTTTCCGACGTTTCTTCCATCCGCAGGCTGCGGTCGAGCAACACTTGCGCCTCGTCGGCACGACCATCATTGAGCAGTGCGCGGCCATAGGCCGAGAGAAACTCGGCCGCAGGAATCTGTAGATTCGCTGCGTTTGGATTCGAGGCAAGAATCGACTGCCAGTTCTCCGCCGCCAACTTGTGATTGCCGCGCCGCTCGTGCAACGTCCCGAGCAGCAATCGACCGCGGTCGGCGTAGTTGGGAAACGTCAACAATTCCTGAGCGACTTCGATCCCGGCCTCGAACTCTCCCAGTTGGCCGTAACAGGCAGCCAACTCGTGCAGAATCTCAGCATCGTTTGGAAATCGTTTGTGCAGTTCGATGAGCAGGGGCAGGGCCTCGCTCCAGTGCTTCAGGTGCAGCAGCGTCTGCGACCAGGCACGCTGACTTTCGGGATCGTCCCCCCCCACGCGCTCGAAAATCCGAGCGGCATCACCCCAGCGCTCGAGTCCCGTCAGGGCCTGCGCCTTCAATTGCAAGGCGCGGCTGCGATCGGGAAACTCGCGCAGATACGCGTCAGACAGTGACAGCGCCTGGTCAAAATTCTTCCGGGCGATGGAGCTTTCGATCCCGCGCAGAGGGCGGTCTTCCCACCACAGCAGGAGGGCCATTCCGCCCCCCGTCAAGGCGGCAATCGCGACCAGATTTCGCAGCCAGAACCCCAGCGGTGATCGGCGGCGAACGCTCTTCGATCGAGGTCGGGCAGGGCCGGGCGGTTGACTCATGGCATTCGGGTGATGCAGGAAATGGTCGACGGACGGAACTGCCGAACCGCCGCTCGCGACACTGCGGAGAGAGCCATCTTACCGTACCCGAGGGGGATTATTCATCTCGTGGCGACGGTGGGCGCCTATTCCCCCCATTGCGAAGGGGGGGGCAGGGGGGGTCGATTTACGGGTGTCGCGGCCGAACGGACGGTGTTTTGTGGTGTGCCTGGCCCCCCATACGAACTTGTGAAACGGTTCACATGAGTAAGATGTCAATGTCGCATCCTGGGCCGCCTCAGATAGAAAACAAAACGCCCGTGGGAGCCGAAACTCAACCACGGGCGTGTCCCTCGTGCGGGGCGGCACGAGGTACAAGCATTCTTGCAGGAAGTTGCCGTTGGTCAAGCTCTGATCGGCGTGAGTTACGGGTTTGTAATCGGTTGTTTGGCGGGCGGGTGGCCGCTACAGGATCGCCAAAATGCCAGGCCGGCACACGTCAGCGCCGGGTGCCGGGGTCAGAGCGATCGCGTGTGGCTGCGACTTGGCTTGCAGGTTCTCGCGTCTCGCAGTGCAACGCGCGACCTGCAAGACGGTCGAGCGATGGCCCCGTGGGGTGCGCCGGGTGCCGGGGTCAGAGCGATCGCGTGTGGCTGCGACCTGGCTTGCAGGTTATCGCGTCTCGCGGTGCAACGCGCGACTTGCAAGACGGTCGAGCGATGGCCCCGTAGGGCGATAAGGCCTATGTGACTCTGCCAACGTCTTGCGCGCGACGGGGCCATCGCTCGACTTTTGGCTGCGGGAGGCCGCCGATCAGGCGAAGGCTCTCTCGCTGTGATGCGGGCAGACGCGGCGTCGCTCTGACCCCGCCACCCGACCGCAAAAACAAAAGCCCGCAACAGTCAAAGTAAACTGTTGCGGGCTTTACGTTTAAACAAGAGGCGCCGGACAGAGTCGAACTGTCGATGGCGGATTTGCAATCCGGAGGACGATCAACATAACGACTTTTCCGGTAATAACTTGGGCTGTTCTGTTTTGTCGGCTTGCACCGGGGCTTGCACGGAATTTCATGATGCCGTTGCCGAGAGTCTGGAGCGAGTCATTTGCTCATGGGCTTCACTGCCGGAGCACGTGCGACGAACCATCGTCATGCTCATCGAATCGTCGATACCTGCAAATCGCGTGGAGGCCGGCCGTGAATGACGATTCGCTCGCCAGAATGGGCGACGGCACAAAACGAAAAACGCCCATAAGCGTTTTTGACTTGCCGGCGTCGCTGCTGTCATCGGTTCACAAATTCCGAAAACGGAAGGCAAAGCGACCCCGAGATCGCACACATTTCCCTGCGATTTTGGGATTCGTCTACCGGCAAAAATTCGTGACGGCATCGCAGATTCAGTTTCGTTTCTCAAGTGTCCTGCGATCGCATCGAACCGCTCGCCGTCATCTTGCTGAAATGCAGGAATCACTCGGATATCTGGAACTGGTGCCAGCACCATCGCCAATTTGGCCGAAGATTTATTCGATTTCGCGTTGTGGAATGCGAAAGCTTGCGCGATCATTCGAAGCAAAGGCCATTCGATGGGAGCCCACCGTTATGGATCGCGGACGCCAGAAGGGATTCTCAATTTCGCACGTAGTGCATGAGCTATTCATTTCCGAAGTCCTGAATTTGGTTTGGGCGGCTGCGACGGCTCACGCCGACACCGACCTGCTCAAAATTGAGCGACGATCGCTTGCCAGCCAGCCCGCATTTCTTCTCCATAGCCGTCGCCGACTGATTCCCGATGCACTGTTTTTGTTGCGGCACGGCACGCGGGGTTTGATCCTCACGTGCCTAGAAGTGGATACCGGGGCCGACAACCTTAAAAATTTCACGGCAAAAATGGGGCGCTATTCGGAATGGGCAGTTTCCGAGGAAGGCCGACGATTCTTAATTGAGCTCTACCGGAGACATGGAGCAACAGATCCGCGACCGAGTTTTCGACTTGGAATCGTTTGTGCCGAGAGCCGATACGGCGCAGTCGATCGACGAGTGGCGGCGATCCAACGAACTGCTTATAACCAGCCACCTGCTTGTCAAGCGGTGGAAAGGTCAGCGGTTGCTTGCAGGCGGGACAGCGATCGGTTCCAGGTTTCCCGAGCTGGCCGACCGGAATGAAAAGCAACTCGCGACAGCTCGTGCAGGGAAACCGCAGGCAGAGTTCGCACGCAGCTTCAGCGGGTTTTGGTTGCGATGCCATGTGGATGAAAAACGTTTCCGGTGCCCAAGGGAAGGCATCTCATCCGTGATAACACCTTGCCTCATTATCAAATCAATGGGTGGACGATGAACCACAAATAGTGACCACCACCTCTCAACTCCTTCAAATCATGATTGATGGCGAAGAGGGCAGGCTGGCAATCAGAACCTGGCAAATAGCGAGTCTTTAGACGCCGGACTAACCCTTATTAGTCTGAGGTACATCGGTGACCGACGAGTCTCATTTCCGAATCCGTCCCACGCAACGTGTTCGGTCTCGCAGTTCAATTCATCGGCACTTATGATCCGCAGTTTAAGGCTCGTTGATCGCCGTTGAGCGGTCGCGTCATGGCATGAAGCAAAAGTCGCCGTTCCTGAAATCATTTCACCGTTGCGTTGCAACGACGCTCGGCCCCATCGAAGAGTCTCACTTTGCAGTACAGAAATCGAGATGGTTGAACCGGATTCCTCGATTTGAAGAATGCTGCCGCAGGCGGAAGAACGCCATTTTCCGGCAATTTGAATTGGTTCCGGTTCTTTTTGAGGAGTACGGTCACGGGAGTGATCGATCGTTGAAGCGACAATGGTTTTGCACGGTTCCTTCTCGGGATTCAGAAAAAGATTGACTGCTTTAATGGGGGGCGATGATGATTCCCTTTCGGCCCTCAATCTCACAAGTTCGGCCGTCAGACTCGCAAGACGCCGCTGCATTCTTGTTTCATCAGCAGAAACCTTCTGACGGTCAGACTTTTCGGGCTGTCGTGTTGATTGCTTCAGATCAGTTGAGGTGAGGCGGTACTCGACCGATGGTGCGGGCGCGCATCCCGCCGTCAGAATGCCTAATGAAAACACGACAACCGAAAGTTGCTTTGTCATTGTGGCGCTCCCTTTTTCATATTGTGGCGTTAGAAATTTGAGACGATGGCCGGCAGGGTGGCAAACCCTGCCGGCACCGCCGGTTGTAATTACGACTTGACGGTAGCGCGAAATTCACCCCGGATCAGCTTCTCGACCGTTTCGAAGAAATTCTGATCCGCAGCGGCGCGAAGCGTCGTGATCACCGGCTCGCTGAAGTCGTCAGGAATCGAGGCCAGATGGTCACGATAGATAATTGGTTCCTCTCCGGAATTTGTGGGTGAATTCCGGTGAATCGCGTAAGGGTGTCGGAATGGTGCGTTCGTGATGGGGAGATTTGGTGTGCGTGGAGGGCCGCCCGGCTCGTTGTGGCCCCGCAGCCGCAATCCGGCCTGCCCACA
>SIAF01000041.1 GCA_009691905.1 Planctomycetaceae bacterium | reverse complement strand
CGTGATGCCCTCGCTGGCATCGGGCCAGTACGCTCCCACTCCCGGCATGACCACGCCCTCCTTGGCTGGTGTGTGTTATGCCGAGAAATATAGGAAAAGACGTTCATTGAGTCACGATCAAACCCGGTATCTTTGCTACAGTCTCCATTCTCTCGACATTAGGAATTCGTCATTTCTCGGGGCTGCCGATCGTTCGACCGGCGCGGGGCTTTATGATATCTTCACGATGCGGTCCGCCCACCCACCTGCCCGAGAGCAAACATGGCTGAGTTGCATCACGAATGCGGGATTGCGGCGGTTTATCACCTACCGGACCGCGAGGTCAGCCCGCTGTTGCCGACTCCCGACCCGAGGCAGGCCAGCCGTCTGCTGCCGCGGATGCTGTTGGACATTCAAAACCGTGGCCAATTGGCTGCGGGAATGACGACGTTCGATGCCGACCGCAACCAGCTTATCGATACGCATAAAGAGGTCGGGTCGGTCGCGGAGGTCTTTCACCTCAATCATCCCGAAGACTACGACAAATTGATGACGAAGTACGGCGGGTCGGCGGCGATCGGCCATGTCCGCTACGCCACCTGTGGGAAGGACGACCGCAGTTACGCACAGCCGTTCGAGCGGCATCATATCGAAAAGTCGAAGTGGTTCAGTTTCGCCTTCAACGGCCAGTTGGCGAACTACGCCGAATTGCGGGACGAATTGCTGTCGCAGAAGAATTTTCACCTCGCGCGGGAAACCGACACCGAGGTGATCATGCATTGGATTTCGCGCGAACTGTCGGGAGACAAAAAGCCCAGCATCGTCGAATTGCTGGCGACTCTCAGTCAGCAGTTCGACGGCGCCTACAACATCGTCTACTTGAACGCGCTGGGAGACATGTTCGTGGCGCGCGATCCGCTGGGGATCCGGCCGCTGTGCTACGCGCTCGAGGGGTCGCTGTTTGCCGCGGCCAGCGAGAGCGTGGCCCTGGCGAACCTCGGGTTTCAGCGCGAGAGTATCCACAGCCTCGAGCCGGGGCAGGCGATCATCATTCAGAACGGGGTGTTGACAAAGAAGCGGTTCGCCGCCAGTCCCGCCCAGGCGCACTGCTTTTTCGAATGGATCTACTTTGCCAACGTCGCCAGCACCCTCGACGATCAGAGCGTCTATCTGACCCGCAAAGCGCTCGGCAAAGAGCTGGCCGAACTGGAATCGGTGCCGATCGACGTCAATACGATCGTCGTTCCCGTGCCCGATACCGCCAAGGCGGCCGCCGCGAGCATGGCGTATGAGCTGGGCGTCCCCTGTCTCGAAGGGTTGATGCGCAACCGCTATGTCGGGCGGACGTTTATCGAAGGGCGAAACCGGGCCGACAAGGCCCGTCTGAAGTACACGCCGCTTCCCGAAGTCCTGCAGGGGAAGCGAGTGCTGCTGGTCGAAGATACGATTGTCCGTTCGACGACCATGAAGGTGCTGATTTCGCAAGTGCGCGAGCGCGGCGGCGCCAGCGAGGTTCACGTGCGGGTGGCCTGCCCGCCGATTGTCGCCCCCTGTTTTTACGGGATCGACATGTCGACGGTCGACGAGCTGTTTGCACCGCGGTTTCTTCGCGGGGGCGAATTGACTCCGGAAATCGAGCGGCTCATGGCGGACGCCATCGGTGCCGACAGCCTGAAGTTCCTGCCGATCGCGGCGATTGCCCGCTGCGTCAATAAAAACCGCGACTCGCTGTGCCAGGCATGCATTGACGGCCAATACCCGACCGAAGCAGGACGCGGGCTGTACCAGATTGCACTCGAAAAAGTCGCCAAACCAGGCGAGCCGCACGCCGGGCGAACCTACGAACTGGCGGTCGCCGCCCGGACGTGAAGGTAAGGATGACCGACGGCATGCTCTCGGAACACGAAATCCAAATTCGCGTCCGCTACAGCGAAACAGACGCGATGGGGTTTCTGCACCACGCCAACTATTTCGTGTACTTCGAAGAGGGGCGAACCGAACTGCTGCGTGCTCAGGGGGGCAATTACCGCGAGATGGAAGAGCAGGGGCTGTTCATGGTCGTGGTCAGCCTCGAATGCAAGTATCGCAAGCCGGCCCGCTACGACGATGTGCTGTCGCTCCGGACGCGCGTCGTCCGCATCACTCTTGCCAAGATTGAGCATGCGTACCAGATCACCCGCGGCGGCGAGCTGCTGACCGAAGCCCGCAGCATTCTCGCGTGCGTCGATGGCTCGGGCGCAGTGCAGCGCCTTCCGGCGATTTTTCACCCCACACAATGACCCACCCGCGCGAGCCAATCACCAACCAGGCCATTTCTGCCGACGGAATCGAATGCCGTGCTGCCGTGCTGCGGGAACGGTTGGTAGTGGTACAGTTTGATAAATACGGAATGTCTGAGATGGCGACGTAAGTTTTGCACTGTCGATCTGACCCGTCGCCCCGCACCTCTGCGGGGCGTTTTTATGCGCCGCGTTCGCATGCAGATATTCTGAATCTGCTGAGAATATACTGCGGCGTAAGATTCTCCTTGCATCGCGGCCGACCTGTGTTATGATGGGCGGCACACTCAGGAGGTGAAAATGGACCCAAAGGCGAAAGCGGCTGTAATTTCAGAGTTGGTTGAGGAGTCCGACAAACGGATTCTATCGCTTCAAGAGCAATTGGCTTTTGAGCAGCGATACCGTGAAGATCTTGCCGTAAAAGGCAAGCTTCAATGTCCCAAAGCTAATCATGTCGCGTCAGAAAAAACGGATATTTCCGCTACAATCATGAGCGCGATGGCTATGCCAGACAAGGTAAAGATCATCCTGACTGGCGTAGAATCAATGAAGGCTTCTGAAATCGCGAAGGTGCTGGCGGACAACGGAATGAAGAGCACTGCGAAGAAAGGGCTGCTGCCGACGGTGATTTCGGCCCTTTGTAGACGTGACGATTTGTTTGAATCTCCGACACGCGGAGTGTATCGGCTGAAGGTCAAGTGAACGTAAAAACGGATTGACGTAGTGGGAGGATACCAATGAAATAAAAACGACCCCGAATGAAGGTGCTAGCCTCCATCCGGGGTCTTGTCGTTTTTGAGTGCTGAATTTCGGGGGGTGTAGTCTAATTGGATGAATTGCTCGATTGTCTTTGAGAGGCCGACCGGGCAATCCGAGGCACCGGTTTCGCAAACCGGAACGATGTGGGTTCGAATCCCACCACCCCCATTTCATCACTCCCTCCTGTAACGGGCCTGCCGACGGTCGGTCCAGAGATTTATACACTCACGGTATCGGGTTCGACTCCCGACAGGTCCATACTCGCGCCAGCCTAGCACATTTACGGGCTACCGCCAGCCTTTTTCACTTTTTTCTGCGACTGTTGGGAAGCAGGCAGGATCAACGACCGCGCCCATTCTGAGGATGTCATGCCCGCTTGCTCCGCTGCGGAATCGACAATTTCCCGCTCTCCAGGCCGCATTCTGACCCGGAGCGGCTTTCCCCGCCGCTCATTCTCCGAAAGGCGTTTCCGTCCCATGTTGAATAATTGTAGCCACGCATTTTATTTCTGTCAATCCATAAAAACGTAGCTACATCTATTGACTAAACGATAATCGTAGCTACAATTATATTCGTCGGAAGTGAAAAACCCCGGAAGGCTTGGCGGCCAACCGGGGCGAACAAGAAACCGGCGAATCGCCAGAATCCTGCCTAACACCGGAATTCTACGCGATTCGCCCCTGACAGGGGAAGCGAATCATGGCGAACGTACTCAGCATCGAAGATCAGGTTTCAGTCATTCACCATTTGGTCGAGGGCGTGTCGCTGCGATCAATCACCCGCATGACGGGGATTCACCGAACAACCGTCCTGAAGTTGCTCGTGCGGTTCGGCGACAAGTGCCGGGAGTTTCTCGACAGGCAAATGCGCGGCCTGGAACTGCGGCACCTCGAATGCGACGAACAGTGGACGTTCGTTGCCAAGAAACAGGGCCGGTTGCACGATGAAGACCGCGACAATCCCCGGATCGGCGACCAATACCTTTGGATCGCCGTCGATCAGGACACGAAGCTGATTCCCAGTTTCATAATCGGGAAGCGTTCCGCAGATATGGCCCGGCGCTTCATGGTTGACCTCGCCAGCCGCATCGCGTTGCCGGTCGCCACGGATACCGGGGTCCGGGCTGGCTGCGTGCCGCAGATCAGCACGGACGGCTTCAACGCCTACCCGGAAGCGGTTGACCTCGCGTTTGCCGACAACTGCAACTATGGGCAGATCATCAAGGACTACCGCAACACCGATATGCCGGGCCGCTACGGTCCCCCGGAACTGATCGGCACCGAACGTCGTGAGATATTCGGCCAGATAAACCCGATGACGATATGCACGAGCCACGTCGAACGCATGAACCTGACGACGCGGACGCTGTTGAAGCGGTTCACCCGGCTGTCGCTATGCTTCAGCAAGAAGCTGGAGAACCTTGCGGCTGCCGTGGCGGTGTTCGTGGCGTACTACAACTTCTGCTGGATGCACGCGAGCTTGAAGGGGACGCCTGCGATGGCGGCGGGCGTATCGAGTCGGCCGTGGAGCATCGAGGAACTGTACGAGCGCGTCATGGCGACTGCGGACTGATCGGGCTGTTTCCTGTACCGGGCCGTATCGTCGCTGTACAATCCCGCCAATAAATCCCAAACGTTTGACAAACCAAATGACACTTATTTCTTCAAGAAATCCGGTTAGCGTTCACTCGCGAAAGATAGGCCGATCAATCATCTTTCGCGCGGACTGCATAGAATGGCTCGGGCTGGCCGCGAAGAACTCGATACATTCTGTTGTGACCGACCCGCCGTATGGCGTGAAGGAATTCGACGAAGATCAACTTCACAAACGATCGAATGGACGCGGGGGAATCTGGCGGATTCCGCCATCATTCGATGGACACAAGCGAGCCCCGTTGCCAAGGTTCACAGCACTGAACGACAAAGAACGCCGCAGATTGTTCGATTTCTTTCGCGACTGGACAAAAGCGCTACTGCCGGTCATGTGTCCGGGTGCGCACGTTTTCATTGCGACAAACGCATTTATCTCACAGCTTTTGTATTCCGCTCTCATCGAGGGCGGTTTGGAATTTCGCGGGGAGATCATCCGGCTTGTTCGCACGCTTCGAGGTGGCGACCGGCCAAAGAATGCCGAAGTTGAATTTTACGACGTGTCGTCGATGGCTAAGGGCTGTTACGAGCCGTGGGGCATCTTCCGCAAACCGATGCCGACCGGAATGACCGTCAGTGATTGCCTTCGGAAACACGGCACTGGCGGCATTCGGCGTACTTGGGATGGGCGACCTTTTGAAGATGTCATCCCGAGTGGAAGAACGCTGCAATCAGAACGGGCTATTGCCAATCACCCGAGCCTGAAGCCGCAAGCGTTCCTGCGCCACGTTGTCTACTCCGCCCTACCGCTCGGTAAGGGAGTCATTCTTGATCCGTTCATGGGCAGCGGTTCGACTATCGCCGCCGCCGAAGCAGTCGGCTATCGATCAGTCGGCCTGGAGCGGTTCGCGGAATACTTCAGCATGGCCGCAGAGGCAATTCCAAAACTGAAATCCGTCAGGACAACGCCGCAGCTTCGGATTGCCGAAGCGTCACTCTTTGACGACGAGTGAATCCGCTAAGCCCGGATCGCTGTAAATCCAGTTTTCCTGCATTTTCAACAGCCCGCTTTTCATTACCGATGCTGTCGGTGTTCTGCGGCTTGTTGCGGATCGACCGGCATATTTCCAATCGCTCTTGTCCAGCAATGCGCCGAGCGTGGCAGCAAAAGCAAACGGGCGCGGTGCAATGCCGCCCACGATATCGGTCGGGCGGTTGCTGTCGAAGCAGAAAACCATCAGGAAAACATTTTCGGGGTTATGCCCCTGCCAACTCTTGATGTAGCGCGATGCCTTGACCTCGATCCCCTCTGTAGCGTGCTGCGCACAGTCCCCTGGAAACACGCCTTTCGGGAGTAAGTCAGGATGCCCGTTGTGATGATTGTTTTTCACAATCGTCGGGCAGAACTTCGGAATCGTCATCGTCATAAACTCGCCGACGATGCTGCTGAAATTCGCTGGCATTAGAAACGATTCGAGCCGTTCCGTTTTCTTCCTGCGCAATTGGACATTCACGAACCCGATGAAGTCCAAAAACCGTTCCATTGCAGATCGGATGTGCTCGATCTGGCAGCCGTATGGCAGGACGGAATTCGGGTTGAACCCGTTCGGGTGTAGCGGTCGCGGCGTACACGCCTGTATCTCGCTCGGCATTCCGGCCCTCCCTGGCCATATTCGGGAGAGCGTCTTACCTGATCCGTCAGACCGGCTCAATACCGATTGGGACTTACGTCAATTCAGCCGTATTGTCTGAGATCGCGATCCGCACGCAAAATGTACCACTACCGAACGGTTCACCGCTTGTTCCGAGGTTCTGCCAAAGGTATCATCAAAGGTTGTTGATGCAATAATCCGGTCGTCGCGGTTAAACAGCGGTATCCGAAGGTTTTCGCAATTCGCGCCGGGTCTCGGCCGACCGAACGATGACACCGACTGCGTGCCCTGTCGAAAATCGAGTGAGAAAGATCCGTCGTCAAAGAGCCTTGTTCGGGGAACTTCATGTCCGTGCCGAATCGGTGGTTGCTGCTGGCGCTGGTTTTCTTCCCGCAGGTCGTGCGGGCTGACGAATCGGACGCCAGGGTCGATTACGTGCAGGATGTAAAGCCGATTCTTTCGCGTCGCTGCTACGCTTGCCACGGCGCCCTGAAACAAAAGAACGGGCTGCGACTCGACACGGCCGCTTTAGCGCAGCAGGGAGGCGAGGGCGGACCGGCCCTTGTTCCCGAAAAAAGCTCTGAAAGCCTGTTGATCGACGCCTTGACCGGAGCCAACGGCGTCGCGCAAATGCCGCCTGAAGGCGAGCCGCTCAAGCCCGAAGAGATCGAGCTGCTTCGCAAGTGGATCGACCAGGGAGCGCACGCGCCGGTCGAGAAAATCCCCCTGGACCCGGCGAAGCACTGGTCGTATCAGCCCCCGGTGCGGCCCGCCGTGCCGATGACGGCCAACCTCGCCGGGGTCCCCAATCCGATCGATGCGTTTATCGCCGACGGACATCAAAAGCACGGTTTGCAGCCGGCCGCGCCGGCTGCGAAAAACCTGCTGCTGCGTCGCATTTACCTCGACCTGATCGGGCTCCCCCCGACCCGCGCTGAGCTCGATGAGTTTCTTGCCGACACCTCGAGCGATGCGTACGAGAAGGTCGTCGACCGGCTGCTCGACAGCCCGCGTTATGGCGAGCGCTGGGGCCGGCACTGGATGGATGTCTGGCGCTATAGCGACTGGGACGGCTTCGGGGCCGAGATTCGCGAGAGCCAACCCTTCATCTGGCGCTGGCGCGACTGGATCATCGAGTCGGTGAATGCCGACAAACCGTACGACCGAATGATCGTTGAAATGCTGGCCGGCGACGAGATCGCGCCCAGCGATCCGCAGACGATTCGTGCGACCGGTTTTCTGGTCCGAAACTGGTACAAATTCAATCGCAACGTTTGGCTCGACTTTACGATCGAGCACACGGCCAAAGCCTTTCTCGGGACAACGCTGAATTGCGCCCGCTGTCACGACCACATGTACGACCCGATCGCGCAGCAGGATTACTACCGCTTCCGGGCGATTTTCGAGCCGCACACCGTTCGCACCGATCGCGTCCCCGGTCAGCCCGACATCACCAAGGACGGGCTCGCCCGCATCTTCGACGAGAATGCGGCGGCCCCGACGTTTTTGTTCACCCGCGGCGACGAGAAACGGCCCGACAAAGACAACCCGTTGGCGGCGGCGATCCCGACGGTTCTGTCACGGTCGGAATTCAAGATCGAGCCGGTCTCGCTTTCGCCGACCGAGTTCTACCCCGGCCTGCGTCCCTGGGCGCAGCAGGAAACGCTGGCGCAGGCTCAATCGGCAGTCAGCACAGCACGAACCAAATGGACCGAAGGTCATAGCCTGCTGGCCGCGGCACGACAGAAACTGGTCGATCACCTGGTCGCGAAATCGGGCGGCACCGTCAAGCCGGCCGACCCGGCGGCGATCGTCTTTGCCGACGATTTCGCGACGGCCAAACCCGACTTGTGGACGCCGGGGGTCGGGCAATGGGAGCATCGCGACGGCCATCTCGTTCAGAGCGACCCGCGCGACGCGGTGACGCAATTGTTGTCGGTGAAGACCCATCCCGCCGATTTCATGGCACGGTTCCGATTCAAAACGACGGGGGGCGATGTTTATAAGTCGGTCGGTTTGAGTTTTGATGCGGCGGAAGATCATGACTTCTGGGCTGTTTACCTGAGCGCCGTCGGAAAGCTGTCGATCTTTCGACGGGTGGCCGGGCAGGATATGTACTTTGATGACGGCGCAAAAGATTTCCCGGTCGAACTCAATCGCGAGTACGAGTTGCAAGTGGCCGTTCGCGGCAGTCTGCTGAACGTCTGGGTCGATGGCCAGTTGCAGTTCGTATACAGGCTGACCGGCGAGCGTGCCAAAGAGGGCCGCTTTGCCGTCTGGACGTATGACGCCACCGCCGAGTTTTTGCGCGCGTCGGTCGAACAGTTGCCGGCAGAGATTCCAATCTACGAGAAAATCGGCGATGCGCCGGTGCCTGTCGCCGAAACCGACCTGCAAAAAGCGATCGACCAGCAGGAGCAAGCCGTTGAAACGGCCGACAAGTCGCTGATTCTCGCCGAGGCGGCCCTGATCTGGACGGCGACGCGCATCGAAGCCGATCAGGCGAACTACGCCGTGCCTCCAGCGGCGAACGCGAAAGAACTGTCGTTCAAGGCGGGACGGGCCGAGCGCGAGCATGCGCTGCGTGCCGCCGAATTGCCCCTGCTGCAGGCGCAGCAGAAACTGTCGGCGGCGAAAGCGCTGCCCGATCCTGAGGCCGAACCGACGAAGAAGGCGATCGCCGATGCCCAGGCTGCGGTCACGGCGGCGACGAATGTCCGCAACCAGGCCCAGGCCGCCTTGCCGGTCCCGCTTGACGCGTATACGCGATTCGGCCCGATCTATCCCACCACGACCAGCGGTCGACGCCTGGCGCTGGCTCGCTGGATCGCCGACAAGACGAATCCCCTGACGGCACGCGTCGCCATAAACCACATCTGGCTGCGGCATTTCGGCACCCCCCTGGTGCCGA
Organism: Planctomycetaceae bacterium; assembly: GCA_009691905.1. Taxonomy (GTDB): domain Bacteria; phylum Planctomycetota; class Planctomycetia; order Planctomycetales; family Planctomycetaceae; genus SIAF01. The sequence continues at coordinate 15,842 of SIAF01000041.1, read as the reverse complement.
CCGTGTTCGATTTCGGCCTCAACGGCAAACCGCCGACGCATCCCGAACTGCTCGACTGGCTGGCAGTCGAATTGATGGAGCCGTCCATCTCTCAGGTGACGAATAGCACGAACGATTCTCCCCCCCTTACGAAGGGGGGGCAGGGGGGGTCGCGCGGCTGGCGCATGAAACCCATCCATCGCCTGATTGTCACCAGCAACGCCTACCGGCAGCAATCGGTAACGACCGGTGCGATTGCCGAGGCGAATAAAAAAGTCGACCCTGACAATCTCTACCTGTGGCGAATGAACGTTCGCCGGATGGAAGCCGAGATCGTCCGCGACAGCACACTGCACGTGGCAGGCCAGCTTGACCCGACGATGGCCGGTCCCGAGATCGACGAGAATGCCGGAATGACCAACACCCGGCGCAGCGTCTACTTCCGCAACAGCAAAGAGAAGAAGATGACCTTTCTCGACCTGTTCGACCGGCCGAACGTCGTCGAGTGCTATCGCCGTCCCGAAAGCATCGTCCCGCAGCAGGCGTTGGCGATGGCCAACAGCCCGCTCTCGCTGGCACAGGCCCGCGTCCTGGCGAAGCGCCTGTCAGACGAGTGCGGCATCGAGGCAACCCCCGAACACCTCGCGGCATTCATTAACAACGCCTTCGGGCAGATCCTGAGCCGACCGCCGACTGCCGACGAGCGCGTCGAGTGTGAGCGATTCGTGGCCGAGCAGGCGCAGCGTTTCGCCAACTTGCAAGCGCTGACGCAGTTCACGGCCGGTACGGCCAGCCCCGTCCCCCCTTCTGCCGATCCGCAACAGCGAGCCCGCGAAAACCTCGTGCACGTGTTGTTCAATCACAATGATTTTCTGACGGTGCGATGAGAGAATCGACGGGGTACAATTCAGTGAAGGCAATGTACCGACGATACATAAATTCAGAGTGATCGATGAAATCCCCGTTTCCCGGAATGGATCCGTACATCGAGGCCTGCGACTACTGGGGCGATTTTCACGATAAGCTCATCAGTGAGATCGAACGTGAATTGTCGAGTCGGATCTCCAGGAGATACGTCGTCCGGCTTGCCAACCGAACTTATATCGAATTGACAGATTCGATCGAAACGAGCTCATTGATAATTCCCGACGTGGGAATCGTGCGGCGGAAACAGCGACAGCACAAGCAGAAACCGCGATCGGTCGGCGACAATTCGGGAGTCGGCGTTCTCGAACAGCCCGTCATGATGCGTGCGCTCACTGACATCGAATACAACGAGCCTTATCTGGAAGTCTACGAAGCGGGCCAGCCGTGCCGTCTGATCACGGCAATCGAAGTTCTGTCGCCTGCCAACAAACGATTGAATTCTGTGGGTTGGAGACAGTACGTCCATAAGCGTCAAGTGTTCCTGAACGGCGCCGCGAATTTTGTCGAGGTCGATTTGTTGCGAGGGGGCGAACGCATGCCCATGTCCGACGAATGGCCCGACAGCCCTTATTATTTGTTGGTGTCCAGAAAGAACGACGATCGAGGTTGCCAGGTCTGGCCGACGTTCGCCGTTCGGCCAGTCCCGGAAATACCGATTCCTTTGCTGCCGCGCGACTTGGAAATTCCGCTCAGACTCCAGCCGCTAATCAATGAAATTTACAGGCGGTCCCGCTACGCGATTGACTATCGGCTGCCAATTTCGCTCCCTCTGTCAGAAGACGAGCGGTTGCTGATTACGCAGCGTTCGAAGCCGTCCCGTCGATCGACCAGGAATTAGCAATGCCGTTTTACTCTCCCCCTCGACCTCACTCTCCCGCGGGCATTCCCCGCCGTGCCTTCCTCGCCGACGTCGGCATGGGGTTCACCGGCCTGGTGCTGGGGTCGATGCTGCATCACGAAAGGGTGGTCTGCGCCGACGACCCGTCGAAATGGCTCCCTCCCGATGGTCAGCCGCAGTTTGCTCCCAAGGCCAAAAGCGTGATCTGGATCTTCCTCGTCGGGGGGATGAGCCAGATGGAGACGTTCGACCCCAAGCCCGAGCTGACGAAGTACGGCGGCAAGACGTTCGACGAGTCGCCGTACAAGTCGTTGCTCGAGTCCCCCCACCTGAAGAAAAACCTGCGCGAGGTGATCGAGGGGCTGCATCACCCGCACATGAAAATTTACGAGTTGCAGGTGGGGTACAAAAAGTGGGGCCAAAGCGGCCTCGAGATCAGCGACTGGTGGCCGCATACCGCCGCGTGTGCCGACGACCTGGCGATCGTCCGCTCAATGTGGACGACCGACAACAACCACGGGGCGCAACTTCAGTTTCACACGGGCCGGCACTCGCTGGAGGGACAATTCCCCACGATCGGCTCGTGGGTCAACTACGGCTTGGGGACGCTTAACGGCAACTTGCCGCAGTTCGTCGTGATGGGCACCCCCATCGCCGATTGCTGCGGCGGGGTCGGCGCTCACGGTTCGAATTATCTCGGCCCTGAGCACAACGGCGTGCAGCTCGCGGTTGATCCGAAAAACCCGCTGCCCTTCGCCGGCCCCGGTCCGGGAGTTTACCGGGAAGAGCAGCAAAGCGAATTCGGGCTGCTCAATCGCCTCAACAAGCTGGCCGCCATCGAGTACCCCGACGACCCGGCGCTGAAAGCCCGCATCAAGTCGTACGAGCTGGCGTTCCATATGCAGGCGGCCGTTCCCGACGTAGTCGACTTCGCTGCCGAGACCGAAGCGACGCAGCAGGCGTACGGGTTGAATCAAACCGTGACCAAGCCGTTTGGCGAGCAGTGCCTGGCGGCGCGCAAGCTGGTCGAGAAGGGGGTGCGGTTCGTGCAGATCTTTCACGGCTCCAACGGTGGGGCCGGGGCCTGGGATGCGCATGGCGGGTTGAAAGCCGGGCACAGCGCCTTGTGTCAACAGGTCGATCAGCCGATCGGCGCATTGATCAATGACCTGAAGGCGCGCGGCCTGCTCGATGAAACGTTGATCGTGATCGGCACCGAATTCGGCCGGACGCCGGGGGCGCAAGGCTCTGACGGCCGCGACCATCACCCCTTCGGCTTCTCGGTCGTGATGGCCGGGGGCGGGCTGAAAGGGGGCCTGGCCCACGGCACAACCGACGAACTGGGTTTTCACGCTGTCGAAAACCGCCACTACGTGACCGACATCCACGCCACAGTGCTGCACCAATTGGGCCTCGACGCCAAGCGACTGGAAATTCCCGGGCGCAAGCGGCTGGAAATGGATTTCGGGCAACCGATCAAGGAAATCATCGCCTGAAAGGCGAGCGGGGGCCGTCAGACCCCTGTTTTGAAACGTGTCCGTCAAATGCCCTATCTGTGAACGACTTCGATCCCAGACAACCCGACCCCGTGGATCGAATTTTTGATGTGCTCATTGCGCTGGGTATTGTGGGCATCATTGGGTTCGCGCTGGTTTTGTTTTTGCTTTCGCAAGAGTTTGATGGTTGGGAGAATCGCGACATTGATCACATCGAGGACGCCGCAATGACTCAACCTCGACAACCCAAGCTCCTGGACCTCGTCGCCGTGACGAATTGTCCCGCTGGCGAGCCCATCGAAATCGGCGACGTTGGCACTGTCATGGAATTGCTGCCGCCCGACGGCCTTGAGGTCGAGTTCCTCGACCGCGACGGCCGAACCCGGTGTGTGGCAACTTTGACCGTGGCAGATGTCCTCGTGCTCAATCGCGAACGAACCAGGGTCGCGTGACTGCGATCGCCGGTAGGTTACATTGCCAGTCAGTTCGAACCCAGTTCAATACGAAGGCTCCGTGATGGCGACTTCCGCAACGACAACTCGATTGAGCGCCGACGACCTGCTCCGGCTTCCCGACGGCGACCGGTTCGAACTGGTTGACGGAGAACTTGTGGAGATTCCGATGGGCGCAGAATCTAGTTCGGTCGGATTGATGTTGGGCTACCGAATCCTCGATTTCACGATTTCGCACGATTCGGGCTTTGTGTTCGGCCCCGACTGCGGCTTTCAGTGTTTCCCTGACGACCCGAACAAAGTCCGCAAACCCGACGTGTCGTTCATTCGTCGGGGACGACTTCCGGGGGATGTCATTCCGAAGGGGTATATGACGATCGCCCCCGATCTGGCGGCAGAAGTCGTGTCGCCGGGCGACGGCGCCTATGAAATCAGCCGCAAGGCTGAAGAATACCTGGCCGCAGGAATCCCGCTTGTGTGGATCATCAATCCCGATACGCGCACCGTGCTGATCTACCGGGCCGACGGCTCCATCATCGGATTGCGAGAGGCAGACTGGCTGACGGGCGAAAGCGTTCTTCCCAGTTTCAAGTGCCGCGTGGGCGACCTGTTTTCCGGACTCAAAGCGCCGTCATGAGCCTCGACTTCTCAGGCATTCGTGCGGCGTGCCGCCCCGTCGCGGATCTGCCGGGCGATATCGACGCCGACCGCTTCGCTCCAGGCGGCCAACAGGCGCGCGAAGATCGGGCCGGGCCGGCCGTCGCCGATCGGCAGTCCGTTGATTTTCGTGACCGGCAACAGGCAATACGGTGTGCTGGTCGTGAACGCTTCGTCGGCATTGATCACCGAATGCACCTGGATGTCGCGGACTTCAAAGTGAATCCCCAGTTTGCCGGCCAGCTCGATCACCATCGCGCGACTGATTCCCGGCAGCGTGTTGACCAATGTCGGCGAAACGATCGTCCCGTTTTCGACGATCAGAAAATTCGAGCCGCCGGTTTCGGTCACGTTCCCCTGCAAATCGAGCAATAGCGCCATCGCGTCGGGGTCGACGAGCTGCGCTTCTTTGTCGGCAAGGTAGTAATGCATACGGCTGCGATACTTCATCTTGGGGTCGTAACACTGCGGGGGGACGTGCCGAATCGACGGCGTCACCACGTGCGCCCCGTGTTCAAGCTTTTGCACCCAGTATTCGAAGGGCATCGGAAAGCTGTGGACGCAGACGGTGGGGGTCAGGCGTGCCGCCCGTCCCGCCGAACCGGCGTACACCGGAAACTCGCCCGCCGTGACGAAATGAATCAACCCCAGTTCATCGGCCGGGTCGACCAGCCGGGCGTTGTGCGCGACCAGATCACGCGAGGCGGCTGCGAGCTGCTCTTTCGAGAGGCCGATGTCCATCCGCGTGTACTTGAGCGAGCGAAACAGCCGATCGATGTGGTCGTCCAGGCGGTATAACTTTTGACCGAAGGTCCGCGTCATCTCGGTGACGGTCGCTCCCAGAACGATGCCGGCATCGAAAATCGCCAGGTGCGCCTGCGACGCGGGAACCATCTGACCGTTCAGAAACACGAGCGATTCGGGCACGGGACATTCCTGCGGAACGATGAAGGACAATCTCCGAATCACGAAAGAATGACGAATCTCGATCCGCGAGGGAAGCGTGCGGAGGTCGGGTTGCTGGTTCGACATCGGATCTTGTTGAACTTCCACAACGTCGCCCGGGCGGTTACGCTGAAGTGGTCGATGGTTGAGGATCGTCTGGACCGATCAACCCGCCGAGCCGGAATGCAAATTTGAAACTGTTCCTTCGAACAGCGTTTATGAATAGGCCTTAACCAGCGTCCTTTTGAGAAGTCTACGGTTTCCCGCACTATGTCTCCGCAGGATGCTCGCGATCGGCAGATTGCCTGTTACCGGCAGATGACCGGCGAGCAGCGACTCAAGATCGCACTCGATCTGCACGAATTCGCGTGTGACATTTCCCGGGCCGGCATTCGGCGGCAGTTTCCGGATGCCGACGATTCTGAAGTTCAGCGTTTGCTTTGCGAACGCATCAAGTTGAGCCGCCGATGAGGACGGAACGCGAGCTTCTGATTGACGTTCTCGATCGCCTCAATCAGGCCGGTGTCAGCTACATGTTGACCGGGTCGATGGCCAGCAATTACTGGGGCACTCCTCGAACGACACACGACCTCGATTTCGTGCTGGCCATGCAGCCTGCCCAGGTTGAAGCGATCGTCGCAGCCTTTGAGAAGGGGTTCTTTATTCAATCTCAATCGGTGCGCCAGGTATTTCGGCCACCAAACCAATTCAACGTCATCGACGAGCAATCGGCGTTAAAGGCCGACTTCTGGCTATTGCGCGATAATGAATTCGAGCAAACCGCATTCGAACGCCGCCTGCCCGTGACGTTGTTTGGTGTCCCAGCCTCGATTGCAACAGCCGAGGACATCATTCTCCACAAGCTGCATTGGCACCGAATCACTCCATCCGAGCGTCAATTGACCGACGCTGCCGGCGTCGTCGACGTCCAGGCAGGACGACTCGATACGGCATACCTTAAGACGTGGGGTGCAGCACTGCACGTCGAGCACGAACTTCAGGATCTTCTCGAAGGAAAGATCCGGCCGAAAACAACCTGACCGCGGGCGCGTTACGACCAGCAGCGCGGCGGGCCGTGCCGACGATAATCGTCGCATTTCGCAGGTCTATTGCGCGGATCAGACGGCGATCCCTGGAATCGAGAAGCGGCACGAGATCCGCGCTGTTGCTATTCGAGTTCGTTGTGCGCGCGGCACGCCAGAACGATCGGTTCGGGGAGGCCGGTCCCCGGCGATGCGTGCCGCCGTCAACGATCGCAGTCGTCCGGCGTCGAGCGATGTCAATTCGCACTCTCAGCCCGCCCCCGCAGCGGTTCGAGCAGACGCGACCACGCTCCAGATCTCGTCGCCGATTGCGTCGATCGAACGCACCCCGGCCGCGGTGCTGCACGGGATCAGCCGCCAGTGGGAATCGGTCTGAGCCAGTGAGAGATACACGTCGCGGACGCGCCCCAGATAGACGGCATCGGCCTCCTGCAAGTCGGCGGCCCGGTCGGTGTAACTGCGAGCGGCTTTCAGAGAGATCAGCCGCTGCGCCCAAGGGACCGGCAGATCGAGCAGCAGCACCAGGTCGGGCCGCGGCAGATCGAAAATCTCGTGCTCGATTTTCAAAATCTTCTGCGCCAGGTCGACGCGTTCGCCGCCGTCGCACTTCGAAGCCTGATGCGCCACGTTCGAGGCCACATACCGATCGAGCACGACGACGTCGTTCTCGCGCAGCGCCGCGAGCAGTACCGGTTTGGATTCGAAGCGATCGCCGGCGAACAGCAGCGAAACCAGAAACGGAGGAACGTCGGCCAGCGACCCGAACTTGCCGTTCAGAAACTCACCGATGGCGCGGCCGAAAATCGTCGCCTCATAGCGCGGGAAGCTGATCAGCGTCGCCCTCAGACCCGAACGCGTGAGCCGCTCGACGAGCCGCTGTGCCTGCGTCCCCTTCCCCGTGCCGTCGATCCCTTCGATGTCGATCAGGAATGCCATAGGGCGCAGGACGGCAACAGTCAGTGAGAAGTCGTCAGAGCGCGACGATCGGCAGCCGATCCGCAACCGCAGTTCTACTCGCGCGGCAGCGCGGCAAGCGCCGTTTCAATGTCGGTTTCCACGACGAGATACGTGATTAAACGGCTGGTCTCAAGCACGCCCAACACGGTCGGGTGCAGGTCGCAAAAAATGATCGTCCCCTCATGGCGATGCATCTTACGGTGCGCCGTGATCATCTTTCCCAGCCCGCCGCTCGTTACCATTTTGACGTGCGGCATGCTGACCACGAGCTTGCGGCAGCCGAACTGCTCGACCAGCGCGAACAACTCGTGGCCGAATCGCTCGAGGTTCATGTCCTCGGTGAGGTACTGTACCTCGACCCCCACGACGACCGCATCGCCTCGTTCTTCAAGTCGCAAGTACTGCGGTGTGAACTCACTCAACAACACGCGCTTGACTCCCCTCTTTCGGCCGACAGTCCTTCGTCCGAGACTGCCTGGGCAGTCACGTCGATCAACCGTCCCACATCGGTGATCGAGCCGGGAAATTCCACAGGAACGTAGCGGCATGCCGTTCCGAGAACCCAGCCCGCGCGGCGAGCCGGCCTGGCTTCGACCAGAACCGCTAATCGCCGTCCCAACAACGATTGATGATACCGACCTGCCAGTTGCCGTTCCAGTTCGGTCAGCCGCCCAATGCGCTGTTTTCGAATCTCGGCGGGGACGCTGTCGGAAAATTCAGCCGCCGGGGTGTCGCGGCGGGGGCTGAATGGAAACACGTGCATCTTCATAAACCCGGCCGAATCGCAGGCGTCGAGTGTCTGCTGGAAATCGGCGTCGGTTTCACCGGGAAAGCCTACGATCACGTCGGTCGAAAAGGCCGGCTGGTCGAAAACGCCGCGAATCATGTCCAGCTTTTCGAGAAACCGCCCGATGCGGTAGCGGCGCTTCATGCGGGCCAGCACGGCATCGGACCCGCTTTGCAGGCACAGGTGAAAATGCGGGCAGAGCCGCGAACAATCGGTCACCGCGGCCAGAAAATCGGGCCCGACTTCGGCGGCTTCGAGACTCGAGAGCCGCAGCCGCCAGTCGCCCGGGATGCGATCGAGATCGCCGATCAGGTGCCACAGCCGATACGGTGTGCGTCCCGAGCGGCCGCGGGTCGCCTCAACTCCGAAGTGCCCCAGGTGAATGCCGGTCAGAATGATCTCTTTGTAACCGTTCGCCACCAGCCGGCGGACTTCGTCGATAATCTCATCCGGCGTGCGGCTGCGCAGCCCCGGCCGCACCCGCGGGATGATGCAGTATGTGCAATTGAGAATGCAGCCATCCTGGACTTTGACGAAGGCCCGGCGGTGCCCGTCGAAGCGACTGATGCCGGTCGGCCAGTCGCAGACCCCGAACCGCTGCATCACATCGGGAAGTTCGCGATTGTCGGGGACGACGGCAATCACGCCGGGCAACTGCGCCAGCGTCTGCGGCTCGCGGGCCGCGTAGCAACCGAAAACGACGGTTTTCGTGCCGGGATTGCGCTTGGCCAGTTGCCGGATAATCTGCCGCGCCTTCGAATCGGCCTCGCCGGTGACGGTGCAGGTGTTGACGACGCACAGCGCGGCCGGTTCGTCGTCGGCCGCCTCGCGGTACCCGTGCCGTTGGAGCGCCTCTTTGACAAGCTGCGTCTCGTACTGATTGACCTTGCAACCCATCGTGACGAGGCGGCAGGTCGGATCGAGTCGGACGTCGGGTGTCGGTGTCGGCATGGAGCAGAGTATAGAAGCCCGACGGCCGGCGTGCGACTGCGATCGGGAAGGTCGGAACCTCTTGCAGGAAGTTTTTCAGGAGTTACGAGCGCTCCAGGCAGTTTCCGCCTCGGAGCAGTTTTTCCTCGTCTTGTCCGCTTGCCGGGGCAGGGGTATGATTCCATGCCATGCAAGTGTTCATCAGTTACGCACAATCCGATCGTGAGGCCGCTAAGGGGATCGCCGACGCCCTGACCAAAGGGGGGCACAACGTCTGGCTGGACTATGAACAGGTCGTTCCCGGCGAGAATTATGCGCTGCAAGTGGCCAAGGCCTTGGAAAAGTCTGACGCGATGGTCAGCATCATTTCACCTGATGCGATGAAGTCTCGCTTCGTCCGCGGCGATATTGACTACGCCCTGAGTGAGCCTAAGTACGCAGGGAGACTGGTCCCGGTCATGGTGAAACCGACTAATCCAAAAGACGTCCCCTGGATCCTGGAGCAACTCAATTGGATCGACGCCACGGCAAACGCTCGATCGGCGGGATCGAAAGTGGTTGCGGCGTTGAAACAATCTGCCGTCGCCCACCAGTAACATGCCCCGCCGCACTCTCCTACCGAAGGAAGTGTTTCTGTCGCATTCGAGTCGCGACAAAGTGTTTGCCAGGAAGTTGATTAACACGCTGCACGATCACGGCGTTCCGACATGGTACAGCGGTACCAACATTCTGGGCGCACAGCAGTGGCATGACGAAATCGGCGCCGCTTTGCAGCGGTGCGACTGGTTTGCTGTCATCCTGTCGCCGAATTCCGTGAAGTCGGAATGGGTCAAGCGCGAGCTGCTGCACGCGCTCAATGACCGGCGTCTTAGCGGTCGTGTGATTCTGTTGTTGTATCGCAAATGCCGCAGCGAAAAGCTGTCCTGGACGCTGGCCCAGTCTGAAACAATCGACTTCCGTGGTCGATACGATGAGGCCAGCCGGGAACTGCTGAAGGTCTGGGGCATTGGGCTGCGGCGATAGTGCCTGGTCGTTATGCTCTGGGTGCCGGCAGCACCAGCGACGTCTTCCCGACCGAGAGCAGCACTTTCATGGCATCGCTGACCGCCATCGCCAGGGGCTGCGATCACGACCCGCCGCCCCGCCCGGCCCTCATCGTAGCACAAGCATCCTCGGTTGTGACACATTCAACGGTCTGACCGGATCAAGCGCGGACGCTTGATCTACGGTGTCGTAGCACAAGCGTCCTCGCTTGTGGCCGGTTTAACCAACCCGGCCGGGGAGCCGTCGGATGGCGAGCGTTCGGATCAAAGACCACAAGCTGCCGCGCCCGGGCCTGCGTTTCATTCCGGCGGCAGCTTGCCGGCCACGAGGGCCGCGACCTCTTCGACCGACAGCGTCCGGGCGTAAATCGCCACTTCGTCAATTAGTCCGTGAAAAACGTGCCCCCGCACTCGCGACCCAATCAGTAGCGGGGCTGGAGTGCGAATCGTGCCGTTCAGGGAATCGTCGGTGACTTCGACGTCGGCCGGCTTTCCGTCGATGTACAGTTTCAAACCAGTTGCACGGGATGTGCCGTCGTAAGTCACCAGAAGATGCCGCCACTCGTCGGCAGGCACCCGGCTGCGCGAGACAACTCGAAGCGCCCGGCGGGTCACCTGGCCATCCCAGGCGGAGATCAAATGAACGAGTACCTGTCCGTCGTGCAGCATCAGATCGAAGCCGCGCTTCGGGTCGGCCTGGTCCATTTTGCTGACGATCGTCATCGGCCCCGTCGAAGCGGGTCGAACCCAGGCGCCGTACGAAAAGCGGTCGCCGCGATCGAAGTCAGCCGTCTGGCCGCAGTCGACTCCCCCGCGTCCGAATAGTTGCAAGGCCTCGCCTGACTTGCCGGGTGTTCGCGTGGGGGGAGTCAGACCGGAGTCACCGTGTGCGTTCCATCGGTGACCGCTCACATCGGCGATGTTGCGGCTGTCGGCATCCTCGAACGTCCAGCGCGCAACCAGGCCCTTCGCCAGAGAGTCATCGACCGGCCCGGTCGGCGACGTGCCATCGGCCGCCGTCAGACGCCGCGCTTCCGCCGGCGACAATGTCCTGTCATACAGCACGGCGTCGTCGATCAACCCACCGTATCCGGCACCTCCCGCGCTGCGCGCTCCGATCCGAAAGTGCGTGGGGGTCTTTAACGACCCTTGCAGGTTGTCGTTCAACGTTTGCAGTTCGACCGCGCGACCATCGACGTACAGACGCACCCCCGACGCCAGCCCTTTGCCGTCGTAGGTGACCAACAGATGGTGCCATTCGAAGGCCAGCATTCGCTCGACCGAATTGACGCGAATCGCATCCTGATCCCAGTGACTGATTAAGTGGATGTTGACCGTTCCACTTTGGAGATCCACGTCATACCCTCTATTCCCCTGCTGTTCGTCCATGCGGGCGAGGACCGTCATATCTCCGAAGCCGGTCGGATACACCCAAGCCCCGTACGAAAACGCATCGCCGCGGTCGAAATAGCCGACGTCGCCGCAATCGACCGAGCCGGTTTGAAACGAGAGCGCTTTGCCGCCGCGGGCCAGGACGAGCGCGGGGGTGGCGATCAGCCCGTGGCTCTCGTTGCCGCTCACGTCGCGAACGATTTGTCCGTCCTCGTCTTCGAACGTCCACCGACCACCGCGCGGCGTCGTCGTCCGATCGGGAACGCGAGGGGACTTCTTCACTGCGAGCCTTCGGTTGAGATAAATTCGATACCAACCGGGGCCCGGACCGGGATCGTCGATCGTGATGGCGAGATCGTCGTCGTCGGCATCGGCCTGCGCCACGGTGACCTGCCCGTGGCCGGGGGTATGGCGTCCCTCGCGCTCGGTGCGAATCGAGAGCACCTTCCAGTCAAACGTGGGGACGCCGATCCGCAGGGGGTACAAGCTGAGATTTCCCGCGTCGGCGCGGGCCCGGATCTTGGCGCCCCACTGGGGAGACCATTTCAGGCCGTTGACCACCACCTGGCGCGTAGGGTCATCGACCTGTGCAGGAGGCTTGCCGGGTGGGTCGTCGAAGACGATTCCCAGCGGCGTCACACGGATGGTCGCGTTCGGGTCAACCAGCAGTTCGAAGGACAGCGTCCGGATGGGCAACGCGAAGGGATCGGACGGGTCGAACGGACTCTCGGCCGCGTTGGCCGGGGCCGCCAGCAGTTCGACGGTTTGCGCGGCGGTCAACGCTTCACCGCGATAATCCGCGGCCGCCTCAACCGAAATCGTGGCGGGATCGGGATCGATGACGCGCACGTCAATCCGCGGACTGCCACCCGGATCGATCGGCCCGCCGTCGGCGGTAATCAGGGGCTTCCAATCGGAAACTGCGCCGACGAACTTGCGCCCGTCCAGCGTGGTTACGATCGAGGTCGCGGGCCGGTTCTGCACCAGGCGGATTTCGCTCAAGCGCAACGGTTTAGCGCCGACCGTCAGCATCTGGTCGTCGGTCTCGACGACCAGCGGCTCGCCTCCTTGTTCAATGAGCAATTGCAGTTTTTTGGAAACCCGGGCGGCGGGAAAGGGGGCTACGGTCGCGACGAAATGGTCGCCGTCGGCTGCCGCGTCGACCGTGCGCGGCGCTTCGTTCCCGGCATGAATCGTCAGCGTCACACCGGTGACCGGTTCGAAACTTCCGAACTGAACCAGCTCGATTGCGAATCGCGCGGGCATCGCGCGATTGACGTAGGCCACCTTCGGCACGCTGACTACGAGGCCGGGGTGCGACAGGAATTCGCGAACGGTGTGTTTAGGGATCGCGAACACCACCCCGGATCGTGCGATTCCGGAGGAAATGACCCCCACCAGCCGCCCCCGCTCGTCGACGACGGGACCACCTGAATTGCCGGGGTTGAGCGCCGCGTCAAGTTGAATGACTTCCAGCTTGCCCTGTTTTTTCCGCAGCGCGCTGACCTTGCCGACGTTGACCGTAATGCTCGGAAACCGCTCCCCCTGGACCGCCAGCCGCCGGCCGAACGGGTAGCCGAACATCGTCATCGGGGCGGTTTCCTGCACGTCAGCGTCGTCGCCGAGTTCCAGGTACGGCAATTTGTCGGCCCCCGAGATCTTGAGCAGAGCCAGATCGGCATCGTCGTCCTTGCGAACGACCTTTGCCTCGTAGACTTTCTCGCTCGCTTCCGTGGGGTTCAGGACGAGCTGGACCTTCCCGCCGATCGCCGCGGCCTCGATCACGTGGCGATTCGTCACGAACAGACCGTCGGCAGAAACGCAAAACGCGGTCCCGCTCCCGTAACCGGTTACGTTGACCAGCGCGGTGGCTGCTTTGCAGCGTTTGACGAGGTCTGTCGCAGGCGTAGCCGCCTCTTTTGGTTGTTTCGTTTCGGCGGCTGCGGCGGGAATCGTCTCCCGAGCCGCGACCAGGCAGATTGCGGCCAGTAACGAGACGGCAATTCGATTGCAGCACACATGGTTGCCGGTCATGATGACATTCCGGTGAAAAGCGTTCGTGGTTGCAACCCGCCGCATGATAACACGATTCCGGGGTGAGCGCACACGTCGAGTAGGCCGTTTCGGAGAATCAATTCATGCTGGTTACGCTGCGCTCTCGGCACCGTTGGCTGTCGGTCCGACGAATGAGAATCTCGCTCGCCGCGACCGCCTGGCTGCTTGTTATCGCCTCTTTAGGCCGCACTGAGGATGGACTGTCGCTGACCTGGTCGAAGCCGGCAGCCCCCCCGGAATTCCGCGAGAGTGTGACGGGCGCCGACTTCGACGGACGCCTGAAGAAAGCGCTGGACGACTTAGGGGATCTCGAAGCCCTGAAAAAATCCAAGCGGCCGGTCTTCGGTGTGCTGATCAACGAAGTGACCGCCGGGTCTCAGGCGGCCGCCGCCGGCGTGCGCGCCGGCGATATTCTGACGAGAGTCAATCGCGACGAAGTCCGGGGGGGGCTTCCACCGTTTCGCGATACGCGCCGACAGATTCAATGGTATGCCGTCCAGTCCGACCGGATTCGGACCGCGGCCGTGCAGCCCGGTCGCCTGGGAATTTCGGCTTCGCCGTACTGGCGGCCGGAACTGGGCTACCTGCGCGGCACGTCCCGCAATGCCAAGTGGGACCGTGAGGTACTGGCGGGTTTGACGATGTGCGAAACCGACCCCGCCTTGGCCGAATCGGCCTGGCGACGCGCGCTTAAGGCGGGATACCCTCGAGACCTGCTGGCCGACCAGTGCGGCGCGGCGATGGCGCTGGCCCAGGGACGACCTGAAATTGCCGCCGACTTCGGTGCCCCGGCCCTCGAGGCGTCGGGCGACGCGGCCGCCGTGCTGCAACCACTGATTTTATTTCGTGTCGCCCTGGCCAACGGCAAGCTTCCGGCGGCCATCGAACTTGACCGGAAATTTCCCGAGCAATTGGCCGACCAAAGCGAATCGCTGACCAAACTGCTCGAACAATACTCGGCGCTTCCCGCCGAGCGCCGCGCCGCTGCGGTGCCCGGCGATGCCGCGGCCACCCGCCATCACGACGACCTGCTGCCGCGCTGCGTCGGACACGGCGACAATTCGATCAAGTATTATCTGCCGCTGTTACATGAGCGGAACGGCCTTGCGCAGGACGTACCCGACGAGCACCAGACGGACATCGTCTGCGAGCCGGAGGTCGCAGCGCGCGACGTCAGTCTGACGGTGAGATTTCGGGCCGAAACAAAGGGAGACTCGGAACCACTCTGTGCCCGAATGTTCGAAGTGTCGCTGCTCAACCGCGACGCCCCGAAACATGAGTATGGAGACGGGTTCCGAACCGACCAGGTGCTGGCGGCGAGAATCTACGAGAAGAGTCGGGTCAGCCTGATTTTCGGCGATCCTTCGACGCGCACGGTGTATCACGATCAGCGGTGTCGATTCGACGGCACACAGTCGGTGGAGATCCGGCTGCTGCGCGTCGGCTCACTGGGAGAGCTCTACATCAACGCTCAGCGCGTGCTGCGAATTCCAGTCGACGACGATGTCGACAGCCTGATGGCCTCGATTCACGTCTCGGGGGTCAAGATGGTCGTGGAGTCATTCGAGTTCGACGAGCTGATCGAAAACGCGGCTGGCGACGGCAAATGACCTGGCGCGGCTTTCGGTCGCAACCGAAGAAGGGAACCACGAATCTTACGAATTGAACGAATGAAAAGATTGACCGGCAAGTGTTTTTCTTATTCGTTTCATTCGCGTTATTCGTGGATGACCTCTTTTTCGGAAGAATACCGTTTGAAGGCGATCGGTCAAGGGGCTGTTCCCCCACCAGCCGCCGGCAACACCAGCGACGTCTTCCCGACCGACAGCAGCACTTTCATGGCGTCGCTGACAGCCATCGCCAGGGGCTGCACTTGGCCGGCGTCGATCACGATCAGCCGCCCCGCGGTCGGGTTGGGTGCGTTCGGAACAAAGACCACGAGTTGCCGCGCACCGCCGGCGTTCGCCACTTCGTTCGTCACCAGCCCCATTTCGCTCCCTTCATTTTTTCCGTTGGGGACGAGCACCACTCCCTGGAATATCGCGTCCTTCCCATCGCTGTAGCCGACGATCTGCTTGAGCGTCTGATACAACCGCCCCAGCATCGGCAGCCCGTCGAGCACCCGATCGAGCAGCGCCCACAGCCAGCGCCCCACAAACGTCGAGACGGTCAGGCCGATCAGGTAAATCCCCACGGTCGAGGCGATCAGGCCCAGCCCGGGAAAGTAGAAGGGCTGCCGCGCCAGCCACGACTCGGCAATTGACCTTTCGAGATAGACCACCGTCAGCACGAATCCGCCGATCGGCAGCAAAGCCACGAGACCCGCCAGCAGGCAGCGCGT
>SIAF01000040.1 GCA_009691905.1 Planctomycetaceae bacterium | reverse complement strand
TGCGACGACCGGGAACTCGTCTCTCGCAATATCACGCGACGCCTCCAACGCAACGAACTCGCACGCTTCTATCACTGGAAACAACGCAAACGCCTGGCCCCACTACGCGTTAAGCAACGCAAATGAACGACCGACAGTAGAAGTAGTGAGTAGAAAGTTGACCGCAGGAGAGCGGGCTGCGCTTCCTTTGTTCTACTTTCTACTCTCTCCGCTCTCCTGCTCTATCCCGGCGAGCCGGAATGGAGGCGGGGGGAATTGAACCCCCGTCCTGAGACGCCGCTGCCGAAGCTTCTACGTGCGTGTTCGGTTGATTGTGTCGCCGCGGCAGGTTCACCCGACAAGACCCGCTCGCGGCCAGTCCACAACGATGTCTCGTGCCGCGCGTAGTGGTCGTTGACGCGGCACCAGCCTGAATTTGCTACCGGCCTTTGGACTCCTCAGGCGGGGATTCCTGAGCCGGAGCTACCCGCAATTAGGCAGCCAGAGCGAAGCTCTTTTCAGCAGTTGTTGTTTGATCAGCTTTTTACGTGGCCAACTGATCAACCACGGCACGCCACCTCGACTTATGGTCATCCAGTCGAATCCGATCGCCCCCTGAGAAACGACGGTCGTTTCCCGTGCTTCAATGATAACGGTCGGGCGGGTGGGGTCAATGTGGGCTGGGACTGTATTCCCATGTGGTCTCCCCACAATACTCGCCCTGTTCGTTCCACCCCGGACGCACCCTCCACCCCCAATCGGCTGTGGCAAACAGCCCCATGTAGTCGTTGGCGATCCGCCACGCAGGCTCCCAGGCAATGGTGGGAAAAGTCAGCTCGTCAATCGCCGAAAGTAACGGTACGTACAAAACTGTGACGGCCCGCGCCCCGATGCCGGTCTGACTGCTGAACCAGCAGGCCGGCCCAACGCTCAGCGGATATCCCAGTATTGCGACGACCACCAGCACTGCTGTCCACTTTGTCCATCGTTCCCGCCGGTTGATGATCCGCACCGTCAGCCAGATGGCAAACGCCGCGGCGCTCATAGCCAGAGCTGGGAGCACGATGGTCATTCCCCAATTTTACTCGGGCGGCAGGATGGCGCGAATTACTGGGCCGTTTTCAGATCCTTGAGCAATTTCACGGCCAGGTCGACCATTGCTTCGCCGCCGCCGGGGGCGACCAGGCTGTTCACCGTTTCATAGCTCCCCTCGGCAAACGCCTTTTGCGTGGGAATGTAGGCGGGCACGTCGTTGCACAATTCGACGACCAGCGTCCTGGCAAACGGAGACTGCCGCTTGATGGCCACCCCCAGATCGACGAAGACTTCCCCCGGCAGGCCGACGATTGCCGTGTCGTCGCTCAGCCGAAAGACCTGCACCTCCAGCGCCAGCGTCTTGCCGCCGCGGAGTTGCAGTTCGGTGATCTTGTTGGCTTTCACCTGTTCGAGAAACGGCAGTTCGCTCGTGCCGATTTTGAACATGTCGCGCGCGGCCGCGGCGATTTCGTCGGGTGAATACTGCTGCAAGGGAACTTCAGCGGTCGCGCTCCGCACGGCGAGCTTTGGCGCTGCCAGCGGCTTCAGCGCGGCCAGTTCGGCACGCACGGTTTCGGCCAGTGCCGTGCCAATGCGGCCCGCTTCTTCCTGCCCTTTCTGAGGTCGTGCGTGTGTCACATCGACGTGATTGATGTCGCCGCAGGTGCCTGTCCCGAACAGCGAAACAAACGAGTTTCCCAGTTGCTGCCGCAATTCGCGTTCGAGGTAAAACGGATAGTCGGCCCCGTATTCGGTTCCGCCGACGGTGTCGAGGTGCAGCGCAAAAACCGACAGCGCGGCAACCGTCTGTGCCGCGTCCGGAGACTTGATGAGGACGACTCCCAGATCGGTGTCGATCGGCCCGGCTGGTCGGAGAATGTCGGGGTTGAGCTTGCCGGGGTTGAACCGCACGCTGCCATCTTTCATATGGAAACGTCGATTGAACGACAGCCCGCGCTGCGTGGCGACGCCCGCCGAGAGCGTCACCGGTTTTGCGGCGGCACTCGCCTGCCCGATCGCGTCGACGAGCCGCTCAACGAGCAAGGCAGGATAATCGACCTCTTCGTAAGGGTCTTTGCCGGTCTTCTGCACGGCCACGTCATGAAAGTGCTTCCGCAAAGCGCCCAGGTACAAGGGACCGGTGTGGGTGTGAGTGCCGTGGATCAGAATGTTGGCGGCGGGGATGCCGGTTTTTTCCTGGGCGATCTTCCGCGCCCGCGAGGAGACCTGAGGCGACAGACCGATCAGATCGCAAAAGACGAGAGCTGCCTGCGTGTCCCCCTGCCGCAGCACGAGCGCCTTGGCCTGTAGCGGGTCGTGTGTGCCGGTGCTCAGCCGCTCGTTGAAATACCCGCACATGCGATACGCGGGCGGGGGAGTAATGTCGACGACGGCAACGCCGGCCTGCAAGTCGGCGGCTTTGGCGTCAAGGGGGAGAGCGGTGGCACTGAACGTCAGAATGAACGACAGAACGAATTGACGCATAGTGACCATTCCGGTGGAAGAGGTGATGACGAATAGACAATGTAGTCCTCATCGCTCCGCGTGAGGAGTCTCGCGAGTTTCCGTTGTGATTGCGGTTACTCGCATAGGTTACGCCACTTGGCCCCGCTGACTGCCGGTCGGGCCAAACCTAATTGGTCGAATTTATGCGATTACCCGGTTGGTGATTGTAAGCGTTCGCGCTCTTCACGCGGAGCGATGAAGACTACTTTAATGTAGTCTTCGTCACTCCGTGCGAAGAGTCTCGGGACGATGCATTTTGATCACGGGTACTCGCATAGTTTATGCCACATGGCCCGTGGCAACTGCGGACGGCACAAAAATGCAATTGGTCGAATTTATGCGATTACCCGGTTGGTGATTGTAAGCGTTCGCACTCTTCACGCGGAGCGATGAAGACTACATTGGTTTTGATTCGTGGAGGTATTCGCCATCGCGAAGCCGGGCGCGGGTGGGGTTGGCCGCGATGTATTGCCGCAAATATTCGAACTGGTCCAGCGACCGCACAAGGTGGTCGAAGCCATCCTGTTGCCAGAACCGATCCTTGCGGCTCAACTCTCGATTGATACGCGTCGCGGTGAAGTGCTTCCACGATTCGCATTGCCTCAGCATCGACTCTTCATCCGGAAACGCCGCCAGCAGATGGACGTGGTTCGGCATCACGACGAAATCGGTCAGGTCGTATCGCTCGCCGTCGAAATGCCGCAAGCTGTCGGCGACGATTGTTGCCAACTCCCGTTGCCGCAAAACGCACGCCCCGTGACAGGCGTCGAGATGATCGTTCCAGCGGTCGGACACGAGCCGCTGAAATTCCGCCACCAGATCGTCAGGCAATTGTTGCACACAGTTGCGCCATTCCGGCGATCCGGGAGTGATTCCGTGTTGGCGCAGCCAATTGTCGCGCTCGGCAATCCAAGTCTGCAACACCGATTCAGGAATCGAGTCCCATGTTCGCCACGTGATGAAGCACAGCGTGCCCGCCTGCGACCAGTGCGGCAGCCGCCGCTCGATGACCGCGAATTGCTGTTTCGGATCAAACGTCTGCACGCGAGATTTCAATGAGTCAGGCATGAGGATCAACCAATGTAGTCTTCATCGCTCCGCGTGAAGAGTCTCGGGAGGTAACAGTTTGATCACGGGTACTCGCATAGTTTATGCCACATGGCCCGTGGCAACTGCGGACGGCACAAAAATGCAATTGGTCGAATTTATGCGATTACCCGGTTGGTGATTGTAAGCATTCGCACTCTTCACGCGGAGCGATGAAGACTACTTTGACGCGCCTGTCGGCACGGCGCCGTCGAGGTAGCGCCAGTTCTTGATGTAGCTGATCAGGTCGGCGAGTTGCTCGACGGTGATGTTTTTCTCCAGCCCTTCGGGCATCAGCGAGATGCCGTTGGAGCGGAGCTCGTCGATATCCTGCCGCAGGATCAGCACGATTTTTCCTTCCGGCTGGCGAAGCGTGATCGAGGCGGGGGTCTCGGTGCTGATGACACCCACCTCGGATTTGCCGTCGGTCGTGACAACCGTATAGCTCACGTAATTGTTGTCGATCGCCTGATTGGGGTTCAGGATGTCGGCGAGCAGTTGAGCCGGCGTTTTAGTGCGAGAATCGGAAATGTCGGGCGCCACGTCGACGCCGACGCCGGCGATCTTGTGACAGGCCGCGCACTGCTTTTCGAAAATCAACTTCCCTCGTTTTGCGTCAGCATCGAGTGTGAGCGCCCGCTGGTATTGATCGAGCACCTGCTTACGGTCCGCCGGGACAAGGGCCGCCAGCACCAGCTTCGCCTCTTCGCGCGTTGCCGCATCTTTGTGGTTGAGCAGCGCCTGCACTGTCAGCGGGTCAAGTTCAGTCGGCGCGATGCGCATTGCTTTGATTTCAGCGAGCAATCGTTTCGTTCGCTCGCCGTCGCGAAGCATCGCCTGCAGCAGCGCCCGGCGGGCGGCGGGAGTCTGGGTTGCAAAAATCTCGATCAATCGATCCGAAACCTCTGCGTCGTGAAAGGTCGCCAGCACGTCAATCGCCCGCAGGCGCAGAGATTGGTCCGTTTCGAATTTCGCCAGCTCGAGAAGTGTCGCTCCCGACGTATTGAAGTCGGCGAACTGCAATGCCGAAATCGCTTCGGCGCGAAGCTCCGACCGGGCGTTCGGCTCCCTAGCCAAGCGCGCGGCGGCTGTGAATACCGGGATCAAACCGGCCTTCATGCCCGACTCTCGCGATTCAAGTCGATCGAGCATTGCCCCAAACGATTCGCCGCGCCGGACCAGGCCCTGTCCGAGCCCGACAATGCCCCCCAGCATCAAAGTCGTCGATCGGTTGACGAATGACGCATTCTTCAGTTCCGGCAGAGAGGCCAAAATTGCGAGCGTGGGCATGAGTTCGTCGGCCTTTTGCCGCGCGCCTATCAGTTCGCATAACTCCTTCAACATCAGAAAATGAAACCATTGCCCGCTAAAGCCCCGGGCATCCAGCATTTGCTCAAGGAACAGATGCGGCTCGCTTGTCAAAGACGTGAGCACGGCTCGGCGAAGCCATTCGTCGCGGCACATGTTCGGGGCCGTAACGATTTCAACCAGTCTTTGCGACCGCTTCACCGATGGAGGCAATTCCCCAATTGACAGCGCGTATTGAAACGTCGAGGGGGAATGCGAATTCACGTACGAATTTTCGGGAAGTGAAAGGAGTGCTTCCTGCAATTGAGGCATTTCTTTAACCCGACGTTCGGAGAGCCGCAGGGCCTCACATTGCCTCAGTACGTTGGGGCAGTTCAATGAATCAAGTATCATGTCCTGCGACAAGGCATTTAACCCGTCGAGGCTGCGGAGAATTGCGACGCCGCCAACGCCTGCTTCACCAGCATTTTTAAGCTCGTCAATCAGCGCCGAGACGGCGGACGGATCTTGCCGTTCATACAGCAGCCGCGCCGCCGTTGTCCGGTGCCATCCATTGGCGTGCTTGAGCAGCCGGGCGAGATCAGCGGGCGTCGCCCGAGCAAACGGCAGTTTGTCGCGCCGCGCCGCGCCGACTTTCGGCCAACGAACGCGATAAATGCGGCCCCGGTCATTGCCCAGCCAGGCGTCAGGCCTGTTCTTTAGTTCATCCGGAACCCATTCGGGATGTTCGATCACGGCGCGATACATGTCGATGACGTACAACGCGCCATCCGGCCCATTCACCAGATCGACGGGACGAAACCACTCGTCATCCGATGCGAGAAACTCCTTCTTCTTATCGGGCCTTTCGTGAGTGTGATAGGCGGCAAGACTGGTGGAATTCTCCGATCCTTCAATCGTGTCTATTTCTTTAGCCGAGACGAAGCCGATCAAGTCATGATGAACCAGATTGCCCGTCGGATCGCAGATGAACACATTCCCTGGAAACCCACCGACCGATTCCGTTCCCCGATAGATCAACACGCCACACGCCGCCGTGAACTGTCCGGCATGCAAATTCGACGTCGTCCAGGCCTTGCTCACCGGATAGATCCGCGACTGCTCGGCAGGCGCGCACACGTCGTGCACGACCTCGCGAATCGCCAGAAACGGGTTGCGGCTGGTATAGCGGTCTTCGAGCATCACCTGCCGACAGGGGTGGCGGTTGTCGCAGATGAAGCGGTTGCCGTGGTCATCGAACGTCATCCCGAACTGACCGTTGCCGGCGACCGCTTCACATTCGCCGGTCAACGGGTTGAATCGAAAGTCCTTGCCGCTGATTGAAACCGGATCGTATTTCTTTCCCCACTTTTCTTCGTTGGCCACGATCGTGCCGCCGCGCAGGCCGTTGGCGACGTAAATGTGATTGTCGGGTGCAAACGTCGGATGATTGGCCCGCAATTGCGGGTTCTGCTCGACGAACCCGCGGAACCACGTTTCGCGCAGGTCGGCTTTGTGATCGCCGTCGGTGTCTTTCAGGTACGCGATCTCACCCGCCAGCGTGACGATTACGCCTCCCTGCCAGGGCTGCACGCCGGTGGCGAATAGCAGCTTGTCGGCAAAGAGGTGCGCCGTCTCGTACCGCCCGTCGTGGTCGAGGTCTTCCAGCAGTTTGATCTGCGACAGAGGCGGCTCGCCGGGCTTGGGTCCCGTGGGATAGTCGGGCATCTCGACGACGTACATCCGTCCGTCTTCGTCGAACGCGATCGAAACGGGATCGACCACCTGCGGCTCGGCCGCGACGATTTCGATCGTCAACCCCGGCTCAAGCTGGAAATGCTTCAGCGATTCTTCGGGCGAGAGCGGGCTGTTGACTGCCGCAGGCGGATCGGCCGCCACGGTCGGCGCTGCCAGTTCACCGGCAAACGGCAGCCAGCCGGCCAATATGGCAGCCGAAACGGAACGCGAAATGACGTAAATCGAACGGGCCGACATCGGCATGTTCCTCAATGTAGTCTTCATCGCTCCGCGTGAAGAGTCTCGGGTCGTTGCAGTTTGATCGCGGGTACTCGCATAGTTTTCGCCAAATGGCCCCGGCAGCCAGGGAAGGTACCGTATCGAAGCGGCCGAATTTATGCGATTACCCGGTTGGTGATTGTACGCGTTCGCACTCTTCACGCGGAGCGATGAAGACTACATTGTTCACTTTTCGGCTTTGGTACAGTATCGTGCTGGGATTGCAATTCTCGGCTCCATAGGCTCGATCTCGTGAGTTTGCCCATGCGCTCGCTCTGTTTGTTGTTGCTGCTCGCCGCTTTTTCCCCGTCCGCGTTCGCCGAAGACGATGTGCCGCTGGACACACTGCCCCGCGGGGCCGACGGGAAGCCGCTGAATCTCGATTTCGAGGCGGGCGACCTGCGTGACTGGCAGGCCGAGGGCAAGGCGTTCGAGAAGCAGCCGGTTAAAGGGGATGCTGTTTTTGCCCGCCGCGACGACATGCGCAGCGAGCATGCCGGCGAATACTGGGCCGGTTCGTTCGAGTCCGGCGGCGACGAGCCGCAGGGAACGCTTAGCTCGAAACCGTTCAAGATCACGCATCCGTTTGCCGCGTTCCTGATCGGGGGCGGCTCGCACGATTCAACCCGCGTCGAACTCGTCCGTCAGGAGACCGGTCGCCCGTTCTACAAGACCTCGGCCAACAACACCGAGAACATGCACCGCGTGGTGGTCGATTTGAGTGCGCAGCAGGGAAAGGAAATCTTCATCCGCCTCGTCGACCAGTCGAGCGGCGGCTGGGGGCACCTGAACTTCGACGATTTCAAGTTCTATGTGACAAAGCCGAAGTTTCCCGGCGCGGCAGCCCAACCCGCCGACTTGCTGGAGTTCGCCGGGCTGTCTCCGGAGGTAGCGGCCAAGGCGATGACGGTGCCCGAAGGCTTTCGCGTGACCGCGTTTGCCGGCGAGCCGGATGTCAAACAGCCGATCGCAATGACGATCGACGATCGCGGCCGGGTGTGGGTTGCCGAGGCGTATGCCTACCCGTTTCGCGCCAAGGACGAAGACGCGCACGACCGGATTTTGATTTTCGAAGATCTCGACAACGACGGCAAATTCGATAAGCGGACGGTGTTTGCCGAAGGCTTGAACCTGGTCAGCGGTCTGGAAGTCGGGTTCGGCGGCGTGTGGGTCGGCGCGGCCCCGAACTTGCTGTTCATTCCCGACCGTGACGGCGACGACAAGCCCGACGGTCCCCCCGAGGTGCTGCTCGATGGCTGGGCGTACGAAGATACCCACGAAACGCTGAACTCGTTCATCTGGGGCCCGGATGGCTGGCTCTACGGCTGTCACGGCGTGTTTACGCATTCCAAAGTCGGCAAGCCGGGAACTCCCAAAGACGAGCGAACGCCGATCAACGCCGGAATCTGGCGCTATCACCCCACGAAGCACGAATTCGAAGTCTTCGCGTGGGGGACGAGCAATCCGTGGGGTGTCGATTTCAACGACCAGGGAGACACGTTTCTGGCCTGCTGCGTGATCCCGCATCTGTTTCACATCATTCAGGGGGCGCGGTTCCAACGGCAGGCGGGAGAGCATTTTCAGCCGTACACCTATGCCGACATCCCGACGATCGCCAAGCACCGCCACTGGGTGGGAAATCAGTGGAACGAGGCCGACCGGGCCAAATCGGACGCGCAAGGGGGGGGCCACGCGCATGCCGGCGCGATGATTTACCTTGGGGGCCGCTGGCCTAAGGAATATCGTGACCAGTTGTTCATGAACAACATCCACGGCGCGCGGCTCAACGTCGATCAGTTGACGGCCGGCGGTTCGGGCTACGTCGGCGACGGGACACCCGACTTCTGCCGTACCAACGATCTCTGGTCGCAGATGCTCTATTTGCGAAGCGGGCCTGACGGCAACGTGTACGTGATCGACTGGTACGATCGCAATCAGTGCCATCACCACGAGGTAAACGGCCACGACCGCTCGAACGGGCGAATCTTCAAGGTCAGTTACGGCGAACAACAACCTCCCGCTGCCAACCTGCGAATCAAAACAGATAAAGAACTCGTTGCGCTGCAACTCTCGGAGAACGACTGGCTCGTGCGACAGGCGCGGCGCATCCTTCAGGAACGCGCGACGGCCGGGAAACTCGCCCGTGCCACCGCGGCGAATCTGGCGAACGTCGCGTTCAAACATTCCGAGGCCACGCGCCGACTGCGGGGCCTGTGGGCGCTGCACGTCACCGGCGGACTGTCGGAAGAGCAGGTTCTGACGGCTTTGGATGACCACGATGCTCACGTTCGCGGTTGGGCAATCCAGCTAGCGCTCGAAAACAAACAGCCGACCGAGAAGCTGCTCGACGCACTGATGACGATGTCTCGCGGGGACGAGTCGCCCGTCGTGCGGCGCTTCATCGCATCGGGACTGCTGCGAATTCCAGAAGAGAAGCGGTGGGACATTCTCGTCGGACTGCTCAGTCAATCGGGCGACGCCGACGACCACAATCTGCCGCTGCAATACTGGTATGCCGCCGAGCCACTGGCCGCCGTCGATAGGCACCGCGCGTTGGAACTGGCAGCCGGCGGCAACATTCCGCTGGTTCACGAATTCATGATCCGCCGCGTGGGAGCGATCGGAACTCCCGCAGCGCTCGAGCTGCTGGTGCAGGAAGCCGAGCGGGCGACGGCACCCGAATCGCGGCTGACGTACCTGCGCGGCCTGCAGCTCTCGCTCAAAGGACGCCGGCAAGTGCCGATGCCCGAAAACTGGCAGCCCCTCGCCCTGAAGCTGCGTGATGCCCAGCCGGTCGAACTGCAAACGCTCGCATTTTCGCTGTCGGTCACATTCGGCGACCCGGCGTCGCTGCTCAAAGTTCGCGAGTTGCTCGCGTCGGCCGACACGCCGCTCGACCAGCGCAAAGATTATCTTGCCACGCTGCTGGCCGCCAAAGACGGCAAGCTGGTCCCGGTGCTGCACGAGCTGATGCAGGTTACCGAGCTGCGTGGCGCGGCGATCCGCGGGTTGGCGGCGTACGACGATTCCGAAACGGCCGAGCTGCTGCTCACGGCGTACGCCGGTCTTTCGGCCGCCGAGAAACGGGACGCGCTGGCAACACTCACATCGAGGCTGCCGTACGGCGGGGCGCTGCTGACGGCCATTGCCGATAAAAAGATCGCGGCCTCGGATCTGACGGCCGATCTCGTTCGCCAGTTGCGTAACCTGAAAGACGAGGCGCTCGACGAACAAATCGTCGCGGTCTGGGGAGTGGTCCGCGATTCGCCGGAAGACAAGGCCCAGTTGATTGCCGATTACAAAAAGCTATTGACGAGTCGTCCCGCCGGCGACGAGGCGCATCCCCTGGGGCGCGCGGTGTATGTGAAAATCTGTCAGCAGTGCCACGTGCTGTTCGGCATGGGGGGGAAAATCGGCCCCGAATTGACCGGTTCGAACCGCGGCAATCTCGATTATCTGCTGGCCAATGTGCTCGATCCGTCGGCGGTCATGTCGCGCGAATATATTCCCAACGTGATTGTGACGACCGAGGGTCGCGTGATCACGGGCCTCGTTCGTGAGGAAACGAAAAACGCCGTGACGATCGTGACCGCCAACGAAACTCTGATCATTCCCCGCGACGAAATCGACGAAATGGTCAAAGGCGATAAGTCGATGATGCCCGACGACCTGCTCAAGCCGCTCAAGGAAGACGAAGTGCGGGCACTGGTCGCGTACCTGGCCAGCCCCCGGCAGTCGCCGTTGCTCGCCACCCCTGAAAACGTCGCCACATTTTTCAACAGCACGGATCTGACCGGCTGGGAAGGCAACCCCGGCCTGTGGCGCGTCGAAAATGGCGAGATCGTCGGAACCAGCCTCGGCCTTGAGCGCAATGAATTTCTCGTCAACAACCTGCTTGTCGCCGACTTTCGACTGTCGCTTGAAGTCAAGCTGACCCCCAACGAGGGAAACAGCGGCATTCAATTCCGCAGTGAAGCCCTGCCCGAGGGGGAAGTCAAAGGCTACCAGGCCGACGTCGGCGTCGGCTGGTGGGGCAAGCTGTACGAAGAGCACGGCCGCGCTTTGCTTTGGAAAGAATCGGGCGAAGCCCACGTCAAGCCGGGCGAGTGGAACCGCTACGAGGTCGTGGCGATCGGCAGTCGCTTGCGCACGTACATCAACGGCAAACTGTGCGTCAACATCGACGATCCCGACGGCGCCTCACGCGGAATTTTCGCCTTGCAACTGCATGCGGGAGGTGCGTTCGAGGTGCGCTTTCGCGACCTCAAGCTCGAACTCAATCCCGAGGTGGCGGCCAGGTAGCAGGCGATGAGGGTCGCACAGACCGGTCTGGCCCTACTTTCGGCGCGGCACCGTTTCGTCGAGCAATAGCGCCCTTACGTAGGCGACCGGCGGCGAGCCGAACGAGACGACCCGATCGTGGTAGCGCTTCAACTGAAAGTCTTTGCCCCACGCCGCCTCGGCTTCGCGGCGCAGGTCGAGGTGTTCCTGCACGCCGACGAAATAGGTCGAAAGCTGTGCGGCGGTGAGTTGCGCGCGGGTCCATTTGCCTGCGGCTTCGCGTTCTTCCTGAAAGGTGTCTTCGATCATCAGCTTGAGTGCGTCGTCGCGGCGCATGCCGTCGACGTGAATCGCCTGGTCGAGCAGGGCGTTGGCGATCGTCCGAAGGTACCACTTCAGACCCACCAGCTTCATCAGCGGATCGCCATCGAGAAAGCCTTCGGCGGCCATCATCTGCTCGGTGTAGCAGGCCCAGCCTTCGATGAACGTGCCAGACGACAGCACCGCCCGCAGCGTACTCGGGTAGCGATTGGCGTACGCCAGTTGCACAAAATGCCCCGGCATTGCCTCATGGATCGTCAGATTGTGAATCGATCGCACGTTGTACTCGCGTAGAAACGACTCGATTTGCGTCGCCGTCCATTCGGTCGGCAGCGGCGCGACGGCATAGAACGTCTTCTGCCCGACATCGAGCGGCCCCGGAGAATCGCAATACGCCGTCGAGATCCCGCGCTGGAACTCGGGCATCACGATGATCTCCAGCGGATCGGGGGGCAGTGTCATCAGGTCACGCGCTCGTACGAAGGCGGTCGTGGTTTCCAGCGACTTTTTCGCGGTCTCGACGACTCCGTCGGGCGGCGGCGTCTCGCGACAGGCGAATTCGAGCGCCGCGCGAATGATCGCCTGCCGGTATTCGCGCGACGGGTCAGCCGGAAATTCGGTGTACGGGTATTTCTTGCGATAGACCTCCTGCGCGACCTTGTACATCTCTGCGCGAATGCGGCTCAGCTCGCTTTCGGCCCGCTCGCGAATCTGTTGGCGCGACAGCGACGTTTGCAGCGAATAGGCCAGCTTCTGATCGAACAACTGCGGCCCAAGTCGAAACTCGCCCTGGGCCGCCGGCAGCAGTTCCTTTTCGAGCCACGTCTGGTGCGTGTCGATCGCCGTTCGAGCGACCGCCAGCGCTTGTTCAAGTCGTTTGCGCTCGTCGGCGTTCAGGCCGGCCAGGTGCGGCTGCACCATGTTGTCGAGAATGCTCAGCACGCCGCGATTTTGTTTCACGGCCGTCTCGGCATGCACCTGCGGGACGCGGTTTTTGACCAGCGTGCCGCGCACCTGTTCGAGCAGCCGCGGCAGCTCGATCAGTCGCGACGCAACGTGCCCCAGGCGTTCGGGCAGCGGAGCGAAGTCGCGCGACATCAGGCCGTAGACCGCGCTGCCGGCCAGATCGGTGTAATTCAGCGGGTTCCACGCCCAGTCCTGCAGCGTTTCCAGTCGCCACAAGTCAGCCTTCAGGTGCTGTTCGAGCAGCGCGTAATCGACCTGATTGGGACGCGACAAGCGGTCGGCGTCGATCGCGGTCAAATCTTTCAGAAAGCGCCGATCGAACTTTGCGGCGCGCCCGCGGGCCTCGGGGCCGATGTCATCCAGGCGGTCGTCGAACCGGTGATCCCCCAGAACCGTCGCCCCCACCGGCGACAACTCGGGAAATTCGCGGACATAGCGCCCCCCCAGGTCTTCGAACGATTTGTCCATGGCGGTCTGGGCCGACAGAGCAGGAAAGTACAGGGCGACGGGAACCAGGAGCAGCAGGGGATTCATGGTGTTGCGATATTCCTGGAATTCGTTGGCAGCTCTCGAAGCAGTGTAGCCGATGACCATTGCGCCTGCGTCAACCGATACAGTACGTGGCGCTTGAGCCGATCACCCTCGGGCAGGTTGGGATGGTCGAAGTCGTCGTCGGGCGACCTGGTCATCCCCAGGCGCTGCATCACCTGCCACGAGCGGCGGTTGGCGGGCACCGTCATCGAGACGATCTGTTCCAGCCGCAACTGGCGAAAGCCGAACTCGAGGGCCGTGCGCGCCGCTTCGGTCGCGTAACCCTGCCCCCAATGCGTCGCGGCGAGCCTCCAGCCGATTTCGACGCACGGCGTGAAGTGCGCCTCGAATTTCGGGACGCACAGCCCGACAAACCCGATGAAGTCGACACCGCCGGCGACTTCGACGGCCCACAGCCCGAACTGATGGTCATTGAAATGCTCGCGAATCCGGGCCGCCATCGCATCGCTTTCGGAACGATCGAGCAGTTTGGGAAGGAATTCCATCACTTGCGGATCGGAATTGAGCGCCGCAAACGCGGGCAGATCATCGTCGCGCCACTCTCGCAGCCGCAGCCGTGGAGTTGAGAGCACTGGTATTTCAGGCATGGCTCGATTCGCTCGTAGTCCCGCCTTCAGGCGGAAGCCGGATCAAAAGTCGGACGGACTTGCGGATTGTGGAACAGCCGGAATTCTGCCCATCGGTGCGGTGTTGAGAGATCGAGAACGCATTGGTTCCACCTTATGGCGGGACTACGAGCAATCCCAACTCGGCCGCGATCGGTTGCAGTGCGGCAATGCAGAAGTTGATGTGCTCGTCGAGGTCGACCCCCAGGTCGGCCGCGCCGCGCGTCACGTCGTCGCGGTTGATGTTGGCGGCAAACGAGACCTGCTTGAGTTTCTTCTTCACGCTTTTGGCCTCCAGCCCCTCCAGTCGCGTCGGGCGGACCAGCGCGCATGCGGTGATGAATCCGCACAGTTCGTCACAGGCATACAGCGTTTTGTCGAGCCGCGAGACGCGCGGAAAGTCGGTCAGATAGTCGGCATGGGACTTGATCGCGTAAATCACGTCGTCGGGATACCCGCGCTGCTTGAGAATGGCCGCCCCTTGCAGCGGATGATCGGGGGGATTGGGCCAGCGTTCGTAATCGAAATCGTGCAGCAGGCCGACCGTGGCCCATTTGTCTTCGTCTTCACCCCACCGACGAGCGTAGGCCCGCACCGCGGCTTCGACCGCCAGCATGTGGCGCACGAGATTTTCGTTCTTGGTGTATTCGCGGACCAGGGCCAGGTCGGCATCGCGCGGCACGGTGGTCTCCTTAAAAGTCGCATCGGCGGGGGGGCATCGTCGATCGCGAGTCTATCGAGGGCCACCCCCGAAATCGACACTGGGCCGCTTTGGCTGTAGAGTGGTGAGGTTTAACATCCCGGGGTCGAACGTGAATGCGTGCCAGGCCCGGGTCGGCTGTCCGGTTGTGATCGTCACGCCCGCAGTTTCCCGTGTTCTTGCGACAGGAGCTTCTTTCATGATTCGGCAGCGCCCGGCATGGTTCGAGTGTCTTGTGGGATTGTTCGTGCTGTTCGCAATCGCTGGGATTTACGCCGCACAGGACCGCCCCCAGTCATCCAACATCAACCTCCCCGAGAGCGATTACGTCGCCACGCGACTGACCCCCACGTACCGACGCATCAAAACGTTTCTCGATCGGACGCCTGGCATCGACACGCACGACCATCTCTGGCCGTTCGATCGGCTGCCCGCGCTGCGCAATACGAACGACGGAAAAGGGGTTAACCTTGCGGGTTTGTGGCATAATAGTTACCTGACGGGATACAACTACATTACGCCTTGGACCGACCGCATCGAGTTCGACGACTGGTGGCAGAAGGCCCGGCACGACTTCGACAACGTCCGCGGACTGGGCTTTTACCGCTACCAGTTGTATCCCTTCCAGGACCTGTACGGCGTCGACTTCGAGACCCTCACCGATGCCCAGGCGCACGATCTCGACCGGCGGATTTTCGAGAATTACAAAGACCAGCGCTGGCTGTACGAAGTCGTTACCGAGCGCGCCAACATTGAACTGATGTTCAACGACACGTACTGGGCCTGTCACGATTTCGTCCAGTCGTATCCGTGGGAAGTGCTCGTGTTCAACGTCACGAGTCTGGTCCGCGGGTTTCACGTGGCCGAGTATGAAGAACGCAAGGGAGGACCCTTCGGCGGAGACAACCCCTACGCGTTCGCGAAAAAGCATGCCCTGCCCATGGATTCGCTCGACGACTACCTCGCCGTCATCGACCGGCTGTTTCTCGAAGCCAAAGACAAAAACGTGGCCTGCCTGAAGTGTACGCTCGCGTACCAGCGGACGTTGCGCTTCGAAAACGTCGCCAAAGACAAAGCCGCCGCAGCCTTCGGCAAGCGGCAATCTCAACTGACCGGCGAACAGATCAAAGACTTCGAAGACTTCATCATGTGGCGACTGTGCGAACTGTCGGCAAAATACGAGTTGCCGTTTCAGATTCACACCGGCCAGGCCCGCATTCAGGGTTCGAACCCCATGAACCTCGTCGATCTGATCGAGGGGAACGTCAAAACGAAGTTCATCCTGTTCCACGGCGGTTATCCGTGGGTCGGCGAAACGGCCGTCATCCTGCAGAAAAACTGGTTTCACGTCTGGCTCGATTCGGTGTGGCTGCCGATGCTCAGCTACTCGACCGCCAAGCGCGCCTTCCACGAGTGGCTCGACGCCTTCCCTTCGAACCGCATCATGTGGGGGGCCGATTGCAATCACGCCGAGGGAATTTACGGCAGCACCGAACTGCACCGACAATGCCTTGCCGAGGTTCTGGCCGAGAAAACGATCGCCGGCGACCTGAAAGAAGCCGATGCCCAGCGGATCGCCAAACAAATCTGGCGCGAGAACGCCCTGGAACTGTTCCCGCAACTTAAAGACCGGCTGTGGAAACACACCGGGAAGAAACTGCAGCCGCCGGATTCGGCGAAGGCTATTAGTAGATAGTAGATAGTAGATAGTAGATAGTAGATGGTAGATGGTGATCGGACGGCGTGCGTTCACGATCTGGGTGCCACGGACAGCGACCAACGGGAGTCGTCCGTGCGAGAGTCTCGGGATATGAATGACGAATGTCGAAATCCGAATGTCGAATGAAATCCGATCTTAGCGTCTTCTGGCTGAATTACAGAATTCCTGACTCTGGCATCACGCGGCACAATCCAAAGATGAGCAAGCGACATCGCCGGAATTTGACCTACCGTGAAGCGGCGACATGGGGAACTCCATTTGCGCTGATCTTTTTGGTTGTCGGCGCATGGCTTGCCATGCGAGTGAATTGGCTGTTGCAAGACGCCCTCCTCATATTCTGGCCGGCGTGTGGTTTCATAATCGGATTGCTGATTGCTGAATGGCGCATCAGCAAATAATCGTGCCTCGCACCGTCGTGGTTGCAGTCGCCCTGATCAGTCAGCCTGGAACGGCTGACGCACGCTACGCCGTCGCGCCGGCCAGCGTCTCCAACGGGCCGACCGACGAGGTGGTCGTCTGCTTGAGCGGATACAATTCGAGCAGTTTGCGGATGTCGTCAGTCTTCATGCTGCGGACGGTCGCCAGGTCGTCGGCAACGGTGCGGTACTCGCCGCGGTACAGCCAGTTGTGCCCCAGCGACGACAGCCGCCCCATCGGGCGTTCGCTGCGCAGGACGATTCGCGAGGCGACTTTGTTGCGGGCCTGGGCCAGCTCGACCTCGGTCACGCCGTTTTTGTTGACGTCGTCGTAAATCGCCTGCACGCGCTCGATGTTGCGCAACGCCTCGTCCGGTTCGCAACTGAAATAACCCATGTAGGCGCCGCTGCCGTCGAATTCGTTGTATCCCACTTCCGCGGTTTCGGCGAAGCCGGGATCGACCAGTTCCCAGAACATCCGGCTGCCGGTGTCGTCGCCGACGACGACGGTCAATAGGTCAGCCGCGTAGCGCCAAGGGCTGCTGGAGGGGGGTGCCGGCGCCATCTGCATCACGTGCTGCTGCAGGCTGCCTTGCTTCCTGGTGAGACACATCCCGCCTGTGGGGCGGGCTTCGGGCACGGGGCGCGGCGGCGAACCGGCCGGCCACGCGTCGCACAACTTGTGCGTCATCGTCTCGAACTCGCGCCAGTCGAAATTGCCGGCGACCGCCAGTAGAATGTTGCCGGCGGCGTACCGCTGTTGGTGATAAGCCCGCATCTGTTCGGCCTGGAGCGCAGTGATGCTCGCATTCGTGCCCAGCACGCTGCGTCCCAGCGGATGCCCGGCAAAGTGCGTGTGCATCAGCCGCTCGTAGGCGGTGTACGTCGGCTGGTCTTCGTACATCCCGATCTCTTCCAGGATGACCTTTTTTTCCATCTCGAAATCTTCGACCCGCAGCGCGGGGCGAATGATGTCGGCCAGCAGTTCGAAAGTTTGCGGCAGATACTCGGGCAGAATCGCGGCATAGAACAGCGTGACTTCTTCGCTGGTCGACGCGTTGTACTTGGCGCCGACTTCGTCGAAGACGCGATTGACGTCGTCAGCCGAGTGCCGCGCCGTGCCTTTGAACGCCATGTGCTCGAGAAAATGGCTGACTCCCGAAACGTCGTCGGTCTCGTCTCGAGCGCCGGTCCGGACGAAAAAGCCCAGGGCCACGCTATGGACGCCGGGGGCGCGTTCGGCGACAACCTGCAGGCCGTTGTCGAGCCGGGTCTCATGAAACTCCAAGGTTTACCTCCAGCGGCTGTGCGCCGAGCGTCAAAATCGTGAAGTCTTTGGCCGGATGGGCGCGGATATGTTCCAGCAGCATCGGCACCGTGAGCGCGTCGATCTTCTGCCGAACTTCGTTCAGCGTCGTCACCCGACCGAGGTGATACCAGTCGCGGGCGATCGACGAGGCCCGCGACGAACTCGATTCCTGCTGCATGATAAGCGAACTTTTGGCCAGCGCCTGGCAGCGCTTGAGTTCGTCGGGGGCGATTCCCTCTCCCAGCCGGATCAGTTCCCGCAGCGTGACATCGAGCGTTTCCTGCGCGCGTTCGGTCGTCGTGCCGGCATAGCACAGCACCCGCCCTTCTTCGCGCAGGCTGTTGAGCGAGGCATAGACTGAGTAGCACAGCCCGCGCTTTTCGCGAACCTCGGTGAACAGCCGCGAGCTCATCCCTCCCGAGAGCACGCTGACGGCGGCCCAGGCGGCGTAATAGCCCTGGTCGTGATACGGCACGCTGTCGTAGGCAATGCCGATTTGCGTCTGCGTCGAGTCGTGGTGAATGTGGTCGCGTGTCGCACCTCGCGGACCGCTCTGATACGTTGCCGCCGGCTTGCTCTTCCAGTTGCCCAGCAGGCGGCCTACGAGGTCGATCGTCGCCGGCACATCGACCTTGCCGGCGATTCCCAGAATCGCATCGCGCGGGCCGGCACAGCGCTCGAACAGTTCGCGGGAATCGCCCGGCTCGAGCCGGCGGACCCCCTCCAGCGTTCCTTCGCAGGGAGTCCCCCACGGGGCGTCGTAGCACCGCCGCCGAAGCTCGATCATCACCTTTTGCCGCGGTTCGTCTTCGATCGCCTTGAGCGACTGCTCGACCCCTATCCGGGCCGGCTCGAATTCGTCGTCGGGCAGGTGTGGGGACTGCACAATGTCGGCATAGATCGCCAAGGCCGCGGGAAGACTTTCGGCCACCGTCGCGCCGGTGAAGCTCAGGTGACTGTTGCCGACCCCCTCGTTGCGTTGCAGCCCGAGGTTATCGAGTTCGTTGGTGAGTTGCATGCTGTCGCGGTCGCCGGCGCCTCGGGTGATCCAGTCGACGAGTACCGACGCGGCCCCTTCGCGTCCCGGCGGGTCGTAGTTGCTACCGGCCGGCACCATCAGCGAAAACGCCGCCGATTGCACGTCGGCCATCGGCTCGATAATCAGCGTCAGCCCGTTGGGAAACGTCTGCGTGTGAATCTGCTGTTCGGGCATCCGGGATGTTCTTGTGAGTCGAGCGGCTCGGGAACCGAATTGGAGTACGGAATAAAACAGGCCGCGGTGGAGATCACCCGCGGCACAGCGGCTGCAAACCAGGATTGTCGCGACTTGCCGACGGTTCCTCAAGAGCCTGCCGGAAATGCGGCAGGTTTCGCGATCGTTTCCAGATTTGCGTATCGCGGACTTTTGAGTGGGGCGCTGTGCCAGGTACACTATGGGCAAAAACGGTATCGTCCCGCATGGCAACCGCGTCCGTTGGGGCAAGCGCCGATTCCAATCCAACCCCCGCAAGAAACCGCCGCGAAATCGCCGTTCCCGGTGACTTACCTCGAGACAACGGCCCGGAACTGCGACTTCAGGCAAAACCGGGCTCAACAGTCCCTTCGACGCTCGACGGGGCGAAAAGCCGTCACATCTGGGCGCCTGGCCTCGCAACTCGGCAGTGGAGCGAACCCTTTTGCCGGTCGTCCTGTCCAGCACGCATTATGCATTCAAACCTGACGACAAATGATGGACCGACCGGCACGCTCCCCCAGGCCTCGCGCTCGAACCAGGTGCGGCGGGAAGCGGTGGCCCTGCTGACGCTGGGAGGTCCGGTGATCGGGGCGCAACTGGCGCAGATGTCGCTGCATTTCGTCGACACGGTCATGGCCGGACAGCTCAGCGCACAGGATCTGGCGGCAGTGGCGGTCGGGGGCAACCTGTGGATGCCGATCTTCGTGTTCGGGATGGGGCTGCTGATGTCAGTCTCTCCCACCGTGGCGCACTGCTTCGGGGCGGGTCAAACGGTCGAGATCGGGGGACACGTTCGACAGGGTCTGTGGCTCAGCCTGGCGGTCGCCGCATGGACGTTCGTTCTGATGCGTAACGCACATCCGCTGCTGGAATGGATGCAGGTCGACGAGCAGATTATCCCGACGGCTATTGGTTTTCTGCGGGCCGTCTCATGGGGTCTGCCGGCGGCGTGCGCCTACACGGTGTTGCGTGGGTTCAGCGACGCCGTCTCGCGCACGCGGCCGGTGCTGTTGATCAGCCTGCTGGGTCTGCCGGCGAACATCGCCGGTAATTACGTGTTTATGTACGGCCATCTGGGAATGCCACGGATGGGTGCAGTCGGCTGCGGGGTTTCCACGGCGCTGGTCCTATGGTTGGAGTTGGCGTGTCTGGCGGCATGGATCGCGCTGACGCCGTATTATCGGCGGTTCTCGGTGTTCGCGCACTGGGAGGGACCGCAGCGTCGCGAGTTGTGGACGCTGGCCAGGCTCGGCGCGCCGATCGGAGCGAGCCTGTTCATGGAGGGGAGCCTGTTCGGCGCCGTGGCCCTGTTGCTGGGACGGTTCGGGCCCAAGGTTGTTTCCGGAAATCAAATCGCGCTCAACGTGGCCTCGATCACGTTCATGGTGCCTCTGGGAATTGCGATTGCCGTCACCATCCGCGTCGGGCAGGCGCTGGGTGCCGGCGACGTGCGCGCGGCACGACTGTCGGGAACGGTTGGGTCCGGCCTGGCGGTTTCGTTCATGACATTGGCAGCAATTGTCATCGCCGTGTTTCCCCTGCGAATCGCCGCGATTTATACGACTGATCGGGAGGTGCAGTCTGTTGCGGCCAGCCTGCTGGTGATGGCGGCGATTTTCCAGGTCTTCGACGGCTTGCAGGTGGCCGGGGCCGGGGCGCTGCGCGGGTTGAAAGACACCGCCGTCCCGATGGCCATCACGTTCGTGGCCTATTGGGGGGTCGGTCTGCCCCTGGGGTACACGCTGGGAATCGCGCAGCAGCGCGGCGTGCAGGCGATGTGGATCGGCCTGATCGCGGGATTGCTGGCGGCCGCGGTCCTGCTCAATCTGCGGTTTCAACTGGTCATGCGACGGCGCGTGGCGCTCGCAAAACCGATTGCCGCCATGGCAACCCGGTAGCACCCGCAGGTCGCGAGGTGATCCCGTTGGGCGAGGCGAGGCAAGCACTCGTCGGGTCGAAGGCCCTGGGGTCAATCGATGCAGCCGGGGGCCTTGATGCGTTCACTGCAATCTGAGAGCATCACACGGGTACGCAGTTCCGCGGGTTGTCCACGGCGCTTCGCGGCTCAGAATTTCTCTCTCTCAACCTGACAGACTCCCATGCGCCCTTCACAATTCTCGATGATCGGCTCGGCCTTGATTGGACTGGCGTGTCTGGCCGTGGCGGGGGCCGATAAAGAGCCCGCACCGCAGACCGCCAAACCCGGCCCGAATGCAGCAACGAAACCCCAGGCGAAATCGGCAACCACCGGCACGGCAAAACCGGCGCCGCCGGCCGATCGGCCGGGCGACGCCGGGGCCGAAAAAGCAGTTCGAGCGTCGGCCGCCGAGTTCGCGGCCGCCTACAATCGCCACGATGCCGCGGCGCTTGCCGCCGGATTCACCCCTCAGGGGGAGCTGATTGCGGAAGACGGCACTCAGCTGAATGGGCGCGAGGCGATTGAGAAGCACTTCGTCGCCGCATTCGAAGATCAGCCGCAGGCGAAAATCGAGTTGACCGTGGAATCGATTCGGATGATCACCCCCGACGTGGCCCTCGAAGACGGAGTGGTGGACGTGGTGCCCGAGCCGGGAGAAATGCCGCAACGCAGTCAATACGTAGCGCTGCATGTGAAACAGGAAGGAAAGTGGTTGGTGGCCCGGGCGCGCGACTACAAGGATGAATCGTCACCCGCGACGGCCCATGAGCATCTGATGCAACTCGAATGGCTGATCGGCGAGTGGGGTCATGAGACCGAAGAGGCCTTCGTTCATTCGAGCTACAAATGGTCGGACGATGGAAATTTTCTGATGCAGGAGTTCCACGTGCGGTTTGCGGGCCGCGTGGCGGTCGCCGGCACAACCCGGATCGGCTGGGATCCGCTGCAGAAGCGGCTTCGCTCATGGACATTCGATTCGCAGGGGGGCTTCAGCGAAGCCGTCTGGACCCGAGAAGGCAATCAGTGGCTGCTCAAGAACGAAGGGCAGTCGCACCTGGGGCAGCCGTATTCGTCAACGACGATTCTGCGAAAAGTCGGGCCGGCCACGCTGTCGTGGGAGTCGCGCGACCGGGTCGAAGGGGGCGTCACCGTCGCCGACCAGCCGCCGATTCTCGTACAGCGCGACGCGCCTCCCCCCGCCGAGTGAGCGTCCTGATTCTCTACGACTATTGCCATAAGAAAGCATTCTATGCGTTTTGCCAGTTCGCGAATGTCTGCCATTTTTCTGGGCCTGGCGCTGGGGCCTTCGCTGGTTCTGCCGGTCCCCGAGGCGCTGGCCCGCGGTGGCACGGGCCTGAGCTGGGGCTACCATCCCCCGGCGGGAAACCCGTTCAGCAATCTCTGGAGAGAAGCGGGTTTCTGGTCGCAGGCTTCGGGCGGGGGAATACCCAACCGCAGCCTTGCTGCGCCCAACCTCAATGCCGGCCCGTCGGTAGGCGGTTCGAGTATGCCGGGTCGAGTGTCGGGGCTGCGGCAGGGCGGTGGCGGATTTCAATCGGGTTCCGTCGGCCGCGGCAGCTCGAATCGCAGTTCGCAGCAGGGCGGCCCGCGCTTTCAGACCGTCCCGAGATTGAGCAGCGGCGGGGGGGGCGGTCGCAGCGAAAGGCCGTCACCTCCCCGCTCGGAAACTGGCGACGAAGTGCCCGTTTATGATCCTCCCTATCACAATAGCTACAACAACTATTGGCACCTTGGCTATTGGGGGGGCGGCATGTCGGGCTGGGCTCGCTGGGGTGGCGAATTGGGAATCTGGGGCTTTCCGCGCTGGTCGATCGGGCCGATTTATTACGCGTCCGGATACGGTCACTATCAGAATCCATTTCTGGATCCACCGACAGGGCAAGTGTCGTCGGTGACCGATTATTCAAAACCCATTCAACTTGCCGCCGATCAGGCCGCTAACGAGGCTTCGACGGCTGCCGGTGCCGGGAATGACGCTGCGCGGCAATCGACATATGACGAGCGTCTGGCAAGGATCCTGCGCTCACCGCAGGCCGCCGCGGGAATGAAGTCGTTTGACGCGGCCCGAGAAGCCTTTCAGTCGCGGGACTTCGATCAGGCGTCAAAGCAGGTCAATGCGGCACTCGGCGAACTGCCGCGCGACCCGGCCTTGCACGAATTTCGAGCGCTGGTGCAGTTCGCGCGCGGAGAATACCTCGAGTCGGCAGCCGCGATCTACGCAGTGCTGTCGGTCGCCCCTGGCTGGAACTGGAGCACATTGAGCGGCCTGTACGCCGACCAAGCCGATTACACCCAGCAGCTTCGGTCCCTGGAGGTCTATTCCAAAGCACACCGGGACGAGGCCGCACCGGCCTTTTTGCTGGCGTACCAGTACGTCACCTGCCGTCACGTCCCGAGTGCCGTCAAACAACTCGAAAGAGTCATCAAGCTGTTGCCCGGCGATGAACTGTCGGCCCAGTTGCTGACGTTGATTTCCAACGCCGACGAAAGCGGGACCGAGGCGGTTGCCGACGGCGGGCCTGCTGGACCGGCGTCGGACACCGGCGCGGCAGAGACGGCCGCGAGGCCTGTGCCGACGACGATCGACTCTGCCCGAATGATCGGCCAATGGCGGACGGTTCGCTCGTCCCAGATCACGATCGACCTTTCGCTGCGCGACGACCACAAGTTCGTGTGGGTCGCCACCGAAAACGGCAAGCCGTACCGGTTCGAAGGGCGCTACACCATCACCGAAGACCTGCTGATTCTGGCAGGCATCGGCCGGGTGATGGTGGGGACTGTGACTCTGCGCGAACCGGCCGGTTTCAACTTTCAACTGCTCGAACCCAACTCGGCTGACAACGGATTGGATTTCGGGAAGTAACGGCCGCCGCCGCGCGCCGCACGAGCATTTGTTGAGCGACCCGCCGGGCTTCTATGACGGGCCGGTTTTCAAAGTCGATTCGGGCCGCCGATCGCCAATCGAGAATTGCCGGCCGCGACTCGCCGACCGACTACCAGTAACCGCGGTGGCCGTAGGGTCCCGGCGGCCCCCAGGGGCGACCTCTCGGGCCGCCGTAATAATACGGGTACGGGTAGGCGTACGGCCGAGGGGCCACGACGACGACCGGCGGGCTGCCGCCGTAGCGTGGCGTGGGGTCGTAGACGACCGCCGCCGGCGGTCCTGCCGCGGCGCTGGTCTGCATCGCTTCGATCACACGATCGCTGACACCGGCCTGCTTGAGGTTAATGATACTGTGCGGATCGCCGCTGAACCGACAGCCGTTGTTGCGAATCGAATGGACGATCACGTCGTCGCCGACGCCGTTGCGCTTCATGGCGACGACATCGTCGGTGCTGAGGGCATGCGCAGCGAATCGTGCCTGGGCCTGGTGGTATTGAGCGTGCGCGACTGCGGCGTCGCGCTCTTCGCGGGCATCGGCGGCGTCTCCGACGATACCGCCCGCCACGGCCCCTGTGGCCGCGCCGATCAACGCTCCCGCCCCGGCATGACCCGACTCGCTGCCGACGATCGCTCCAGCCATGGTGCCCAGGCCGCCCCCCACCAGCGCGCCGGTCTCGGCGTGGCCGTACTGGCGGCAGCCGCCGGCAGCCGCCAGGCAAACCAAAGCGGCCAGCCACCTGATCTGAGGTGTGGACATCGGGAGAACTCCTTTTAACCCGGGCAAGACGCATCGCACCGGCACAGCGGAGGCGCAGCGTGGGCTACTGCGCCCGTCAACCAAGTGGTGTTATCGTCAATGCAATTTTGCCGCAAGAGCGATTTTATGGTTAGGGCGCACGTGCGCACGTCCCGCTGGGCTTGGTATCAGACGTGTGTTGATCATCGTGATCGAGAACTTGCGCAGGCCCGAATGTGAACGACGCGGGTGCAACCGGCAATCCGCGCTACCCCGCGAGTGTTGTGATGCGTTGCAGCAGATTGCGGTATGGTCGGGATGACTCCTGATCGGTTTGGATTCGCTGCTGATGAAACTCGTCCCAATAGGATGACTGATGGATGGCCCGCACGTCGAGCATGGCCTGCGCGTGGGTTTTGGTCCAACGCATCCCGCTGCGTTCCATTCGATC
>SIAF01000039.1 GCA_009691905.1 Planctomycetaceae bacterium | reverse complement strand
TCGCATGAATTGCGTCAGCAGAATCGGGTACTTCCCGCATTGACCAGGGACCATGTGGCGTAGGCTCGGCGAGTACCCGCGATCAAAACGCAACGTCACGAGACTCTTCACGCGGAGCGATGAAGACTACATTGGCGGGACGATGGCCCAGTGGGATGGCAAAGCACACGTGACAAAGTGAAACGCCTTGCGCGCGACGGGGCCATCGCTGGCAAGATTACGAGCAAAATGGCGACTCCATGCGATCCTCGCGGCCGCGATCAAAGCCCAATCCGGCGCGACGCTCTGACCCCGCCACCCGCCCGCGAACCAGGCCCCGGTATCGACGAAGATCACTTTTCGGCCCCGTAGATGGCGAGATCATGATCGACGTTGGAAAAGCCGTCGGCTGGGTTTTGAACGGGGAGCGCCAGCAACTCTGTTCGCAGAACCCGCAAATTCTTCTTCTGCTCGGCAGGACCCACCGACTCAGATTTCCGGAGGTCGCGCGCCACGCGTTCGATCAATTCGCGCTTCTCCGCGAGAGTCATCCGGCCCAATACGCGTTCTATGGTTTCGAGGTCGGCGGTACTCATGGCGGAATGCCTTTGGCAAAGCGTACGGCGGATCGAGACAGTTGCCCCAATCCCTTGAGTTTACATGATCATTGCACCAAGCGGCACTTCAAAAAGTGCTTTCGCCCGGTCATTCCGATCCGGCGGCCGGTCGTTGATCGCTTCGTGCAGGTGGTTTCTTCCGCAACTACCGCCTCCCGCTCAACTCCCGAAACATCGTTTCCAGATATTCGCTCACCTCATCCCACGGGTTATTCCGCGGGTCGTTCGAATCCCCTTTGGCGTCGAACTGGTCGTGGGTCACGTACACCCAGCGGGTTTGCTTGCTGATCATCGCGAACTTCGCGCGGTCGAAGTTTTTTTGCGAGTGGACGAGGACCGACCGGGTGAAGGGGGGGTAGTCGGCATAGCCGCCGAAGTAGTCGCCGCGCAGCGATTCTTCGGTTGGAAAGGCCTCTGTCTCGTGCACCACGAAGACGTCGGCGGCCTGGCGCGCGAAAAACGGTTCGGGCGTGGCGGCGCCGGGGTTGGCGAAAACGGGCCAGAAGCCGGCGTCGTGCGCGGTTCGAGTGGCAGTGACGTAGTAATTGACGTTCGACGCCTCGTCGGCGTTCGCCATTTCGTCGAAAAAGATGCCGTTCACGCGGGGATAGCGCGTCTTCCAGGCGGCAATGTCGTGCTGCACCTGCCTGGGCGGCTGCTGGGCATAGCGGGTCGAGACGTAGCCCAGCGTGACGACTCCGGCGCCATAC
The DNA here is from genome assembly GCA_009691905.1 of Planctomycetaceae bacterium. Lineage (GTDB taxonomy): Bacteria > Planctomycetota > Planctomycetia > Planctomycetales > Planctomycetaceae > SIAF01. The sequence continues at coordinate 23,793 of SIAF01000039.1, read as the reverse complement.
AGGCGGTCGATGGCTTTGACGTAGTTGGCGTCGAGTTCTCCCTCGCCGGGACCATTGGCCGGGTTGACGATCACGCACACGGGGACGGTGGGATAGCTCTTCTTGAGATCGATGACGGTGTTGAACGCCGCATTGCGGTGGATGTGCGCCGGATAGCTGTAGAGCGGGATCAGCAAACCGGTCGGCTGCTGCGACTGCGCGAAGAATCGGTGGTTATCGGCCAGTCTGGCGATGGCGGCCGCCTTGTCTGAAACCGGCGAAGGCTCGTCTCCGGGGGCGGCGAGCAAGCCGAGGCTGGTTGCCGCGAGCGCGATGGCGGCGAATCCGAAATACCGGTTGCGGCTGACGGGCCAAAGAGTGATCTGCATGAGAAACCTTCGAGGGAAGCGAGCGTTTTCTGCGAATTCCGCGTTTGGCGTCCCTGTTCGCAAATGCGGCACGTAACTAAACTGTAGCGTTCTGCCGGCCGAACCGCCCTGGTGGCGGCCGCTCGACCCCGATCGCTGCACTTTTTATGGCAAAAGATTTTCTCAAAGGTGCTCGCGACGAGTATGACGTCATCGTCATTGGCAGCGGTCTGGGGGGGTTGACGTCGGCCAACGTTCTGGCGCGGGCCGGGCATTCGGTGCTGCTGCTCGAGCACCATTATCAATTGGGAGGCATGGCCACCTGGTTCAAGCGGGCGGGGGGCCACATCTTCGATATTTCGCTGCACGGCTTTCCGATCGGGATGATCAAAAGCTGCCGCAAATACTGGACGCAGGAAATTGCCGACTCGATCGTGCAGCTTAAGGGAATTCGCTTCGAGAACCCGCAGTTCTCGCTGCGAACGACGTTTGACCGCGACGATTTCACGCGAATCATCACACAGAAATTCGAAGTCCCCGTCGAAACGGTGCAGCGGTTTTTCGACACGGCCCGCGGCATGAATTTCTACGACGATCAGGCCAAAACCACGCGCGAACTGTTCGACGAGTTTTTTCCCGGCCGCTCGGATGTCGTGCGGCTGTTGATGGAGCCGATCACCTATGCCAATGGTTCGACGCTCGACGACCCGGCGATCACGTACGGCATCGTTTTTTCGAACTTCATGAGCAAGGGGGTCTTCACGTTTCAGGGAGGGACCGATCGCCTGATCGGGCTGATGCGGGACGAAATGCAAAAAAACGGCGTCGATTTGCGGATACGCAGCCTCGTCGACAAGATCGAAGTCAGCCCCGATCGAAAAGTGACCGGGGTCGTCGTCAACGGCCGGCACATCGGCTGCCGCACGCTCGTCTCGAACGCCAACCTCAAGACGACGATTCTGCAAATGGTCGGCCCCGAACATCTGGATAAGGATTACCTGGCCGAAGTCGAGGCGGTGCGGCTCAACAACAGCAGTTGTCAGGTCTACATGGCGCTCAAACCGGGCGAGGGATTTGACGATCTGGGGGACTTGCTGTTTCATTCAGAGCACAGCGGGTTCGACGCGTCGGCGATGCTCAGCCGCCGGATCAGCAGCCGCACGTTTTCGTTTTACTACCCGCGGACCAGGCCGGGCACCGACCGCTACATGATCGTCTCGTCGACGAACGCCAACTTCAGCGACTGGGCCGACCTGTCGGAAGAAGAGTACGAAGCCTCGAAGCGCGACTTGTGCGAAACGACGCTCAATTGCCTCGAACAGTACGTTCCCGACGTGCGGGCGAAGCTCGATCACCTCGAAGCCTCGACCCCGCGCACGTTTCAGCATTACACCAGGCACCAGCAGGGGGCCTCGTTCGGCACCAAGTTCGAAGGGCTTAAAGTCAGCCGCGAACTACCGCATCAGGTGGCCGGCCTGTATCACGCCGGCTCGGTCGGCATCATCATGTCGGGCTGGCTGGGAGCGCTGAATTACGGCGTCATCGTCGCCAATGAAGTCGATAAGTATTTGACGACGGAAGCAGGGTGATGCGGTGGAACTGATCGTGACTTTCGGTGCCCGGCGCTGGTAGAATTCAATGCGGGCGGGCAATGGTCGTCATCGTGGAGAGCTGCCATGACTCGTGTCGTGATTGATCGGGGTGTCATTTTCAAACTCAACGAGCTTCGAGAAGCGCTCGAATTATGCGACGAATCGGGACGGCTGCTCGGATATTTTACCCCCGCAGCAGACCCGTGCGAACGATTCGAGCCCCCCATCACTGAGGAGGAGCTGCGCCGAATTGAAAACGATCCCCGGTCGTACACAACGGTGGAAGTCCTGGCCCATTTGAAGGGGCTGTGATGTTCTCCGTCCAGTGGAAGCCGTTTGCCTTGGATGCGTTAGCCACACTTTGAATTGATGCGCCGTCACCGCAACGGGACGAAATTTCTAACGCCGTTGAAGAGATCGACCTGTTGCTAGAGCGAGCACCCGCTGAAGTCGGCGAGTCTCGTGCGGGGGATCGGCGAATATTGTTTGTCGAGCCGCTGGCCGTGCAGTACACGTGCCGCCCCGACGATTTGATTGTCTCGGTGCTGCGTGTCTGGAAGTCGCGGAAGTGAGATGTCAACTGTTGATGGGTTCGTTCGCGAACACCGATCGACCTCTGCGTGTCGCGAGTCGCCTCAAAGGCGGAATCTGTTGAGGTATCGTTATGAAGCGAAACGTGATGGATGAGCCAATTTCTGCCAGGTTGAAAGAGCTTCGAGACACCGCTGAGTTGTGCGATAGTTCGGGGAAAATGCTCGGATACTTCACGCCCGCTTGTGATGACGACGAATTTATTCGAACTGAACCGCCGATCAGCGATAAAGAATGGGAACGCCGCATGGTTGAACCAGCGTCTACGACGGCTGAAGTTCTGGCGCGACTCCTGAGAATCAAGTGTCCGCTGTAACCTGGTCTTGCGACAGTGAATGTGATTGGATTTAGACCATCCGCTTGATCCGACACCTCGAATTGCAGACACCCTTTTGCCATCCCTCAACAAAAATCAAATCCAGGAACTGATCCCGCACCGTGATCCGTTCCTGTGGATCGACGAAATCGTCGAGATCGGGCCCAACCGCATCGTCGCCCGCAAGTTCGTCGACCCGGCGCTCGACGTGTTTCGCGGGCACTATCCCGGCAAGCCGGTCCTGCCGGGCGTCCTCATGTGCGAGGCGTCGATGCAGGCGGGGGCCGTGCTGATTGCGCGTCAGACGGAATCGGTTCCCGCGGGGATGGTGCCGGTCGCCGCGCGGATCAACAACGTCAAATTCAAGCACATGGTGCGTCCCGGCGACACGCTTGAGATCGAGGTCGAACTGACCGAGCGGTTGAAGGATACGTATTACATGTCGGCCAAAGTCAAAGCCGCCGGCAAGACGGCCGCGACGCTCGATTTCGCGTGTACTGCGGTGCCGGGGTGATCGGCACGAGGCGGCGTGCAACTCCGTCGTCAGATACCTTTGGGATCCACACATCCGGCTTCACCGCCCCCCCCGCGACGGGCGAGGGGTCGGACATGTTGTTGTGAATCAAGAGACGCTCGCCCCCCCATCCCCGGCCCTTCCCCCGCGAGGGGGGGAAAGGGAGAAATAGGCGCCGCTTCGCCGCGAAGTCGGGCACACAGGTCAGCGATGCCGGTGCGAATGGCAGACTACCGAATGACGAGCGGCCAGACTTCGACGACGAACACCAGCAGCGCCAGTCCGAGGTAGAAGATGCCGCAGGCGGCGACGCCGAGTTGCTGATACCAGCGCGGCCTCAAGGGTGCGGGCAACAGGGTGCGATTGACCCACAACAGGTTGAACGAGGTCAGGCCGATCGCCAGGTTGTTGAGGTTGGCGACGGCAATCACCATCAGCTTGGGAGTCCCGTAGCGGTTGAACAGCCAGGCGCAGACGAACGACCAGGTCACGTAGCCGATCAAGATCGTGTAGTAGATTCGCGAGACTTGATGGTCCCTCAGCGACTCGCGCGCCCGGCGGCTGCCTGACCAGATGATGTCGGTCCAGCGGCGACAGAAGTCTTCGACGATCGACATCTGACTGGGGAGCAGTACCAGCAACCCCACGGCGAGGGTCAACACCCACAGCCAGTGCTGCAGCGTCGGCGAAAACTGCGGGGCATGACGAATTCCGTCGGCCGAAATGATGGCCTGCGCCCAGTTCAGCTTCTCGGTCCCGCGGTACAGTTCTGAGTGGGGCGCGAATTCGATCGAGATCAGGGCGGGCAGGGCCATCCCCATGAAGCATCCGGGCGCCCAGATCCATAACTGATCAGTCAGAATATACCGCCACCAGCCGCGCCAGCGGCGCATGTTTTCGGGCGTCGTAGGAAACACCTCGCCCACGTGACTGAGCGTGATGTGCCGGCCCCCCACGGCGCTCGCGATCGCACCGACGTTTTGTCCCATCCCCCAGCCCTTGTCGCGAACGAAATTGCTGTAGGTCGAGTTGCCCAGCCCTCCCCCGCCCGCGTAGCCGGCGAACGCGCCCAGGACGGCGATATTGCCCAGCGCCACCAGGGGCCAATGGCCTTCCTGCCAGTAGCCAAGGAACGCGTTCTGCACCCTTTCGCCCCCCTGGCCATCCGACACGGGGACGTTGCCGAACTTGAGGAACCCGCTGAAAATGTTTGCCCAATGAACCGGCTCGACGAACGCGACTCCCATCGCCAGACAGAAGCTCAAGACCACGACGACTTTGGTCGTCATCACAACTTGCAGCGTGTTGTAGATCTTGCCCCCGACCAGCACCGGCAGCGCGACCAGCGCCAGACAGACGAAGGCGATGCCGCTCACCAGGCCTTTGTCGGCGACCGTCGGGACGCGGTCGAGCCACAGCGCGGCCAGTATCGCGGCCGCGCTGGTCGAGAGCGCGGGAATCAGCGCGGCGAGATTGAGGATCAAAATGACGCCGATCCAGAACTGCGGACCTGGACGCTTGCGCAAGAAGCCGGTCATGATCGGTTCGCCGCAATACAGGGCGTACCGACCGCATTCGATGTTGTAAAACACCTGCAGGATGATGGCGACGGTGGCGATCCACATCAGGCCGCCGCCGTAGCGGGCACTGATTTCGGGGCCGAACAACCATTCGCCCCCCCCGATCTGCATGCCCATCATCACGATGCCGGGACCGACGAAGTTCGTCCACCGCCGCCACGAAAGCGGCGCGGGTTCAGGAAGGTCGCCGACCGTCCACGGGGGCAGACAGGTGGCACGAGCATTCACCGCATCCGGCGAGCGCGAGTCGGACATGCGATTGGGCCTCGAATTTGGGTTCACCAGGGTTCAAACGGGGGCCAGCAAGCGTGTCGCCTCAGCGACATTGGCGGCCTGCCCCGAAACCACCAGCCCCAGCGCCAGCAGCCCCGCCAGTGTATCTTCGGTGAACGGTGCCGTGCGAGACTGCCCCCCCAGGCGTTTGGCAATGATCTCTCGCAACAGCGCCGTCTTCTGCACGAGCCCGCCTGAAAACACGAGGTTGCTCCAGTTGCGCTGGGGGCAGATGAAGCAGGCGCAGGCGTCGTAGTTCTCGGCCATGTTGCGAAAGGCCCCCCGCAGTATTCCACCAACCGTGAGGTTTTCGGTCGTGATGTTGCTGATTGCCCCACGATTTCCCATCGGGCCGGCAAAAAACGCCAGGTCGACCGACGGGTCGCCGTCGCTGGCCTTCTCGGCTGCCGCAATCGCCAGTTGCCACGGGTCGCGCAGGTCGCAGCCCCCGGCGCCAGCCAGTTCGCTCAAAAGATCGATCAGAACCTGCAACGACCGACCGGCCGGGAGGTGCGTGACCGTGTTCAGAAAGGTGCCGTCGAAATAGGGCCGGGTCTGATAGTCGCCCAAAACCAGACCGGGTGTGATCTGGCTGACCTGCGACCCGGTGGAAACATTGATTGAGAGTTCTCCCGCCTGCAGCAATGAACCGGCCAGTGCCGCCTGGTGATCGCCGATGGCCGGGTAACACTCGATCGACCGGCCGGCGTGGGCAAAGGCACCGGCACTGCGATGGAACCGGCTCAGGTTCGGCCAGTTCAATCGGTCCAGTCCCAGGGCCTTGAAGGCAACGGTGTGCCATCCGAGCGATCGCAAGTCGAGCGTCCCAAGAGCCGACGTCGGCTCGGTCGCGGGCGGACTTCCGCACAACCGCGACACCACGAACTCCCCCAAGCCCAGGGGGACGGCCCCCTCGGGCAAGGCGCCCTGATCGCCCAGCCAGGCCAATAACGTCAGCATCGAGCCGGGCTTCAGTTCCTGCCCCAATTCCGAAAACCGCTCGCTGCCGAGTTGTCGCCGGACTTTGTGGAAGCAGGCCTCGCCCTGGTTCGAGGCGTCAATCGTCGAGCGCTGATCGCGCCACGAGAGGTAGTTCGAGCGCGGGTTTCCGAGCCGGTCGGCCAGAACGAGGCCCCCCATCTGACTGCAGAACAAAATCCCGCTGCAATCCGGAACCGCCTCAAGCAGCTCGCGAATCGTGTTCCCGGTCGCCTCGACGATCAGCGCCGGGTCGATCTCGAAGTGCCCGGCCGGCAAACCGGGAATCGCCTCGGGAAAAGGGGCGCGGGCACTGCGTACGATCTGGCGGCCTTCGAGATCAAGCACTGCGGCTTTGATGAAAGACGAACCGATGTCGACGCCAATCAGGTTCATAGTCGGGCACTGGTAGTAGCGGCGTGATTCGTCGTGTGGAATTTGGTCGACACGAAGAGTTCAATCCTGATGGATTTTTGCGACATGATACGATTTTTCATGTGGACGGACAGCGGGTTGAAAAATGAGGCTGTCTCCGCCGAAACACATCAGATTTCCAGGTATTTATCTCTTCGCGTCGAAGCCAGTCCCCATTTTCAACACGCTCCTACACCGTGACGCCGTTCACAATGCTGCCCAGTGTTTCGCCGCGAAACCGTCGGGCGACCAGTTCCGCGGCAGTTTCCCGCAGATTGCGAACGGCCTTCTCGCTGACGGACGCGACGTGCGGGGCCACGACGACATTGCCCATTTTCAAAAGCGGGCTGTCGGCGGGAATCGGCTCGGGATCGCAGACATCGAGCGCCGCGCCCCCCAGCCGGCCCGACTGCAGCGCAGCGACCAGCGCCGCCGTATCGACCACATCGCCCCGTGAGAGATTGACGAGCAACGAACCGGTCTTCATTTGAGTCAGCGCGTCGGCATTGATCAGTTTTCTCGTGGCCGGCGTCGAAGGGCAGTGCAGCGTGACGACGTCTGACTCGGCCAGCAATAGGGGCAGGCCGACCGGCGTGCATCCCGTGGCACGAACGTCGTCGGCAGAAACGACCGGATCGCTGACCAGCACTCGGCTTTTGAAGGCCAGCAGCCGGCCGGCGACGGCGCGCCCGATGCGGCCGAAACCGACGACTCCCACCGTCTGGTCGCGCAGCGTTCTGAACGACGAGATGGGCACCGCCAATCCCCACTGGCCGCCACGAACGTGATTGCAGTGCGACACGACCTGGCGCGTCAAGGCGAGGATGAAAGCCAGCGTATGGTCGGCGACTTCGTCGATGCAAAACTCGGGCACGTTGCAAACGGGAATTCCCCGCTCGCGGGCCGCTGCCAGATCGACATTGTCGACCCCGATGCCGTAACGCACGATGATTTGCGCGCGCTGCATGGCGGCGATCACGGCAGCGTTGACGGGAGCGAATTGCGTAATGACAAAATCAGCGTCGTGAACGAGATCGATGAGTTGGGCCGGCGTCTTGCACTGGCCGGCGACGAGAGTCAGCCCCAGCGGTTCAAGAATGGACCGTTCGATTTCAAGCGATGCGAACGTGTAATCGGTGACGACAACCTTCATCGGCAACAGCCCCTTTCGCAGTTTGTCCCTCGATCGATTTCAACTTGATTCGGCCCCTGATTCGGGGCTGCGTCCAGGCAACCGCTACGGCTCTTGCCGTGCGCGGGACGTCCGTTTTGTCAGATCATCCGTCATATCGGGAATTCGAAGCGCGTGTCAACCGACAATCCCGCGGACAAGACATCAATCGCAACCTCGTCATCGGCTGGACTGGTTTCGATGCCGATCGGTTGGAACCGAGTCGTAAAATGGCCTTCCGACCTTGTCAATCGGCCGGTTGTAGAAAGGCGCCGCCGCCGATAAAGTGCGTCTTCGCCGTTGCCGGAAGGATTTATTGTGCGACATCTCCAGGTTTTCGGAGTACACCGCCATGGACCGTTCGAATCGCGTTTGTGCGTGCCTGACGATCGGGATCGCTTTGAGCCTTCTCTCGTCGGGTTGCGACCATTCGCGCGCCGACCCGGCGTCGATGAAACTGCCGCCCGCCACGGTGATCGTCAGCCAACCGGTGGCAAAACAAATCGTCGACTACGTCGACTTCACCGGTCGAACCGACGCTGCGGAAACAATTGAGATTCGCGCGAAAGTCACCGGATTTCTGGATACCGTCACGTTTGTCGCCGGCAGCGAAGTCGACGAGGGAGTACCGCTTTATCAAATCGACTCGCGGCAATACAACGCCGATCTGGACGCGGCCAAGGCAGCACTGGCGAGCTCCCTGGCGGCTCAGGACAAAGCGACCACCGATTTCAAGCGCATGGAAGAATTGAAGAAACGCGGAGCCGCCAGTCAGGAGGAATTCGATCGGACCGACGCCGCCAGAAAAGAGGCCGATGCCGACGTGCAGTCGGCCTCTGCCAAAGTCGAACGGGCACAACTGGATGTTGGCTTTACCAAAATTGCCGCACCGATTTTCGGCAAGATCAGCCGCACGCTCGTCGACAAGGGGAATCTGGTTAACGCCGACACCACGAAACTGACGACGCTGGTGTCGGTCGACCCGATGTTCGTCTATTTCGACGTCGAAGAGCGGACGATGCTGACCATCGAGCAACAGGTTCGCGATGGGACGCTCGAGTCGCGAGAATCCAGCACCGTGGTTGTGCTGCTGGGACTGGCAACCGATGACGGTTATCCGCATCGCGGCACATTGGACTTCATCGACAATCGCGTCGACCCGAACACAGGTACGAAACTCCTCCGCGGAGTCTTTGCCAACCCCAAGCCTGCGGTCGGTGAACGAATTTTGACCCCAGGGCTGTTTGCCCGAGTCCGCGTCCCGATCGGCAAGCCGCATTCGGCATTGCTGGTCAATGAGCGGGCGATCGGCACCGATCAGGGACAAAAGTTCGTTTACGTCGTCAACGACAACAACGAAGTCGTGTTTCGGCCGGTCAGGCTCGGGGCAAAGCACGACGGTTTGCGAGTCGTCGCCGAGGGGGTCCAGTCCGGCGATGCCATCATCATCGACGGCTTGCAGCGCGTGCGCCCCGGAGCGGTCGTGAAGCCCAAGCCCGGCGACATGCGCAGCCGACCTGGAGACGCGGTCGCGACCGCCGCTGATGACGACAAATCGCCATCGCAGCCTGTTGAAAAATGAGTCAGGCTCCGCCGAAACACACCAGATATCCCGGTATTTATCTCTTCGCGTAGAAGCCAGTCTCCATTTTCAACAGGCCACTAAGGTCGGATCGCATGTTTGGTTTGCATCTGGTCGGTGATGCGCGACCGCTCGTCGAGAATGAGCAGCCAGATCTCTTCGCGCTGCTTCGCGCCGCGCTGGACGGCGTCGGCTTGTCGCTCCCGCACCTCGTTGAGGTTTGTTTGCACGTTGGTCGAAGGGGCCTTGTAGCCGACGCCGCCGAAGATACTGACCGCGCCCCACCCGGGATCGTAATTCGTATTGTAGGTGACGCTGCGCTGTTGCGTATTCACATCGACGACGACGCCCCGCAACGAAGCGGCCAGCGCGCGAAGTTTCGAACTGACGTCCCGGCCGTATTCCACCAGTTCGCCGTCGACCCCCGTGGTTGGCAGTTTTTCGATCTTGTCGGCGTAGTTGTCGTGCCAGGTGGCGGTGCTCTCGTAGTCCTTGATGCGATTGCGGCCTCGTTCCAGACCGGCAACGATTTGATTGACCGAGTGCAGATAGCGCTTCGTCTTTTTGACGTCGACCTTCGCCTCGGCTTCCTGTTTGGAATCTGTCGGCGTCACGCCGGGCTCCGCTGCTTGTGATTGCTCAATCGCCTCGCCAGGCGGGGCCAGCGCGAATGTCAACACCCGCCGCAGGCTTTCCTCCGAAAGGGCTGCGCCTGTCAATTGGATGCTCGTTCCTGCTGAACTGACTTTCAGCCCCTCCAGCTCCGGCAGGCTCAGACCGTGATCGCTGACGGCCTGCAGAAACAGCCGCCGCAACGCTTCACCCACGTCTCCCGGATCACCGGTGAACTCAAAAGTTGCCGTCAACTCCATCAGGTCGCCGAACCGCACGGCAACCTTCAGGCCCAGCAACTCGCCCAGCGCCCGTTGAACGCGGTCGATGGTCTTGGGGCCCAGCCCGATTCTTTCCAGGTGCGGAGCCACGCGACGAGGATCGACCATGTCGGCTGTGTCGAGCGCCAGGATGAGCTGGCTGTCGTCACCGGCCGCCGCCTGCAGAAACGGTGAAACGGTCGCGGCCGGGTTCCGTTGCGTGCGGCGGACCCAGCGCGCCACATCCTGCCGGTAGGCGGGTGTCCGCAGGCCCAGCAGTCGTTCTTCCAACGCCACGAAGTAGATCCCGCGCGGAGCCAGGACCGCCTCGCGATCCGCCAGCGTTTCGACATCGGCTCGTTCGCCGGCGGCAATTGTTTTGATCCTCACGGAAGCCGGGTGAGGGGCGACCGCCACGCGCCAATCGGCGCTGGAATCGGCCGGGTGAACCTGTGCCCCCACAACCAGCAGGTTGACCCACGCCGGCAAATCCCCCGCGATCGCGGCAAACTTCTCACGTTGATTGGCGGACCAGCGTTCTCGTTTGGCGAGAGGCGAGTCGAGCATCTGGCCAAACCGTACCACCACCAGTGCATTCGCCGACTCGGGAATGTATTTCAGGAGCGCGGCGGCTTCGTCAGCCTGGGTTCTCGGCGGTGAAATGAGCAGCACGAGCGCTGCCGCGGAGTTCATCCACCATCGACAAGACATCTGAAACTCCTCCCGGAATGGACGAACACCTTAACAGCCTGTTGAAAAATGAGTCTGTCTCCGCCGAAACACATCAGATTTCCAGGTATTTATCTCTTGGCGTCGAAGCCAGTCCCCATTTTCAACAGTCTGCTAGAACTCGACTTTGTAACGCTCGACCATCACCCGGCGGATGTCGCCGGATTCGTCCTGAATGATGCGTTTCATTTCGGCAAGATCGAGGGCGCCGCTCATCCGCTCCTGACCTTCGACGCCTCGCTTCACCTGGTTCGAGTTGTATCGCCCGCCATAATAGTCATATGAGGCGTAGTTGCCCGTCCCGACCTGCGACGAGCGGCCGGCGGTGCGAATGCCCACTCCTTTGGCCGACTTTGAGCCTTGCCTCAGCAGCTCGGCCATTCGGGCGCTGTACGCCTGCATCTCTTTATCGACGTTGACCAGCGGCAGGCGATCGATTTTTTGGGCGTAGCGGTCAGCCCACTGCGCGTATTCGCCGAAATTGTGCGGGGTTTTTTCAGGATGTCGTCGAGCAGCTTCTGCACCGCTTTGTAGTGCGCCTGCGTGGCGTACAGCATCGGATTGTCGGCGTCGACATTCGCTTCGGAATCTTCGATCAGTTCAGAGGGAAGCTCGAACAGGCTCGACAGCCGCATCAGCCCGCTGTCGGTCAAAGGCCCGCTGAAGATCAATTGCCGCCCCTCGGTTGTGACCTCCCAGTCGTCGAGTTCGTCGAGCGCCATCCCGCGATTGGACAAAACCTCAAGCAGCAGCGGCTTGGCGATCGACTTGAGAGGTGCGACGTCGCTGTCGAAATTCACGATCATCCGGCCGGTGGCCTTGGTATCGACGGTTACGCCGAACTTGACCCCCCGAATGCCTTCGACGACTTTGGTAATCGCCTTCAGATTCTTCTCCGATTCACCGAGCGAGACGAATTTCTTCAACCGGTCTTCCAGGTCGCCGGGCGATACCGCATCATCCAGGTCGATCGCCACGAGCAATTGCGGGCCTTTGGCCTTCATGTCGCGGGCCGCGTCCGTCAGGTAATCTGCCGCCTGACCGCTCCGTTCGCGAATCCACCGCGAGAGAAACTGCCGATTCGCCGGAAACATCACGCCGAGCAGGTCGTCGGTCAATTTGACGCAATACGCGCCCTCCGGCAGCCAGACCGCTTTGACATTGGAAATCTCTTCGACGTAGCCCTTGTGACGGTCGGCGATCGTGTTGAGCGCTAATCCTTTGGGCATTTCGAGCAGCGTGATTTCGTATTTTGTATCCTGCGTGTTGAGGTCGGCGGAGATCGCCCGCACAAGTTTGTGCGCATTGGGGGGCAGCAGCATCGGCCGTTCGGCCACGTTTTCCTTCATACGTTTCTTCCACCCCTGCGCCACAGCCAGGGGCGTCGCAAGGAGACGATCGACATCGACCATCACCAGCACGTTAACGTCGTTGGGAACGCGCTTCAGCAGCGTCTAAAACTCAGCCGCCGAGACACGCGTCGCGTTACAGCACAAGCAGCACAGCAATAACGCCGTTCCGATTTTGGTTGAACACAACATCACCTCACCTCGCGGCTTAAGGAATTTGAGAGTCTTCTGAAAACAACGAAATGCAGTGTCAGCATTTTGCAGGAGAAATGCAACCGCAGCGTTTGATTATTGGGTTCGGCCGGGCATGACCGTCCGCCGTCCGCACCTGTACAGCCGACCTGCTTTGCGGTATAGACGTGATCTTTACGTGGGACCAGCAACCCCGGAGCCGGTTGATGATCGCGAAGTTTTTTATCGATCGCCCGGTGCTGGGGGTTGTGATTTCGGTCGTGATCACGCTGGCGGGTCTCGCGGCGCAGCAAGTGTTGCCGATCGCCCAATATCCCGAGATCACGCCTCCGACCGTGCAGGTCTCATGTTCGTATCCCGGAGCGAACGCCACCGTCGTTCGCGATACGGTGGCGGCGCCGATCGAGCAGCAGGTGAACGGCGTCGAGAACATGTTGTACATGTCGTCGCAGTGTACGAACGACGGCGGGTACAACCTGACGGTCACGTTCGCTTTGGGCACCAATCTCGACATGGCCCAGGTTCTGGTGCAGAACCGCGTCAACCTGGCGATGCCCACGCTTCCCGATGCGGTGAAGGCCATCGGTGTGACCACCAAAAAGCGCTCGCCCAGCATTTTGCTGGCGGTCAATCTCTCGTCCGACATCGACCCGGTCACAAAGAAGCCGATGTTCGATCAGCTTTACCTGAGCAACTTCGCGACGATCAATATCCGCGACGAGCTGTCGCGCGTTAAAGGGGTGGGAGACGTCACGTATCTCGGGCAGCAGGATTACAGCATGCGGGCCTGGCTCAATCCCGAGAAAATGGCCGGGAACAGCATCACGGCGACCGACGTCGTCAACGTGCTCAAAGAACAAAACGTTCAGGTCGCCGCCGGCCAGCTCGGTCAGCAGCCGGTGCCGGCCGGGCAGGATTTTCAATACACGCTCAGCACGCTGGGCCGGCTGATCGAGGCCGAGCAATTCGAGCAGATCATCGTGAAGACCGGCACGTCGGGGCAGGTGCTGCGGTTGCGCGACATCGCGCGGCTCGAACTGGGGGCCAAGAACCAGGACACGCGCTGCACGCTCGACGGCCGGCCGTCGGTCGGGCTGGCGGTCTTTCAGTTGCCCGGCTCGAACGCCCTGGCAACCGCCGACAACGTGCGCGCCAAAATGAAAGAGCTGGAAATCAATTTTCCCAAAGGGATCAGGCAGGCGATCGTCTACGACACGACTCCGTTCATCAAGGAGTCGATCACTGAAGTGTTTCACACGCTGCGCGATGCCGTCATTCTGGTCGCGATCGTCGTGCTGCTGTTTCTGCAGGACTGGAAGGCGATGATCCTGCCGATGATCGACGTGCCGGTCTCGCTGATCGGCACGTTCGCCGTCATGCTGCTGATGGGCTTTACACTCAATAACCTGACGCTGTTCGGCCTGGTGCTGGCGATCGGCATCGTGGTCGACGACGCGATCGTGGTGCTTGAGAACGTCGAACGCAAGCTGGCGCTGGGGCTTCCGGCCCGTGAAGCCACGATTGCCGCGATGGGGGAAATCACCGGGGCGATCTTCGCGATTACGCTCGTGCTCTGCTCGGTGTTTCTGCCGACCGCCCTGATTTCGGGCATCAGCGGACAGTTCTATCGCCAGTTCGCCCTGACAATTTCGGCAGCGATGATCATCTCGGCAACGAACGCCCTGACGATGACCCCCTCGCGGGCGGTGATGATCTTTCAGAATTACAAGCACGGCGCCGGTCACGAGCACGACACGCGCGAGGCGCTCCCCTGGTGGGGCTACGCGGCGCTGCTGGGCTGGCTGGGGGCGACGCTCTTTGAGCGTGACCTGCTGCCGGCGGCGGCGGCCGACCAACCGGCCTGGCAGGGCTGGGCGATCTGGCTCGCGACGATGGTCCCAGGAGCGATGATCGGGGCGGTCATCGCGCGGCGGGCCAACAAGCTGCTGGCGCGTTTTTTTGGCTGGTTCAATCGCGGTTTTGAGTTTGTGACCGGTCTCTACGGCCGCACCGTCGCCGGGACGCTGCGAATTTCGGTGATCGTTCTGTTCGTGTACGGCGGACTGCTCGGTTTGACCTACCTGGGCTTCACGCGCATCCCAACCGGGTTTATTCCGACGCAGGATAAGGGCTATCTGGTCGTCGACATGCAGTTGCCCGACTCAGCCTCACTCGAGCGGTCGATCGCCGCCATGAAGCGCATCGAACAACTGGCCCTCAAAACACCGGGGGTCAACCATACCCTGGGAGTGCCGGGGCAATCGTTCGTGCTCAACGCGGTCGGATCGAATCTGGGGTCGATGTTCGTCATTCTCAAGGAGTTCGACAAGCGCCGCGACCACGCGCTGCACGCCGACGAGATTGCCCGCACCTTGCAGCGGCAGGTGTACCAGGAGATTCTCGAAGCCCAGGTCGGAGTGTACGGCGCACCCGCCGTTGAGGGATTGGGGAATGCCGGCGGCTTCAAGCTGATGCTCAAAGCCAGGGGCGACGTTCCTTTGGATGTGCTGCAGGGACAAACCGAGAATCTGGCGGATAAGGGGCGGCAGATTCCCGGGATCGCTGGAGTTTTCAGCAGCTTTCGGGCGAACACCCCCCAGATGTATGTCGACGTCGATCGCACCAAGTGCAAAACGATGGGAGTGGCGCTGAACGACGTTTACAACACCCTGCAGGTGTACCTGGGAGGCTATTACGTCAACGACTTCAACCGCGACGGTCGCACGTGGCAGGTCAATCTCCAGGCGGACGCGCAGTTTCGACTGAAGGCCGAAGATATTGGGCGGCTCAAAGTCCGCAACATCGTGGGGGACATGGTCCCGCTGGCGACGCTCGTTACGGTTTCAGATATCGGCGGGCCGGCCATCGTCACTCGGTACAACAACCTTTCGGCTGCGGCCCTCAACGGCGCGTCGCTGCCCGGTGTCAGTTCGGGGACAATGATCTCGTCGATCGAACAACTCGCTCAGGATGAGTTGGGCAAGGGAAGCATCCAGTTCGAATGGACCGAATTGACGTTCCTGCAAAAGGCCGAGGGCAGCTCGGCGATCTGGGCCTTCGCCGGCGCCGTGGTGCTCGTGTTTCTCGTGCTGGCCGCCCTCTATGAGAGTTATTCGATGCCGCTGGCGGTGATTCTGGTGGTGCCGATGTGCATCTTGAGTGCGCTGGCCGGGGTGGCGATCATCGGGTCGGATATCAACATTTTCGTGCAGGTCGGGTTCATCGTGCTGATCGGCCTGGCCTGCAAAAACGCCATTCTGATCGTCGAATTCGCCAAGGCCAACCAGGACAAAGGCCAGTCGCGATTCGATGCGGCCGTCAACGCCAGCCGCGACCGCCTGCGGCCGATCATCATGACCTCGTTCGCCTTCATCCTGGGGGTCGTGCCTCTGGTGATTTCGCATGGCGCCGGTGCCGAGATGCGGCGGACCCTGGGCACGGCCGTCTTCGCGGGGATGCTCGGCGTGACCTTCTTCGGCATCTTTCTGACGCCGGTGTTCTACTACACGATTCAGTGGTTCGTCGAACGCGGCAAGCCGGAAGTGAAAGCACCTGATCTCAAACCGGCAACGCCCGCACCGCACAAGTAGCGGGACAATTGTCCGAAGTGTTCACCGCTTCCGCAGCGTTCAAAAGTTGAAGAGTTCAAGAGTTCAAGAGTTCAAGAGTTCAAGAGTTCAAGAGTTCAAGAGTTCAAGAGTTCAAGAGTTCAAGAGTTCAAGTCGCGCCCGTCACACTATCTACAATCCACAATGTGCCCTTTTCTTCTTCGCCCGATGATCGACGACCCTGAGAAGTCGGGATCCGCCTGCCTGACGACTAGAACTTGAATGTCACGCCGGCTTCGATTCCCTGAAGGAGCAGACTGCCGCTGATGTCGATGTTCGGCACGTCGCCGGTTTTAAAGGCGGCGACGATGTCGTACTGGTCGGCGGACAGCGCGATGCCGTCGAGGTACATCAGGCGGTATCCGACGAACAGGGAGACGTTGTCGCCGAAGCGCCGCGACGCTCGCAGACTCAGGTCACCGAAGAACGCCGAATGACTGCCCAGAGCGCGAATGTTGGCCGCTTGCGACGGAATCCCGGAGGAGAAAATTCCGCTGCTGTTGTTGGCGAGATTTCCGTACATCCCGGTCTTGATCAAGGCGTCGAATTGCCAGGTCTCGGTTTTCCAGAGAGTCGCCTGGACCCCGATCTGGACTCCATACAATCGATTGCCGGTTTCGACCGTAAGATCCTCCGAGAATCCCAGCGGGAAATTCTGATAGTGGGCTCCCACGTGGTCGAGAAACTCCAGGTAGCGGAACCCTGCGAGCAGCGTGAACGTCTCGGAGACCTGCTCCCGCAGGTTGAATTCCATGTTGCGGAGTCGAGACGAGACAGTGCTGCTCGCTCTCGTCACAGGAAACGGGACCTGATTGACGACGGTGCCTCCCAGATCGACGGCCGACTGGCCAAACCAGTCATCGATCGAAAACCAGTCGAATTCGAAAGCGGTCGTGTTGGTGAAGTTCAGAATAAAATCGACTTCCGTTCCCGCAGCCCACGGATCGTGGCCGGGTGTCGTCAGCAACGTGTCGCCCGTCCCCGAATCGGTGAGCACGGTGTTGGTTGGACTCGACGAACGATGCAAAACCAGCGCGTTGATTCGCACCGTGATCAAAGGTGTTTCGTCGTCGGCGATGGTGCCGCCATTGCCGATCGCGCCCCGATCGTCGTACCAGCGATTCTCGCGCGATTCGGCCGTTTGAACGTCAATGAACCCATCATCGGATCCCGCAGCGGAACCGGCGAGCGAGGCCAGCAGCCCTGTCACCCATAGCAGCGCCACGGCCGAAAATCCGACACGACCTCGAAATGAATCACGCATTCGCCGAACTCCTTTCTTTCCGGGTCTCCCGCGCCATCATCCCTGAAACATTGGCGCTACCGGAAATATGCATCGGATGATTGCGTCGAAGTCATTCAACCGGAATAGGCGGATTATCGAATTTAACCGCTGCAACCCGTGCATACAGGGCGTTGCGCGGTAAGCTGTACCGATTGAATCGATCGTATGGACGACTTCGTTCGGATTTATGGAAAATAGCGGCCTTCGGATGCTCTCGCCGGCACGCCCATCACCGACACGAGTTTGCCCCGTGACCTGGTCGCGATCGATGGCGCAAGCTGCTCGAGCGATTGACAGCCCAGTTCCCGCGCTAAGTTGACACGCAGAATCAGTTGAGCAGGCGAGTGGGGGGCGTGAGCCCCCTGAAGGTTCCCATTGCATGCGGCGCCGCATAGTCTCCTTTGCGGGGCCACCCAGTCCGAGAACGACGCTGGAAATCGCGAACCAATGCAGACGAAAAAACCTGATATCGGCCGTGTCTTCCACGCCCTCGGCGATCCCAGCCGCCGGGCCATTCTGGAGAAGGTCAGCGAAGGACCGATCTCGGTCTCGCGGTTGGCAGAACCCTTCGACATCACTCTGGCCGCAGTCGTTCAGCACTTGCAGGTGCTGGAGGAAAGCGGTCTGGTACAGACCGAA
This sequence comes from Planctomycetaceae bacterium, assembly GCA_009691905.1. GTDB lineage: Bacteria > Planctomycetota > Planctomycetia > Planctomycetales > Planctomycetaceae > SIAF01. The sequence goes on along the minus strand of SIAF01000039.1, from coordinate 5,761 downwards.
AAGGTCGGGAGGGTCCGCACGTGCCGCATCGAACTCGCCGGGCTTTCAGTGGCCGAGCAATGGATCGGCGAATGCCGCTCGATGTGGGAACGCCGGCTCGATCGACTGGGCGATTTGCTCGCCGAGCCGGATGAAAAAGGGAACAGGACTCATTGATCCGGAATCAGATCATCGAAGAGTCCCGCCCCTTTTTCCTTCCTTGGGTTGGACATAGTGTCATTTTACCACCGGCGCACGGCTGCTTGCCGGCCTATCTACCCGCTTCCATCAACTCGGCGTTTTCGATCCATGCGGCGAAGTAAGGTTGATCGGCGTCCTTCTGGATCAGGTAGATCAGAAACGGCCGATCGAAAATGAATCGGCGTTTGCCAGGTTTCGAGGGGGTATGCCCATTTTCGCCGATGATCTCCACCTCTGAAACGAGCTCCGCGCCGGTCTCGTCCAGACGAAATTGAATGACCTGTGCGGCGTCGCGCACGACGTTGCCCGACAACTGTGCGTTGAGAAAATCGTGACCGGTCAGCTCGGAATAGTCGCGATCGACTCCCAGGATCAAACGGGGAATGGCCAGCGTTTCGCGGGAATGCAATTCGCGGGCTGTGTGGGAAGGATCGGGTTTGGCGATGCGGCGCTGTGCGTCGTCGATCGTGTCGGCGAGAGTCGCACGCGGCTCGATTTTCGCCAGAATCATCCGATCGTTTGTCGCCCGCGTGTGGAACTCGATGATGAAATCGTCGTCGTGCGCATAGTCGAGAATCGTCATCTGCGACTTGAGCTGTGCCGCGCGCGGTCCGAAATCGTCGAATTCGTGTACGCCGAAACTGGCGACGCGCACCGTGCCGGTTGTGGTCCGAAACTCCAGCGGCGCTTCGAGCACATTGAATTTCTCTCCGAACGGCAGGGATTTCTGCAAATAGCTGTAGATCAGGAATTGATTCCGGCCAAGCTCGGCCCGATCGGGGAGTCGCGGCGTTGCCGAAGGGAATCGGAGCGACAGTTCCTGGCGAATTTGCTCGATGAGATCGCCGTCGACTTTTCCGACTCGGGCAAGATAGCTCTCTTCGTCCAGGTTGCCGGGATCAAACTCGAATTGATTGAGCGCCTCGGCCAGCGGCGGATCGGAACTCAGTTTCACCGGGTCGCCCCCCGCCAGTTTTCGCAGTTCGCCCCAGGCGATGGCGAATGTGGCGCAGTAGACCGTGTTGCGTCCGGCCGAGAGCGCCGCTGAGGGGTGGGGCACGACGTTCGTGCCGGGCATTTCGGCAGCCGGCCGCACCGGCGGCAGCGGGGGCGCATCGGTCAGTTCGTCGAGCGGCATCGCGACGCCCGGCGGAGGCTGACCGCCGTTGATCGTCAGCAGCTTTTTGAGCACGTCGGGACGAATCTGCGGCGAAATCAACCGGACGGCGCCGTCGGCCAGCGCCGCGTGCCAGCCCTGATGGCGGCTGGCAACCCGCGGGGGCTCGGGGGCGTCGCCGCCGAGCACCACATTCTGGTGCGGAATATCGCGCGGCTCGGTCCAGTGAATTCCGGCATCGTCGGATTCGACCAGCATAATGGTGTTGGATGCGCCGTCGTGAAAGTCCTTCAGTCGCACCGCCAAATCCTGCGGGAACGCGGCGGCGCGACCCACAACCGCCAGGTAGCTGGTGACCCCCTCCCGTCGCCGGTCGCTGTCGGGGCAGGCAAAGACGTCGGGCATCCTGTCTTTCAGAGAGCGATTGTGCGGACCGTCCCAGGACTCGTTGAAACGGTATTCGTCGTACAGCTTCTGTTGCCCGAGGAACGGCAGGATCAGCACGCGCCAACTGTGCCACCTCTTGCCGTCCGGGCCGAGCACGTGGGCCGGCGGGAAGGACTCGTATTGGTCGTGGTAAGCGTGCAGGGCAACGACGATCTGCCGCAGATTATTTTTGCATGTCGCCCGCCGGGATTCTTCCCACGCCGAGCGGATCGCCGGCCATAGCAGTAACGCGAGCACCAGCAGGATGGCTGCGACCACCGCCAGTTCGACGCGAGTGAACGATTGTCTGTTGACCATGCGAACTGGTTTGAACGTGATTGTAAGCGCGACGTCGCACCGCGAATCCAAGTAGACCCACAAAGGAAACTATGCGGCACCGCATGCAAAGCGACCCTTCAGGGGGCTCACGCCCCCCGCTCGCCTGCTCAACTATTTCTGCGTGCCAACTTAGCGCCTCGACGCTTCGACAAACGGTCGATGGCCGGCCAAGAAACCACAAACGTCTCGCGACGAGACCGGGTGAATTGTGAACACGCCCCTATTCTACCAGCTCCCGGGCATCCGCCAATTCCCGATTATCCAGATGCACGATTCGCCGAGTGGTCGAGATGTTCAAGTACCCGCCAACCGCCCGTGTATTTCAGTTGAGGCACAAGCGAGGACGCTTGTGCTACGGAGGATCGGAACGCGAAATGACGCCGTTGCACTCTGGAAAGCGCGCTGCGTTTTGAGTGCATTTCCATCCCACGGGGCCATCGCTCGACTGTCTTGCAAGTCGCGCTTCGAGATTTTCAACAGGCTGTTAACGCTCGGTCGGTCGCGGCGGTATTCGATTTCGGCTACGCTGCCGGAACACCGACCCGCCGCATCCAGGTCTGTCGGCAAGCGGCCGGCGTGGGCATCCCTGGCAGGAGAGCGTTCGATGCTTCGTCTGACCGTTCGAGTGCTGACGTGTGCTTTGATCTGCAATCTGATTTTTTTCACCCGCGCCGTCGCGGCCGACGCCGTCTGGCCGCAATTTCGCGGGGCGAATGCTGCGGGAATCGCGGCTGACGATCAACCGCTCCCTGGCGAGTTCGGACCAGACCGCAACTGCCTGTGGAAGACCGCGCTTCCTGCGGGTCATTCGTCTCCCTGCATCTGGGGTGAGAGGATTTTTCTGACAGGCCATGACCCCCAGCGGCAGGTTCTCGAAACGTTGTGCCTGGATCGCACGACCGGTGCAATCTTGTGGCGGCGCACGGCGCCCGCTGAAACGATCGAGAAGCCCCACGAGCTGGGCAGCCCGGCCGCCTCGAGCGCTGCCGCTGATGCCCAGCAGGTTTACGTCTATTTCGGGTCGTTGGGACTCTTGTGCTACGACCACGACGGACACGAATTGTGGACGCAACTGCAAAATCCACCAAAAACGGCGTTCGGCACCGCCGCCTCGCCCGTCCTGGCGGGCAACGTCCTGCTGCTGAATTATCAGGGACCGCCGGCGGCGCTCATGGCGCTCGACGTGACGTCGGGCGAGATGCTTTGGAAAAATGAAAAGCTCAAGTATGCTCCCGGCTATGCCGTGCCCGTGCTGCGGCAGGCGGACGACGTGACCGAAGCGCTGGTGCAGGGAGAACGGGGCCTCTCGGCAGTCGACATCCGTGATGGCACTGTGCGCTGGGCGCTCAACGGTTTTGCGATGATGCCGATCGCCACGCCGGTGCTGGGGGACGATCTGATCTTCGTCGTTTCGTTTCACCCGATCGGCCCTTCAGAAGATAAGACTGACAAGACATTCGCCGATCTGCTGAGCGACTACGACGAGAACAAGAACCGCAAGCTTGACGCCGACGAGGTTCCGGGAAAACTCGTACTCGTGAGTCGCGGCCACCCCGATGGCGTCGGGGACATGACCATGTCACAGATGTTCGGGATGCTCGACCGCAATCGAGACAAGGCGCTCGACGGCATCGAATGGCTGGGCATGTCGCTGTTCGCGTCGACAATCAACAACGCCCTTATGGCATATCGCGCTGACGCCGATGGCCGGGTCACCGCGAAAGGGCTGGTGTGGAAGGCCGATAAAGCCCTGCCCGAAAGCCCCTCTCCGCTTTGCTATCGCGGTCGCCTGTACACTGTGAAAAACGGCGGCATCATGTCGTGTTACAGCGCCGGCGACGGCAACCTTCACTTCCGATCGCGGCTGGGGGCCGCAGGATCGTATTACGCCTCGCCGGTGGCCGGCGACGGCAAAGTATTTACGTCGTCGATGGATGGAGTGGTGGTTGTCCTCGAAGCCGACGACGAACTGCGCGTGATCGCCCGGAACGACCTGGGTGAGCGCATCATGGCGACTCCGGCGATTGTCGACGGTAACCTGTACGTTCGCACGGCGTCGCACCTGTATGCGTTTGGAAAATAGAAAGCCGATACGTGCCCCAAGTCGTCGAGAATGTCGCCTGTACGCAATGTGGATGCGTTTGTGACGACTTGCGGGTGACGGTCGAAGCCGGGCGAATCGTCGAGGCGCAGCGCGCCTGCGAAATGGCGGCGGAGTGGTACCGGGCTCTCGGTTCGCGGAATCCCCCGCTTGCGGCCATAGCAGGACAAGACGCAAGCTTCGACGCCGCGCTCGAGCGGGCCGCGGCAATTCTCGCGGCAAGCGACGCGCCGTTGATTTACGGCTTGTCTCGCAGCAGCACCGACGGGCAGCGGGCCGCGGTGGCGCTGGCCGACAAGATCGGGGCCACTATCGATACGACCGCCTCGTTGTGTCACGCACCATCGATCATGGCCTTTCAGGACACGGGCGAGTCGACCAGTTCGCTGGGTGAGCCGCGCAATCGGGCCGATCTGGTCATCTTCTGGGGGTGCGACCCGGCGATCAGTCACCCGCGGCATTTCGAGCGCTATTCGATCGATCCCACCGGAGAATTCCTGCCGGGAGGCCGTCGCGATCGCACAGTCGTCGTGGTCGACCGGGCACCCACGGCCAGCAGCGCCCGAGCCGACATTTTTCTGCAGGTCGAGCCGGATCGCGATTTCGAGGCCCTGTGGGCGCTGCGGCGATTGATCGACGGCGAATTGCCCGATCCCGCCGCGCCGACCGGGATTTCCCGACACGCCTTGCAGGATCTGGCCGAGCGAATGAAGGGCTGCCGCTCGGGAGTTGTTTTTTTCGGACTGGGCCTCAGTCGTTCGGGACTGGGGCATCTCAACGTGGCTGCACTGTTGCTTCTGGTTCGCGACCTGCACGAGTACACGCGGTTCTACGCGCGGCGGTTGCGCGTTTACGGCGACGTGACGGGGGCCGACAGCGTCCTGTGCTGGCAGACCGGTTATCCGTTCAGCGTCAATCTGGGTCGCGGCTACCCGCGGTTCAACCCCGGTGAATTCTCGGCCAACGAAATGTTGGCCCGCGGGGAGGTCGACGCCTGCCTGCTCGTCGGCAGCGAAACGGTCGAACAGTTTTCGCCCGAGGCGCAAGCGCACCTCGCCACGATTCCGACGATCGTTCTCGACTATCCGGAAGTCGTGACCGGGTTTGTCCCGACCATTCGCATCACAACCGCCGTTTATGGCGTCCACCGCCGCGGCACGGCGTATCGCATGGACGAGATTCCGATCCCGCTCAAGGGCTTTCTCGCGAGCGCGTTTCCCAGCGACGACGAAGTTCTGGCCAGTCTGATGCGACGGTGCAATTATACCTGACGCGGCCCAAGATGAGACATTAGCGAGCCGCATGCCGTCAGGCTGCGGATTCTTGATCGTCGCACGAAACCCGTGGCCTCACGGCGTACGGCTCGCCAAGAACATCTCACGCATGGCTGCGTGAGGTATAGTTCACTTTCGTTTCTTGGCAACAGGACTGTCCTCGTTCCCAAGCTCGGCTCTCATCCTTATACACAACCATCGTGGAATTTAGGTTTCTCGATTTCGGTGCGGGTTTCCCAGGCGAGGGCGAAGTCAAAAACGCGGCGCATTCCGCGCCACATGATTTCGGGGCCGGGCGGGCCGTCGTGGCTGCGGCCCAGGTAG